>JBAXIA010000098.1:0-11397 GCA_037138615.1 Mycobacteriaceae bacterium | reverse complement strand
GTCGCCGACGCCGACCAGGCGGCACAGATCGTGGCGACCCTGTCGGATTCGCTCAGCACTCAATATGGACTGCGCGCCGCAGAGGAGGGTATTAGTGGCTACCCACAGATCGTCTCTCCATTCATCGGCAGCTTCACGCTGCCCTCGAACTACCTTGCCGGCCGACCGGATCTGGCGATGCAGCAGATACTGGCCACCTGGGGCTACATGGCCGATAGCAGCCCCGGCACCACCTGGGAGCGGATCAACCTTCCCAACGGAGACCTGTCGGCCAGCCAGCTGAGGTATCTGTTCGGTGACTCCGCATCGCATGCCTGGAGCACCGGTGCCACTTCAGCGCTGTCGGATTACGTCGTCGGCATCACCCCGGCATCGCCCGCCTACCGCACCTGGCAGGTCAAGCCGTTCCCTCAGGAACTGCAGTGGGCGCAGGGTCAGGTGCCTTCGGTCGGCGGAACGATCGCCGCGCGATGGGAGTTCGGCGATGACGTGTTCCGGCTGACGGTGACGGGACCCGACGCAACTTCGGGAACCGTTGCTGTACCAACACTGGGTTCGGCCCGGGTGATCTACTGCGACGGCGTGCAGGTCTGGGACGGCACCGCCGCAGTCAACGGCGCGACCGCGGCCGCCACCGCCGACGGCTATGTCGCATTCAGCGGTGTCACCGGTTCGCACACCTGGGCCTGGTAGCCGCGAAGCGCCTATCGAGGCATTGGATCAATCGCGATCCGCAGCGCCTCGGCCAGTGCTGCTGCGCGGCGATCGGTGAACACATCCTCCAGATACATCCGGTCGCCATCCGGCCCGGCCAGCGGAACCCGCCAGTTCGGATACTCGTCCGTGGTTCCGGGCTGGTTCTGGGTACGCCGCTCACCGACCGCATCGGCCAGCGACAACGCCAGTAACCGTGACGGTGTGCGACCCAGATATCGGTACAGGGCGATGATCACGTCCTCCTCGGCGGGATCGCCGCCGCCGTCTGCGGGCAGCAGTCCGACCCGGCGCAACTCCGCCATCCAGGCGGCCTGCTCGGCCCGGTGGTCGGTCATTTCCTCGGCTTTGGTGCGGGTGAGCAACCCCAGCGCATGGCGCAACTTCACGTGCTCGCCGGCCAGATAGCCGGGCGTGGGCGGCAGATCGTGGGTGCTCACCGATGACAGGCAGAGTTCGCGCCAGTGTTGGGCCTGCAGCGGTCCACGGTTGAAAGCGTCGATCTCGAACCACAGGATCGAGGTGCCCAGCAGGCCGCGATCGCGCAGATAGTCCCGCACCCACGGTTCGACGGTGCCGAGATCCTCACCGACCACCACCGCACCAGCCCGATGAGCCTCCAGTGCGACGATGCCGATCATCGCGTCGTGGTTGTATCGGACGTAGGTGCCGGTTGTCGGCGGAGCGCCCTGCGGGATCCACCACAGCCGGAACAAACCGATGATGTGGTCGATCCTTACCCCGCCGGCATGGCGGAGGATTGCGGCGATGAGCTCCCGAAATGGTTGGTAGCCAAGTTCTTCCAGCCGATCCGGCCGCCACGGCGGCTGTGACCAGTCCTGGCCGAGTTGATTGAATTCATCCGGTGGTGCACCGGCATTCACACCGAGCGCCAGCACGTCCTGTAGTGACCAGGCGTCGGCTCCGGAGGGATGAACCCCGACCGCAAGGTCGTGCATGATGCCCAGTGGCATTCCGGTCCGCAGTGCCTGGGACTGCGCGGCCGCCAATTGATCGTCGAGTTGCCACTGCAGCCACCGGTGGAAGTCGACCGCGCGATGGTGCCGTTCGGCAAACTCGGTGACTTCCGGATTCCCCGGATGCCGCAGATCCTCCGGCCAGGCCCGCCAGTCGGTGCCGTGTTTCTCGGCCAGCGTGCACCAGGTGGCGAAGTCGTCGAGTGCGGTGCCCTCCCGATCCTTGAACGCCGCGAAGGCGCGTTCGCGGCCCGCCGACCGCGGCACCTGATAGACCAGCTTGAGCGCCGTCCGCTTAGCAGACCACGCCGCATCACGGTCAATTGTGTCGGCCTTGCGTGCCTGCTCCGCGCAGGCTTGCTGGAGTTTGTGCACTCGGCGCCGCTTGGGCAAGGCGGCGAATTCCGGGATCGCCTCGACCCGCAGATACAGCGGGCTGACGAAGCGCCGCGACGTGGGCAGATACGGGGAGGGCTCCATATGCTTGGTTGGGGCAGCCGCATGCAACGGGTTGACCAGCACGTAGCCGGCCCGGTGCACCGAGCCAGCCCACACGGCCAGGTCAGCCAAATCCGTCAGATCTCCGATACCCCAGGAGCCTGCCGAGGTGATGCTGTAGAGCTGGGTAGCCAGGCCCCAGGCGCGCCGGGCGCCCATCCGGGCCGGCAATCCCAGCCATGACGGGGTGACGATCAGTGTGGTGTCGCACTCGGCGTCCCCGGAGCGCAGGTGCACCCGGTGGTAGCCCAGCGGAAGATCGGTCGGCAGGACGAAGGATGCTTCGCCGACGCGCTGCCCACCCAAGGTGAACGGCGGGGTGAAATTGTCTGTCTGCCGGATGTCGGTGCGGACGGTGCCGTCTTCCAGCCGCACCCACACCTCTGCGGGGTCGCCGTGGGTGACATGAACCCAAAACGAGGTTTCGGTGCCGGAGCGTGTCACGATCGTTGGCGGTAGACCCCGGGACCAATACTGCCGATCCTGTTCGGAAAGCACTGCAGCACAGTCTTTTTCGGTGTCGGCTTTAACGCCGAGCGCAGCCAACACCGCGATCACCGTCGCTTCATCGACAGCCTTCAGATGACCGACCCAGTCGTAGTACTCGGTCGCCACGCCCAGTCGATGGGCGATTTCGGTCAGTGGTGGACTGATCATGGCGTCCATCTTGCTTGGTCTATCGGCGGTCAGCGAAGCGAACCCGTTAAGTCGATGGTCAGCACACCGCAGATGATCAACGCGATGCCCGCAATCATCAGCGGGCTCAGCCGTTCGGAGAACAAGATCCGGCCGGCCACCGCGACCAGTGCCACACCGCATGCGGTCCACATGCCGTAGGCGATCCCGACCGGCATGCCCAGTCGCAGGGTCAGCCACAGCAGCGCGAAAGAGATGAGGTAGCAGATCACCACCGGGGCGATCCACGCCCGCCTGCGGAATCCATCGGAGGCGCGCATCGACAGCGTCGCGAAGACCTCGACGAGGATCGCCCCCGCCAATGCCAGCCACATCATTGGGGGGCGTCCGCCTTCGGGTGCGATCCGAACTCGACCATCAGCACCCCGACGATGATCATCGCGATCCCGACGACGATCGGCATGGTGAACGGGTCATCAAAAATCACGGCAGCGATCGCGGCGATCAACGCCGTTCCCACCGCCCCCCAGATCCCGTACGCCACCCCGACCGGAACCCCGGCCCGCAGCACCCTGGTGAGCATGAAGAACGCGGTGAAATAACCCACCGCAACCACGATCAGCCACGCCGGACGGTCCTGGGAGGCCCGCATGGCCAGGGTGCCGGTGACCTCGGCGGCGATCGCGCCGCCCAGGAAGGCCCACTTGCCCAGGGCTATCCTCCGGATGGCCCACTCCCGCATCGTCCGGCACCTTTCTCGTCGCGTCATCACACTAGTGCCCGATCAACGGCGCACTAGACTTCCTCACCGGGAGGTGCCTGGTGGACCGAATCGCGGACCTGCTGTCTGCATTGCCCCCGCCGATGCGGGATCCGGTGCTGTTCGCCGTCCCGTTCTTCATCCTGCTGCTGGCCATCGAATGGGTTGCCGCCCGCAAGCTCGGCGGCAGTGACGCGCCCGGTTCCTATCTCGGCCGTGATGCGCGCGCCTCGATCTCAATGGGGTTGGTGTCGGTTCTGACTCTTGCGTTCTGGAAGTTCCTGGGACTGCTGGGTTATGCCGCGTTGTACGCCTATGTCGCGCCGTGGCATCTCTCACCGCTGCAGTGGTACACCTGGGTGATCGCGATCGTCGTAGTCGACGTGCTGTTCTACGCCTATCACCGCATCGCCCACCGGGTCCGGCTGATCTGGGCCACCCATCAGGCCCACCATTCGAGCCGCTACTTCAACTTCGCCACCGCGCTGCGGCAGAAGTGGAATAACAGCGGCGAGATCATCATGTGGATGCCTTTGCCGCTCTTGGGTGTTCCGCCGTGGATGGTGTTCACCAGCTTCTCGATCAGTCTGATCTACCAGTTCTGGATCCACACCGAGCACATCGGGACGCTGCCGCGCGCAGTCGAGTTCGTCTTCAATACGCCCTCGCACCATCGGGTGCACCACGGTATGGACCAGCTGTACCTGGACCGAAACTACGGCGGAATCCTCATCATCTGGGACCGACTGTTCGGAACCTTCCAGCCGGAGATCTTCCGGCCGCACTATGGCCTGACAGGGGGCCTCACCAAACCGGTGAACACCTTCAATATCTGGGCCCTGGAGACCCGTGAGTACGTGGCGATCGCCCGCGACGTCCGCTCGGCGACCACCTGGCGCGACAGGCTGGGCTATATCTTCGGACCTCCCGGGTGGGAGCCCGCGGGCCGTGGCACCATGGCTGGATGCGCATCGTTTTCGACCGCGACGTCGACTCGGGACTGATCGAACGCGCGCTGGCTCCGGCCGTCTTTGGGTCGATGTGGCTGGACATCCCTCGCCCCGACTATCCGGGCCTGCCCGGCGCGACGACCTGCGATCTGCTTGTAGTCGGCGGCGGATACACCGGACTGTGGACGGCACTGCATGCTGCTGAGCGCGATCCCGGCGCCGCGATCGTGGTAATCGAGGCCGAACGGATCGGTTGGGCGGCATCGGGTCGCAACGGCGGATTCGTCGACGCCAGCCTCACCCACGGCGCCGAGAACGGAAAGTCCCGCTGGCCCGACGAATTCGACCAACTCGAGCGCCTGGGCCTGGACAACCTCAACGGTATGCAGGCCGATATCGAGAAATACGGCATGGCAGTCGACTGGCAGCGAAACGGAATGCTGGCCGTCGCCACCGAAGCGCATCAGGTGCCCTGGCTGCATGACGCGGCAGCCGAGGGTCAGGGTCGGTTCCTCGATCAGGCGGCGGTCCGGGCCGAGGTGAACTCACCGACCTATCTGGCCGGACTGTTCTCCCCGGATACCTGCGCGATCGTCGATCCGGCCCGGCTGGTCTTCGAACTCGCGCGCGCCTGCACCGAAAATGGTGTCCGGATTCACGAACACACCGAAGCCCGGGGGATCAAGACGGAGGCGGACGGAGTTGCTGTCAGCACCGCAGCCGGAACCATCACCGCCAAACGGGTGGTGCTGGCCACCAACGTGTTTCCCAGCCTGCTGCGGCGCAACCGGCTGCACACCGTTCCGGTGTATGACCACGTGCTCGGCACTGAGCCGCTGACGGCTGAACAGCTCGACCGGATCGGCTGGCGGTCCCGCCAGGGCGTCAGCGACAGCGGTAACCAATTCCACTACTACCGACTCTCGGCCGATAACCGGATTCTGTGGGGCGGCTACGACGCCATGTACCACTGGGGCCGGCGAGTCGACCCCCGGCACGAGGACCGGCCTGAGTCGTTCCGCAAGATCGCCGCGCACTTCTTTCTCACCTTCCCGCAACTCACCGATATCCGGTTCGGCCACCGATGGGCCGGTCCCATCGACACCAGTACCCGGTTTTGCGCCCACTGGGGGCTGGCCGGCCGCGGGCGGATCGCATACGTCAACGGATTCACCGGACTGGGTGTGGGAGCAACCCGGTTCGCCGCCGATGTCTGCCTGGATCTGCTCGACGGGCGCCCCACCGAGCGCACCGAACTGGACATGGTCCGCAAACGACCGCTGCCGTTCCCGCCCGAACCGCTCGCCAGTGTCGGGATCCAGGCCACCCGGCGGTCTTTGGATCGAGCTGATCACAACCGCGGCCGGCGCAATATCTTGCTACGCACCCTGGACCGGCTGGGGCTGGGGTTCGATTCTTAAGCCGGATGTTTGCCACTGTCCACCGGCAGGGTGTATTTCTGCAGTAGGCTCGGCCACGGCCCGCCCGTGCAAGAGGGCGGCTTAGAGGAGGAAAAACACTCGTGGGAGACACACTCACCGCAGGACAGAAGCTGGGTAAGGGCGATTCGCTGACATCCGGCAATGGCGCGTACACCTTGACGCTGCAGGACGACGGCAACCTCGTCCTGGCGGTGCGCGGGGAGGCCGTGTGGGCCACCGGCACCAACGGCGAGGGCGCCGATCGGGCCGAGGTCCAGACCGACGGCAACTTCGTGATCTACGCCGGTGATAAGCCGGTCTGGAACACCGACACCAAGGGCAAAAAGGACGTCAAGCTGGTACTACAGGATGACCGCAACCTGGTGCTGTACGCCGCCGATGGCGCGGCGTGGAACTCGCGTACCGAGACCGACGCCCCGCCGCCGCCGGCACCGGTTGCCGAGGTCATCGAGGTCGCGCCCGTGGCCAACGAGGTGCGCACGCACACCGTTGTCGCAGGTGACACCCTATTCAACATCGCCAAGCAGTACCTCGGCGACGGCAATCGCTACCCGGAACTGGCGGCTGCCAACGGCATCGCCAACCCCGATCACATCGAGGTCGGACAGCTCATCAATATCCCCTGACCTGCACCTTAGGTCGGTTTTCGCCGAACGGCGCGGACCCGCGACACATCGTCGGTAACGATCGGGGCGCAACCCCGATACACAGTCGACACATTGTTGCGACCGCGCCGTTCGCGCGTCCGAGACCGATCGAGGTGTACCGTGGCCCGCTTCCTGCGATATCTCGTCCTCGCTGCGGCAGCCGTAGCAGCGTTCATCGCCGCGGTCAGCCCGGCCGCCGCCGCCGGTAACGACGTCACGGTATTCCCGGGCATGGAAATTCGTCAGGAATCCACCATGTGCACCCTGGGCTATGTCGATCCGGTCGCACGCATCGCCTTCTCCGCCGGTCACTGCCGCGGCAACGGCCCGGTCACCGACCGCAATGGCCGCCTGATCGGCGTGGTGACCACGTCTCGGGATAACACCCCGGACGGTTCCGTCGTGCGGGTCGACCAGGTGATCTCCGACTACGAGACGATCACCCTGGCCGCCGACGTGTCGGTCAGCAATATCCTCCCGAGCGGCCGAGCGCTGGTAGCCGACGTCGTCGCGCCGCTGGCAATCGGAGCGCCGGTCTGCCACTTCGGCATCGTCACCGGTGAAAGCTGCGGCATCGTCGAGCGGGTCAACAACGGCTGGTTCACCATGACCAACGGCATCGTCAGCCAGAAGGGCGACTCCGGCGGCCCGGTCTACGCCATGACCGACAATGGCAAGGCCGTCATCATCGGACTCTTCAACAGCACCTGGGGGCGTCTGCCGGCCGCCGTCTCCTGGCAGGCGACCGGTCAGCAGTTGCGCGAGGACACCGTCGCCGTGAACGCTGCAGTCAACGGCGCGCTCAACAACCCCGTCGTCAACGCCGCCGCCAACCACAACTGATTCAGTCGAACTAGAACACGTTCTAGCCAGCTGGTCACCCCGGCGATATCCTCAGCGGAATGAGCGGACTTGATATCCCGGAAATCGTCGACGCCGACTCGGTGACCGAATGGTCGGATGACGTCGATGTCGTGGTGATCGGTTTCGGTATCGGGGGCGGGTGTGCGGCGGTGACCGCGGCCGCCGGCGGTGCCCGGGTTCTGGTGCTGGAACGGGCCGCCGTGGCCGGCGGGACCACCGCCCTGGCAGGCGGGCACTTCTATCTCGGTGGCGGCACTGCGGTGCAGCAGGCGACCGGTCACTCCGACAGCGCCGAGGAGATGTACAAGTACTTGGTCGCGATGTCGCGCGAACCCGAACACGACAAAATCCGGGCCTACTGCGAGGGCAGTGTCGAGCATTTCAACTGGCTCGAGGATCTCGGAATCGCCTTCGAGCGCAGTTACTACCCGGAGAAAGCGGTGATTCAACCCGGCACCCAGGGTCTGATGTACACCGGCAACGAGAAGGTGTGGCCCTATAAGGATATGGCCGTCCCGGCGCCACGCGGACACAAGGTGCCGGTACCCGGCGACACCCAGGGCGCGGCCATGGTGATCGACCTACTGGTCAAACGTGCCGCCGAACTCGACATTGAGATCCGCTACGAGACCGGCGCGACGAACCTGGTCACCGACAACGGCGACGTCGTCGGGGTGTCGTGGAAGCGCTTCGGCGAGACCGGAACCATCCGGGCCAAGGCGGTGGTGCTCGCCGCGGGCGGATTCGTGATGAATCCGGAGATGGTCGCCGCCTACACCCCGGAACTTGCCGAGAAGCCCTTCGTCCTCGGCAACACCTACGACGACGGTCTGGGCATCCGTCTCGGTGTCTCGGCCGGCGGCGCCACCAAACACATGGATCAGTCCTTCATCACCGCGCCGGTCTATCCGCCGGCGATCCTGTTGACCGGACTCATCGTCAACAAACTCGGCAGGCGGTTTGTAGCCGAGGACTCCTACCATTCGCGCACGTCCGGCTTCGTGATGGACCAGCCCGATCATGCCGCGTTCCTGATCGTCGATGAGGATCATCTGCAGCGTCCGGAGTTTCCGTTGATCAAGTTCATCGACGGCTACGAGACCGTCGCTGAGATGGAGTCGGCGCTGGGAATCCCGGAGGGTAACCTGACCGCCACACTTGACGCCTACAACAGGCACGCGGCCGTCGGCACCGACCCGGATTTCCATAAACAGCCGGAATACCTTGCGCCACAGGACAAAGCGCCGTGGGCCGTGTTCGATCTATCGCTGGGCAAGGCGATGTATTCGGGTTTTACCGTCGGCGGGCTGGCCACCGATGTCGACGGCGAGGTGCTTCGCGGAGACGGCACCGTGATCGGTGGCCTGTATGCCGCCGGCACCTGTGCGTCGAATATCGCCCAGGACGGCAAGGGTTACTCGAGCGGTACCCAACTCGGCGAGGGCTCGTTCTTCGGCAGGCGCGCAGGCGCGCACGCGTCAGCGGTCGCGCAGACGCTGTAGCGCACGCGTCAGCGGTCGCGCAGACGCTGTAGCGCACGCGTCAGCGGTCGCGCAGACGCTGTAGCGCACGCGGCAAGCTTGCCTCAGACGCCCGCGGGCTCGGACTCCCGATCCAACTCCCAGCCACCTCCGCCGAGCAGGTGCAGATGGCGGCCGTGATGTTGTTTGACAGTCCCGCGGTGGGTGACAGACACCATGATCGTTGCCGGCAACCGAGCCCGTAACAACCGGTACAGCGTGAACTCCTGGCCCTCGTCGATCGCCGAGGTGGACTCATCGAGAAAGATCACCTTCGGCTTGTGCAGCAGCACCCGGGCGAATGCGATTCGCTGCTGTTCGCCAGGCGAGAGTGTCTTGGACCAGTCCGGCGTCTCATCGAGCCGGTCCGCGAGGTTACCGAGTGCGACATCCTCCAGTACGGTTACGAGCTGCTCATCGGGAATCTCAGATTCGACGTTCGGATAGGACAGCACCGCCCGCAGATCACCGAGCGGCAGATAGGGCACCTGCGACAGGAACATCGCGTCGCCCTCGCTACCGGGACGGCGCATGGTTCCCGAGGTGTACGGCCACAGCTGGGCGATGCTGCGCAGCAGGGTGGTTCGGCCGCAGCCGGAAGGGCCGGTGATCACCAGCGAGTCGCCGGGTTCCAGTCTCAGGTTCAGACCCTGGACTAGTGGGGTGCCTTCGGGGTTACGGACTTCAATATCGCGCAATTCGATTGCGCCATCTGAGCTCTCCTGCACCTCCAAGCGGGGGAGCGCCCTGGCCTTTTCGTCGGCGTCAACCAATCCGTCGAGTCGGATGATGGTGGCCCGGTAGGAGGCGAATGAGTCATAGATGGCGCGGAAAAATGACAGCGAGTCGTGGACGCTGTTGAACGCCGACGCCGACTGCGTCACATCGCCGAAAGTAATCTGGCCCTTGAAGAGTCGCTGTGCCTGGATCATGAGCGGTAGCGGATTGATGAGCTGGGTTATCGACTGGTTCCACCCCAGCAGGGCAAGACTGCGCACGACGAATCGGCGATAGTTGGCGATGATAGCCATGAAACGCGTTCGCAAGATACCTGTTTCAGCACGCGCACCGCGGTAGAAGCTGATCGATTCGGCGGCATCCCGAAGGCGCACCAGGGCGTAGCGGAAGGCGGCGTTGGTCAGCTCGTTGCGGAAACTCAACCCGATCAGCGGGCGGCCGATCCAGAACGCGATCACCGTGGTGATGAATACGTACAGCAACGCGATCCAGAACAGCGCATGGCTCAGCGTGACACCGAAGACGGTCAGCGGCCCGGACAGTGTCCAGAGGATCGGCGTGAATGCAACCACCGACACCATTGAGTTGATTCCGCCGAACAGCAGTGTCGCCGTCGTACCTACGGTCGGGGTGTTCGTACCCTGCCCGGTGCAGGCGGTGAACGAGTCGATGTCGAGTTGGATGCGCTGATCGGGGTTGTCGATCGGATCGTCGAGGAACCGGCCGCGGTAGAACGCTTCGTCTCCCATCCAGTCCGCGGTGAGCCGGTCCGTCAGCCACACCCGCCAGCGAATGATGAAACGTTGGCTCAGGTAGATGTCGAATAGATAGCGGCTGACATACAGCGTGGCGATCAGCGCGAAGGTGATGATCGCGTTCCAGAAACCATGAATGCCGGAGTCACGCACGGCCTCGTTGCCGGCCCCGGCACCTTCGAATGCCACTTGCAGTGACGAGTAGAGGTCATTGCTGAAATAACTCAACAGGACATCGAGTCGCACCGCGATCAGGGTGGAGAACAGCAGCACGGCCAGCCAGACCCACACCCCAACACTGCTGCGGCCGCGGAAGTAGTCGCCGGTGACCCGCCAGAACTGGCGTCCCCAGGTGGTGTATCGGGACATGAGCATCAGCACGATCACCGTCACCGTCGCGGTGATCAACCAGGCCTTGCCGGCCCACAGCAGGGATTGCGGGATCTCGTTTGCCCAGTCCAGCGAGGGCTTGTAGGGCTCCATGCCGATTTTCCTCCAGCCGGCGGGGCTAGACCGTTACCGGCGCGGTGCCCTCGACCCGCCCGAGCCGCCATTCGCCCTCGCCCAGCAACTCGAGATGTCGTTGGTGGTGTTGCTCCACGCTCGGCCGGTGGCTGACGCTGATCAGGATCGTATCCGGTAACTCGGAGCGCACCAGGTCGTAGACCGCATACTCAAGGCCCTCGTCGAGAGCAGAGGTCGCCTCGTCGACGAATACCGCTTTCGGCTTGTTGAGTATCACCCGTGCGAATGCGATCCGTTGCTGTTCGCCCGGTGACAGCACCTTGGCCCAGTCCTCTACCTCGTTCAGGCGGCCGGTGGGGTGCGACAGGGCCATCCTTGACAGCATCTGCTGCAGGTCCTCGTCGGGGATCTCGCCGGAATTCGCCGGATAC
>JBAXIA010000097.1:0-11512 GCA_037138615.1 Mycobacteriaceae bacterium | reverse complement strand
GGCGCGGTGTGCCAACCCGCACGCATCGCCCTGGACCTGCTGTTCCGGGCCGGCATTGACTGGACGCCCGACCTTGCGCCGGTGGCCGCCGTGGGTCAGACAGGCCTGCATGTCCTGGCCCAGCAGATCCCGCGCGGCGTGGGCTGCGTGCCCACCACCAGCATGGGCCGGCTCTTCGATGCCGTGGCCAGCCTGCTGGGCGTCTGCCAGCAGGTCAGCTATGAGGGCCAGGCTGCCGTCGAACTCGAACACCTCGCCCGCCGCGGCCGGGCCGTGGATTTGTCGGCCGCCCTGAATTTCGTGGTCGATGTAGGTGTGATGGATCCGGCGCCGGTGATTGCCGGAATCGTTGAGGGGCTGCGGGCCGGGGCCGACCCTGCCGATCTGGCCGCGGGGTTCCATCAGGCCGTCATCCGGGCCACCGCCACCACTGCCCGGTACTGCGCTGATGCGGCCGGCATCTCGGTGATCGGGCTGACCGGCGGGGTGTTCGCGAACCGGATACTCCTGGGAGGACTTCGAAAATCTCTGACCAAGGGTGGTTATGAAGTGCTCAGTCACCGTATCGTTGCATGTAACGACGGCGGTTTGGCTCTGGGCCAGGCCACCATCGCCGCCGCTCGCAGAGTTGCGGCGTCCACACCGGAAAGGAACGGCGCATGTGCCTCGGAATCCCCGGCAAAGTGATCGACATCTGGGAGGAGTCGGGAACCCGCATGGCGACCGCCGATTTCGGCGGCACCACCAAGACCGTATGTCTGGCCTATCTGCCGGACATGGAAATCGGCGAGTACACCATCGTGCACGCGGGGTTCGCGCTCACCCGCCTCGATGAGGTCTCCGCCAACGAAACCCTGCAGATGTTCGCCGAACTCGGCTTCCTCGACGAGGAACTGGCCGGAACCGAAGGGCAGAGCAGCCGGGAGACGGCGTGAAGTACCTCGACGAATTCCGCGATCCGGTCGCAGCCAAGTCGCTCGTTGAGGCGATCCGGCGCAGCGCGACGCGGACGTGGACGATCATGGAGGTCTGCGGAGGGCAGACGCACTCCATCATCCGCAACGGAATCGACCAATTACTCGATGGCGCGGTCGACTTCATCCACGGTCCGGGCTGCCCGGTGTGCGTCACGCCGCTGGAGATGATCGACCGAGCGCTGGAGATCGCCTCCCGCGACGACGTCATCTTCTGCTCCTTCGGTGACATGCTGCGGGTCCCCGGCAGTAAGCAGGATCTGTTCAGCGTTCGGGCCCGTGGCGGTGACGTCCGAATCGTCTATTCGCCGCTTGATGCCACCCGGATCGCCGCGGAGAACCCGGACAAAAATGTGGTGTTTTTCGGAGTCGGCTTCGAGACCACCGCCCCGGCCAATGCGATGTCGGTGCTGCACGCCAAACGCCTTGGCCTGACAAATTTTTCGCTGCTGGTCTCCCATGTACTGGTGCCGCCGGCGATGACCGCCATCCTCAGCGCTCCGACCAACCGGGTGCAGGGTTTTCTGGCTGCTGGCCACGTGTGCACGGTGATGGGTACCAGCGAGTACGGCCCGCTGGTGGAGAAGTTCAACATTCCGATTGTGGTCACGGGCTTCGAGCCGCTCGACCTCCTCGAGGGAGTGCGTCAACTGGTCGAGTTGCTGGAGGCTTGCCACAAAGACGGAAGAAGTGCCGAGCTGCGCAACGCCTACCCGCGGGCAGTCACCGATACCGGCAATACCGTGGCTCAGCAGGCGCTGGCCGACGTGTTCGTGGTCACCGACCGGCAGTGGCGCGGTATCGGAATGATTCCGCAATCCGGTTGGACGCTGTCGCCGCGATATGCCGAGTTCGACGCAGAACTGAAGTTCGGGGTGGGGCATCTGGAGGTTCAGGAGTCCTCGGAATGCCACGCCGGGGAAGTCCTGCAGGGCCTGCTGAAGCCCAACGAGTGCCCGGCCTTTGGTACCACCTGCACCCCGCGAAACCCGTTGGGCGCCACGATGGTCTCCAGCGAGGGCGCCTGCGCTGCGTACTACCAGTTCCGGCGGCTGGAGTCGTCTGCGAATGTCTGAGGCAGGGCAGGTTGACCCAGCCAACTGGGTGTGCCCGCTGCCACTGCGTGAGACGAAGCGGATCGTCATGGGCCACGGTGGCGGCGGCATCCTGTCCGAGGAACTCATCGAGAACCTCTTCCTGCCGGCGTTCGGCTCCTCGGGCGGGCCGTCCCGTGACTCTGCGGTATTGAATGTGCTCGGCGGCCGGATCGCGCTGACCACCGACTCCTACGTCGTCAACCCGCTGTTCTTCCCCGGCGGCAATATCGGCGACCTCGCCGTCAACGGCACCATCAACGACCTCGCCTGCAGTGGCGCCCAACCGCTGGCCCTGACGGCCGGGTTCATCATCGAAGAGGGACTGGAGATGGACGTGCTCGGCACCATCGCCCAGAGCATGGGTCTGGCCGCTGCTGCGGCCGGGGTCGCCATCGTCACCGGCGATACCAAGGTCGTCGGAAAGGGCAGTGCCGACAGTCTTTTCATCAATACCGCAGGTATCGGCGTAGTGCCCGAGGGCTTGCGTATCGGACCCGAGCAGGCCCGTCCCGGTGACCACATCATTGTGTCCGGCAACATCGGCGAGCACGGTGTGGCGATCATGAGCGTGCGAGAGGGAATCGACTTCGGCACCACGATGACCACCGACAGTGCACCCCTGCACCGACTGGTCGCGGCAATGCTCAACGCGGTCGACGATCCGAATGTCATCCACGCGCTGCGCGATCCGACCCGTGGCGGGCTGGTTGCGGCGACCGTCGAGATCGCACGTACATCTGGCGTCGGGATCGAACTCGATGAGGCGAAGGTCCCGATACCTGAATCGGTGGCCTCGGCATGCGGATTCCTAGGTCTGGATCCGTTGCAGGTGGCCAACGAAGGCAAGTTGGTCGCCTTCGTCGATCCGGCGCACAGCGAGGCGGTGCTCGCGGCAATGCGGGTCCGGCCCGAGGGCTCGGCTGCTGTGATCATCGGCCGTGCGGTGGAAGCCCACCCCGGCATGGTGGTGGCCCGGACCGCATTCGGTACCACCCGCGTCGTCGAACGTGAACTGGGCGAACAACTTCCGCGGATCTGCTGAGACCGGTGGCAGAGCCGATGGTTCCCGGGGTCACCGGGACACTGGACGATGACGCCGTCGCCGGCTTACGCGACTGGGTGTGTGCCGAGGGCATCGGTGCCGACCTGACCGATGTCGTGCCCCTGGCCGGTGGCAGCCAGAACATCGTGGTGAGCCTGAAGATCGACGGACGCTCACTGGTGCTGCGCCGTCCGCCGCCGCACCCTCGGCCCAATAGCAACCGGACCATGCAACGCGAGATCGCCGTGTTGCGCACCCTGGCCGGCAGTGCGGTGCCACACCCGGAGATCGTCGCCTCCTGCGAGGACCTTGACATCCTCGGGGTCGTCTTCTACCTGATGGAGGAGGTCGACGGGTTCAACCCGGGCAACGAAATCACGCCGGCCTACGTGCACGATCCGGCGATGCGTCATCGGGTCGGTCTGAACTATGCCGCCGATGTCGCCAGACTTGGACTGGCGTCCTGGGAGGGCAGTGACCTGGAAGCGTGGAAGCGTCCGGGTTCCTTCCTGGAACGCCAAGTGCCGCAATGGCGTTCAGCGGTTTCCGCCTATCGGCAGCAAGAGGGGTACGCGCACGACTCACTGCCCGGAGTTGACGAACTCTGCGATTGGCTGGAGGCAAACCTGCCCCCGGCAGGCTATGACCCCGGCATCGTTCACGGCGATATCCACCTCAACAACACCATGCTGCGTCGCGACGTCCCCGAGGTGGCGGCATTCGTCGACTGGGAGATGTGCACGATCGGCGATCCGCTACTCGACCTGGGCTGGATGCTGGTGTGCTGGCCCATCGCGCCGAATCCGCTGGGGTCCGCCGGCTACCTGGCTGAACTCGGCGGGTTGGCCCAACGCGGTGAGCTACTTGAGGCCTACCAGGCTGCAGGAGGGCGGCGCACCGATCACCTGGACTGGTATCTGGCGCTGGCCTGCCTGAAACTGGGTGTTGTCATCGAGGGCACCTGGGCGCGCTATCTGGCCGGCGCGGCCAGTAGGGAAGCCGGGCAGCGGTTGCACGATTCGGCAGTCACACTGATGGGTCTGGGAACCGCGGTAGTCGCCGGCGAGATGCCGTTCGACTGACCGCGGTGTGGCGGTTCAGGACGTGGGGGTGCGTGCGCAGGTGCACCATTGGCCCGGCGGCACCGCCGCCTTGACCTCGGCGATGTGTTCGCCGCACCCCTCCCAGGTGGTCTTGTGGCAGCTGGTGCATTCGACGGGGCGGCACATGATGGTGGTGTCCTCTCGCAGTTTCCTGGGAACTATCGAAGCACTCTAGGTGCGACCGGGCTGTCCGCCCAAGGGTCGCAGCACGATCGGCATACCGTCCATCGGCACCGGCATCCCGGCGTAGTCGTAGTGCGGCCGGTAGTTCGGGTGGGTCAACTCGAGGCGGTAGTTGCGGAGTAACCGGTGCATGACGGTCTTGATCTCGAGCTGCCCGAACACCATGCCGATGCACTTGTGTGCGCCGCCACCGAACGGGGCGAAGGCATAGCGGTGCCGCTTGTGTTCGGAGCGCGGCTCGGCGAAGCGGTCCGGGTCGAACGTCAGGGGATCGGTCCACAACTCCGCGAGTCGGTGCGTCACTGACGGCCACAGGTTCACGTTGGTCCCGGCCGGGACGTAATGCCCCAGGATCTCGGTGTCACGTACCGCCCGGCGGATGTTGAACGGCAGCGGTGTGACCAGGCGCAGTGACTCGTTGATCACCAGCTCGAGGGTTTCCAGCTTGTCCAGCGCCTCGATATCGAGTGGGCCGTCGCCCACCCGCGCTCCTTCATCGCGACAGCGTTCCTGCCACTGCGGGTTGGCCGCCAGGTGGTACGCCATTGTGGTCAGGGTAGAAGTCGAGGTGTCGTGGGCGGCCATCATCAAAAAGATCATGTGATTGACGATGTCGGCATCGGTGAAACTGTTCCCGTCATCGTCAGCGGCATGACAGAGCACCGTCAGCATGTCGGTGCCCTGCGCATCGCGCCGCGCCGCGACCCGTTCAGTGAAGTAGTCCTCCAACAGTTTTCGAGCCTGCAGACCACGCCACCACTTGAACGGCGGGACCGATGTCCGAATGATCGCGCCACCGGAGCGGGTGGTGGTGGTGAAGGCCTGATTGATCTTGGTGACCAGTGCGCGGTCGGTGCCGGGTTCGTGGCCCATGAACACCACCGAAGCGATATCGAGGGTGAGCTCTTTCGCCGCCGGGTGGAACAGGAAGCCGGGGTCGTTGATCGGCCAGTCCTGGGCCACCACTGCCGTGGCTACCCGGTCGATGTGTTCGATGTAGCCGGACAACCGGGTTCGGGTGAACGCCTCCTGCATGATCCTGCGGTGGTACATGTGCTCGTCGAAGTCCAGCAGCAGCAGACCCCGGTTGAAGAACGGCCCGATCACCGGTAGCCACGCCGCCTGGGAGAAGTCCTTGTTCTTGTTGGACAGCACTTCCTGAGTCGCGTCGGGGCCCAGTGCGGTGATGGCGTTCAGCGCTGGAGTCTGCGAGTAGTGGACGGGACCGTTCTTGCGGTACATCTGGAGTACGTAGTCGGGCCCGCCACGGAAGAGTTCGATGAGGTGACCCAGGACCGGCAGGCCGACGTCGCCCATCACCGGCTTGAGGCCGCTGCCCGCGGGCGGTTCGGCGAACACGAACTGCGGCCAGTCCCGACTCCGAAGTCGCCGGTCGATCGCACCCATCCCGGGAATGGTGTTCAGCGTTGGGGTGAGCCGACGGCGGGCTTGGTCGAGGAGGTGATGCGGGGTGCTGACGGTGGTCATGACGCTCCTCGAAAGACCGGGCGATACCGCGTTTCGGTACACCTTGCGGCCAGAATTGACGGCTGTCAAGTTTCCTTCGGGCCGCGGCGTGGTGCATGGTGAAAGGGTGAGCGCACCGTCGGGATCGGCCATCGGGCCAGCCCTCGCGTCGGGGCTGCCGCGCCGACGCGGTGATAAGCAACGCCGCGCGATCGTGGCGGCGGTCCGTGAGCTGCTCGAGGAAAAACCATTCGCGGAATTGTCGGTCAGCACCATCAGTGACCGTGCCGGGGTGGCGCGGTCGGGGTTCTACTTCTACTTCGACTCCAAGTACGCGGTGCTGGCGCAGATCCTTGGCGAGGTAGCCGAAGAACTCGAGGAACTCACCGGAGACTTTGCGCCGCGTGGAGACGATGAGACCCCGGCGCAATTCGCCAGGCGGATGGTCGGCAGTGCGGCGGCGGTGTACGCCCATAATAATCCGGTGATGTCGGCGTGCAACAGCGCCCGCAGCACCGACGCAGAGATCCGCGAGATCCTTGATGGCTTCAATGATTCCGTCATCGACCAGATCGTGCCGATCGTCGAAGCCGAGATCGCCGGCGGCACCGCCGATCCGATCACGTCCGATGTGCGCGGTCTGGTGCGGACACTGTCGGCTGCGACCGCGCTGACGCTGTCGGGGGAGTCGCTGTTCCTCGGACCCGAGCGTGATCGTGACAGGGCAGTGCAGGTGCTGGAAAAGCTTTGGCTGCATGCTCTCTGGGGCGGGCAGGCCAGCGGCTAGCCATGGCGTCCAGCTTCGCGGGTAAGCGGGTTCTGATCACGGGTGCGGCCAGTGGTATCGGCCGAGCCACCGCGTTGCGACTGGCTCAGAATGGCGCGGTGCTGTACCTGACCGATATCAACTCCGAAGGGCTCGACTACACGGTTGCCGACGCCCGCGCTGCCGGCGCCGAGGTTGCCGAGTATCGCGCACTCGATATCGCCGACCACGACGCGGTGGCGCACTTCGCCGCCGATATCCACACCCGCCATTCCGCGATGGACATCGTGATGAACATCGCCGGTATCTCGGCCTGGGGGACCGTCGAACATCTCACGCACACCCACTGGCGGTCGATGATCGACGTCAACCTGATGGGCCCGATCCACGTCATCGAGACCTTCCTGCCGCCGATGGTGGCCGCCGGGCGGGGCGGTCAACTGGTCAACGTGTCCTCGGCCGCCGGGCTGGTGGCGCTGCCCTGGCATGCCGCCTACAGCGCCAGCAAGTACGGCCTGCGCGGGCTGTCCGAGGTGCTGCGGTTCGACCTGGCCCGGCACCGTATCGGTGTCTCGCTGGTGGTGCCCGGGGCGGTCAACACTCCTCTGGTCGACACCGTGCAAATTGTCGGCGTCGATCGCGACCACCCCAGGGTGCAGCGCCTGGTGACGATGTTCAGCGGCCATGCCATATCGGCGGAGAAGGTGGCCGACAAGATTCTGGATGGAATCACCCGGAACAAATTCCTGATCTACACCTCGGCGGACATCCGCGCACTGTATGCGTTCAAGCGGTTCGCCTGGCTGCCCTACAGTTTCGCCATGTCCCGGGTCAACGTCGCCTTCACCCGGGCGCTTCGACCTCGCGGCGCCAGGTCGCTGCCGCCGGAGTAACCGGCTAGCGTTCGCCATATGCGGCGAATGACGGTAGTGGCTCTGGTGGGCAGCCTGCGGGCGGCGTCGATCAACCGGCAACTTGCTGAGGCGGCCGCCGCCGCCGCGCCCGATCACGTGGATGTCGTCATCTATGGCGGTCTCGGTGACGTTCCGTTCTACAACGAGGATCTCGATACCGACGACCCGCCGCCCGCGGTCGCGAATCTGCGTGCCGCGGTAGCCGGTGCCGACGCAGTTTTGATCGTCACTCCGGAGTACAACGGCACCATCCCGGCAGTGCTCAAGAATGCCATCGACTGGCTGTCGCGGCCCTACGGCAACAGTGCGATCACAGGCAAGCCACTGGCCGTCGTCGGCACGGCCATGGGCCGGTTCGGTGGGGTGTGGGCTCATGACGACACCCGCAAATCGTTCGGTATCGCCGGCGCCCGCGTCATCGACTCGATCACGCTGTCGCTGCCGGCGTCGACGCTGGACGGCAAACATCCGCGGGAGAGCGCCGAGGTCACCGGCTCGCTGCGCGAGATCCTCGCCGAACTCGTCGCTCAGGCCGACTGAGCCCGCGTCGCGCCGGGCCCGACGGGAAGGTGATGTCGGTGGCCGGTGGTAGACCTGGGGCCCCGGCGTGTTGTGACGTGCGACACGCCGTAAACGACGCCGGTGCGCAGCTTACGACCTGGGAGTTTCACGATTGTTATTCGGAAGATGTTGTACCTCTCTTGATTGTCACCCACTAGGTGTAGTGTTCTGGAGGCTGGTAGGCCCGCACTCGCAGGTCCGCCGGATTCACTGAAACACCTGTCCGTTTGGTCTGTTTGACCTGTTCGCTGAGGAGCTTTACCGAGATGACCATCACCGTCTACACCAAGCCGGCCTGTGTTCAGTGCAACGCCACCTACAAGGCCCTCGACAAGCAGGGCCTGGACTACGAGATCGTCGACATCACCGAGGTGCCCGAGGCCCGTGACTACGTCATGGCCCTGGGTTACCTGCAGGCACCCGTGGTGGTTGCCGGCGGTGAGCACTGGTCCGGCTTCCGGCCCGACCGCATCCGGGATATCGCAGCCGCCGGGCAGTCGGCGACCTCGGTGGCTGGAGCCGAACTGTCGGCGACATCGATCAGCGCCTAGCAGCCAGGGACCTGATCCGATGGTGGAGGACGGCGGGCTGTCAGACGGCGGCCCGGTGCGGTTGGTGTACTTCTCCAGCGTTTCGGAGAACACCCACCGGTTCGTCCAGAAACTGGATCTTCCGGCGATCCGGATCCCGCTCAAGGGCGGCATCGAGGTCAACGAACCTTACGTACTGATCCTGCCCACCTACGGCGGCGGTAAGGCCAATGGCCCCGACCTGGAGGACGGGTCCTATGTACCCAAGCAGGTCATCACATTTCTGAACAACGAGCACAACCGATCGCTGCTCCGCGGTGTCATCGCGGCCGGCAACACCAACTTCGGCGCCGAGTTCTGCTACGCGGGCGATGTCGTCTCGCGCAAGTGCGCAGTGCCGTATCTGTACCGATTCGAACTCATGGGAACCGTCGACGACGTATTCGCCGTCCGCGCGGGCCTGGCCGACTTCTGGAAGGCCGCCAGTTTTCAAGAAAGGGATGACACATGTCACCAACGGTCACAGCTACAGAGCCTGTAACCACCTCGACGGCAGCGCATTCGCTGCCCGGCGAGATGGACTATCACGCGCTCAACGCGATGCTCAATCTGTACGGGCCCAACGGTGAGATCCAGTTCGACAAGGACGTACTCGCCGCGCGGCAGTACTTCCTCGAGCACGTCAACCAGAACACCGTCTTCTTCCACAACCAGGACGAGAAGCTGGACTACCTGGTTCGCGAGAACTACTACGAGCGTGAGGTTCTCGACCAGTACTCTCGCAACTTCGTCAAGACGCTGACCGATCGCGCCTACGCCAAGAAGTTCCGGTTCCCGACCTTCGTCGGAGCGTTCAAGTACTACACGTCCTACACGCTGAAGACATTCGACGGGAAGCGTTATCTGGAGCGCTTCGAAGATCGCGTCGTCATGGTGGCGCTGACGCTGGCTGCCGGTGACACGACACTGGCCGAACAACTCGTCGACGAGATTATCGACGGGCGGTTCCAGCCGGCCACGCCGACATTCCTCAACTCTGGTAAGAAACAGCGCGGCGAGCCGGTGAGCTGCTTCCTGTTGCGCATCGAGGACAATATGGAGTCGATCGGGCGCTCGATCAACTCCGCACTGCAGCTGTCCAAGCGCGGCGGCGGAGTTGCGTTGCTGCTGACCAACATTCGCGAGCACGGCGCCCCGATCAAGAACATCGAGAACCAGAGCTCGGGCGTCATCCCGATCATGAAGCTGCTGGAGGACTCCTTCTCATACGCCAATCAGCTGGGCGCGCGGCAGGGTGCCGGCGCGGTCTACCTGCATGCCCATCACCCCGATATCTACCGCTTCCTGGACACCAAGCGCGAGAACGCCGACGAGAAGATCCGGATCAAGACACTGTCTTTGGGTGTGGTGATCCCGGATATCACCTTCGAGCTGGCCAAGAAGAACGAGGATATGTACCTGTTCTCGCCGTACGACGTCGAGCGCGTCTACGGGGTGGCGTTCGCCGACATCTCGGTCACCGAGAAGTACTACGAGATGGTCGATGACGCGCGGATCCGCAAGACCAAGATCAAAGCGCGTGAGTTCTTCCAGACGCTGGCCGAGCTCCAGTTCGAGTCGGGTTACCCGTACATCATGTTCGAGGACACGGTGAACCGGGCAAACCCCATCGACGGCAAGATCACCCACTCCAACCTGTGCTCGGAGATCCTGCAGGTGTCCACGCCATCACGGTTCAACGACGACCTGTCGTATGCCGAAGTGGGCCGGGACATCTCCTGCAACCTCGGCTCGCTGAACATCGCCAAGGCCATGGACTCGCCGGACTTCGCCCAGACTATCGAGGTCGCCATCCGGGCGCTGACTGCGGTCAGCGATCAGACCGAGATCACCTCGGTGCCGTCCATCCAGAACGGCAACAGCCAAGCGCACGCCATCGGACTCGGTCAGATGAACCTGCACGGCTACCTTGCGCGGGAGCGGATCTTCTACGGTTCCGAAGAGGGTATCGACTTCACCAACATCTACTTCTACACCGTGCTCTACCACGCGTTGAAGGCCTCGAACAAGATAGCCATCGAGCGCGGCTCGACATTCGCCGGCTTCGAGAAGTCCAAGTACGCCAGCGGTGAGTTCTTCGACAAGTACACCGACGGCGTGTGGGAGCCGGCGACCGAGAAGGTCCGTCAGCTGTTCGTCGATGCCGGCATTCGTATTCCTACGCAGGAGGATTGGGTCCGGCTCAAGGAATCGGTGCAGCGCAACGGCATCTATAACCAGAACCTGCAGGCGGTGCCGCCGACCGGCTCGATCTCCTATATCAACCACTCGACGAGCTCGATCCACCCGGTGGCGAGCAAGGTCGAGATCCGCAAGGAAGGCAAGATCGGGCGCGTCTACTACCCGGCTCCGTATATGACGAATGACAACCTGGAGTACTACCAGGACGCGTACGAGATCGGTTACGAGAAGATCATCGACACCTACGCCGCGGCCACCCAGCACGTGGACCAGGGGTTGAGCCTGACGCTGTTCTTCAAGGACACCATCGATACCCGCGAGGTCAACAAGGCGCAGATCTACGCCTGGCGCAAGGGCATCAAGACGCTGTACTACATCCGGCTGCGTCAGTTGGCGCTGGAGGGAACCGAAGTCGAGGGCTGCGTCTCCTGCATGCTGTAGGGGTTCGTTCTACCCGGGCTATGCGGTCAGCGAGTAGAACAGCACGGCCGCGGCGAAGCACGCCACGAACGCCACGCTGATCCATAGCGTAGATCGGCGCTCGAGGCTCATCGCGGCGTCCTCGCCCTGTTGCTTGAGTCTCCAGGCGCCGATGACCGCGCTGCCGAGCATCGCGGTCACGGCGGTGTAGGCG
>JBAXIA010000096.1:0-11527 GCA_037138615.1 Mycobacteriaceae bacterium | reverse complement strand
CCGCCACGATCGGGCGGGTGTTGTCGAAGGTCTCCATGACCCCGGCGAAGCCCTTATCCACCTGGATATCCGGGCTGCCGAGCAGGTTCGTCTTCGGGACGCGGACGTTCTCGAAGCGGATCGCGGCGGTGTCGGAGGCCTTGATGCCGAGTTTGTTTTCGAGGCGTTCGACGGTGACGCCGGGATACTCGCGCGGCACGATGAAGCTCTTGATGGCCGCGCGGCCCTTCGACTTATCAAGGGTTGCCCACACCACGATGTGGGTGGCTCGCGACCCGGCGGTGACGTAAATCTTCTCGCCGTTAATGACGTAGTCATCGCCGTCGAGTACCGCCGTCGTCGATACCGCCGCGGAATCGGAGCCGAAAGATGGTTCAGTGATGGCCATTGCAGCCCAGATGCCCGTGCCAAGCCGCTGGAGTTGTTCGTCGGTGGCCACGCCGGATACGGCCGCATTGCCGAGTCCCTGACGCGGGACGCTCAGCAGCAGGGCGATGTCACCCCAGGCGATCTCGATGGCATTGACGAGAGCGGACATATTGGGGCCGTTGATGTTGCCCTTCGGCCCGTCCGGTATGTCGCGGAATGCATTGGTGCCGGCGAGGGACTTATTAGACGCCGACAGCGCCTCGAACAGGGTGGCCAGCGTGTCGAGTTCGACGGGGTTTGCGTGCTCGTTGAGGTCGTACTTGCGCGAGATGGGCCGCAGCATCCGGGAAGCGCCCTCGTGCGCTATGTCGATGACGGCTTCGAGCTTGCGAGGCATTTCAAGATTGATCGCCATTTACAGAACCACCACTCCTTCAGCGACGCCGACGGCCCGCAGATCGCGGTACCAGCGCTCGACCGGATGTTCTTTGGTGTAGCCGTGACCGCCGAGTAACTGCACGCCGTCCAAGCCGATCCGCATACCCTTGTCGGCGGCCAGCTTTCGCGCCAGTGCGGCTTCTCGTGCAAACGGCAGTCCGCGTTCGGCGCGTGCGGCGCCACGCCAGGTGACCAATCGCAGCCCGTCGAGCTCGATCGCGATATCGGCGCACATGAACGCCACTGACTGCCGACGAGCGATCGGCTCACCGAACGCCTCACGCTCTTTGATGTAGGGGATGACGTAGTCGAGTACGGCGTGGCAGGTGCCGACGGCCAGTGCGGCCCAGCCCAGCCTGGACAGAGCGATGGCATCCGAGTAGATCTGCGCGTGGTCGGCCTCGTCGTCGCCGAGGCGCGCGTCGAGCGGCACCGACACCTTATCCAGCGTCACCTGACCCAGTCCGGCGGCACGAATACCCATGCTGCGGTCAGCGGTCACACTCAGTCCGGCGCTGGCCGACTCCACGATGAACAGGGCGGGCCTGCCGTTGAGTTGTGCTGCCACAACGAACAATTCGCACGTCCCGGCCGCGGGCACCAGTGACTTGACCCCGTCGAGGCGGTAGCCGCTCGGGGTACGAACCGCGGTGGTCTTCAGCGTGGTCGGATCGAACAGCGGGTGCGGCTCGGCGATCGCCACGCATGCCTGCGGGACATTGTCGCCGGCGAATTCCGTGAGATAGGTGGCCTGCTGATCGGCGCTGCCCCAGTGGGTGAGTGCCGAGGCCACTCCGCCGGGGGCGAGGATCGGCAGCGCGAGACCCATATCGCCGTACGCGAGTGCCTCGGCGACCAATGCGCTGGTGACAATCGTGCGGTTCTCGGCGATACCGTCGAAATCCTCCGGCACCTTGATCGCGGTAATCCCGAGTTCGGTGGTCTTGGCGATCAATTCGGCCGGAGAGGCTGCGGCTTCGTCCGCATGCCGGGCGGCCGGGCGCAGGACTTCCTCGGCGAACTCCCTGACCGTCTCGACGATCATCTTCTGGTCATCATCGGGGGTGAGGTCGAAGTAGTCGGCGCCACTGGGCTCAAGTCGCTTAGGCGGCTTGCCGATTCCCTGGATCTTTTTGAACTGGCGTGTTGAGGCACCGGCCGCCGAGAAGACCTGCGTGACGCCGAACTTCAGGCCGCGGTTGAACGGGTCGCGAACGTTGAAGCGATCCAAGAACTTTCGGCCGAGCAGTGGTGCCAACAGTCCCAGACCGATGTCGGTGGCTGATCGCTTGTGTCGATACTGACCTATCGCACTGTCGCGGGCGCGGTCGCTGGACTTCACCGGAACATCGACCATGGCACTACCTTACTCCTGAGTAAGGTAGTGCAGCGTCGTGGAATGCAGCGCGCCGTTGCTGGCCACAGCGCTTCCGCCGTGCGGCCCGGGCACACCGGCCAGGCTGGTGAAGGAGCCGCCGGCTTCGCGCACCAGGATGTCGAGAGCGGCCAGATCCCACAGCTTGACCTCCGGCTCGGCGGCGATGTCGACCGCGCCCTCGGCCAGCAGACAGTAGGAGAAGAAGTCGCCGTAGGCCCGCACCCGCCACACCGCGTCGGTGAGCGACAGGAACTGCGTGCGCAGCCCGGCTTCGGCCCACCCGGACAGGTCGGAGAACGACAGACTGGCTGCGCCGAGATCGGCCACGCCGGAGACTGCTATTGCTCGCGGCGCGGTATCGCCGAAGGAGGTGTGGGCGCCAAGTCCGCGGCCCGCCCACCACCGTCGGTTCAGTGCGGGTGCGCTCACCATGCCGACGGTCGGAACGCCGTCCTCCAGGAGCGCAATCAGGCTGGCCCACACCGGAACTCCGCGGACGAAGTTCTTGGTGCCGTCGATCGGGTCGATCACCCACTGTCGACCTTCGAAGATCGGTGTTCCACCCTGCTCCTCGCCGAAGATCGCGTCCCCGGGGCGCTCGCGGGCCAGGATCGCACGGACCTCGGCTTCGACGGCCTCGTCGGCGTCGGTGACCGGGGTCAGGTCGGGTTTGGTATCGATGCGCAGATCGAGGGCACCGAAGCGGGCGACGGTGATCTCGTCAGCCCGGGCGGCCAGGGTCAACGCCAACTCCAGGTCTGCCTGCACTTCCCGCGCGCCACCCATGGGTGCAGTCCTACCATGGCTGCCATGGTGGAATTCGCGGTGCTGCTGTTGATCATCGGCGCGTTGGCTCTGGTGGTCGGACCGAGGCTGATGGGCAGGCGCGGCCCGCGTGGGGAAATGCTGCCGGGCACGCTGCTGGTGACCGGACTGAGTCCGCGCCCGGAAGCCACCGGGGAGCAGTTCGTCACGATCACCGGTGTCATCAACGGGCCGGGTGTCGATGAGCATGTGGTCTACCAGCGGATGGCCGTCGACACCGCCAACTGGCCGACCATGGGCCAGCTCATCCCGGTGGCTTTTTCGCCGAAGAATCCGGACAACTGGGTGTTCGCCCCGCCGGTGTAGGTCGGGCCTAATTCTGGGGATATCGGAGTTGTTCCCGCCTCTTAGCGACAAGGGTGGGAGTTGCAGGGCGGCCCCACTATCGATCGCGAAATTGTCGCTAAGAGGCGGGAACGAACCCTATGGGTTCCGATCGGTGACGACCGGGGTCGGCCCGGTGTCAGCCGTGCGCAATCCGCAATAACTCGGCCACGCTGACGACCTTGTTCCGCGGTCGGCCGTGCGGCTCACCCCGGGACTGCTCGTGGGCGTTGATCGCCTGCCAGTGGTCGTCGGTGATCAGTCGGGGCTGACGCTCAAGCAGCCAGCGCACCAGTACCTCGTCATGATCATCGGCGACCTCGCGGAGTTGGGCGCCGGACAGGTCGGCCAGCACGGTGTCGACGGTGTCCTGGGAGTCCTTCTTGTTGGTGCCGATCACTCCGGACGGGCCGCGTTTGATCCACCCCACGACGTACTCGCCTGCACCGCCTGCCACGCGGCCCTCGTCGTGCGGGATGGTCCCGCTGCGTTCGTCGAACGCCAGACCCGGGATGGACACCCCGCGGTAACCCACCGCGCGGACCACCAGCTGAGCGGGCAGCGTCTCACGCTCGCCAGTGTCGACGGCGCTCACCCGGCCATTGTCGTCGGTGACGAGTTCGTTGCGGCCGAGCACGATCTCCTCGACCCGCTCCGCGCCTCGGATCTCGATCGGAGAAGTGCAGAACCGCAACACAATTCGGCGATGGTTGGGCCGCGGTTCACGCTGCGCGTAGTCACGCAGCACTTTGATATTGGCTTTGGCGATCTTACCCTCGGCCTCGGCGTCGGCGTCGGTAATTTCTGCAAGGTCAGCGGGGTCAACGATCACGTCGACGCCCTCCAACTCGCCGAGTTCGCGTAACTCGAGCGTGGTGAACGCAGACTGCAGTGGGCCGCGCCGGCCGACCACCACCACCTCCTCGATCCCGCGCTCACGCAGTGCGTCGAGCGCATGATCGGCGATATCGGTCTGGGCTAAAACATCTGGATCGGTGACCAGGATTCGGGCCACGTCGACGGCGACGTTGCCATTGCCGATCACCACCGCGCGTCCGGTCGAGATATCCGGCTGCATCGACTCGAAGTGCGGGTGGGCGTTGTACCAGCCGACAAAGTCGACTGCGGCCACACTGCCCGGCAGGTCCTCACCGGGGATCCCCAGCGCCCGGTCGGACTGCGCGCCGACGGCGTAGACCACCGCGTCATAGCGCTCGGCCAGTTCGGCTGCCTGGACGTGGGTGCCGACGGCGATGTTGCCGAAGAACCGGAATCGCGGATCCGACGCGGTCTTCTCGAAGACATTGCTGACCGACTTGATCTTCGGATGGTCGGGAGCAACCCCGGAACGGACCAATCCCCATGGCGTCGGGAGCATCTCGAGCATGTCGACGCGCACGTCAGGGCCGCCGCCGGTGACCGATCCGTCGGCGAACTTCAACAGCGACGCCGCTGCGAAGTAGCCGGATGGTCCGGCGCCGACGATCGCGACAAAGTACGGGCGCATGCTCTGGCCTCCTCGTGGTCGAAGTGATGGTAGTCGCGGCGGTAATCTCAGGACTCGTGGACCTCGATCGACAGTCTGACCTCGCCGCCCTGGACACCACATTGACCACGGTGGAGCGGGTGCTGGACATCGACGGCCTGCGCGGGAAGATCGAGAAGCTCGAACATGATGCATCCGACCCCAAGCTATGGGACGACCAGGCCAATGCCCAACGGGTGACCAGCGAGTTATCCCACGCCCAGAGCGAGCTGCGGCGCGTCGAGGGTCTGCGCGGCCGCCTGGCCGACCTGCCGGTGCTCTACGAGATGGCCGCTGAGGAACAGGGCGCAGGTGCCGAGGACGCGCTGGCCGAGGCCGACGCCGAACTGAAGTCTCTGCAAGCCGAGATCGAGGCGCTGGAAGTCCGCACCCTGCTCTCGGGGGAGTACGACGAACGCGAGGCGCTGGTCACCATCCGTTCCGGAGCCGGCGGGGTGGATGCCGCCGACTGGGCCGAGATGCTGATGCGGATGTACATCCGGTGGGCTGAGCAACATGACTACGGCGTTGAGGTGTTCGACACGTCCTATGCCGAGGAGGCCGGTATCAAAAGCGCCACCTTCGCCGTGCACGCGCCCTACGCGTACGGCACGTTATCGGTGGAGCAGGGCACGCACCGGCTGGTGCGGATCAGCCCGTTCGACAACCAGGCCCGTCGGCAGACCTCCTTCGCTGAAGTCGAGGTGTTACCGGTGACCGAGACCACAGACCACATCGAGATCCCCGAGCTTGACCTGCGGGTTGATGTGTATCGATCCAGCGGTCCCGGTGGGCAATCCGTCAACACCACCGACTCGGCGGTTCGACTCACCCACATCCCGACGGGTATCGTGGTGACCTGCCAGAACGAAAAGTCGCAACTGCAGAACAAGGTTTCTGCGATGCGGGTGCTTCAGGCCAAACTGCTGGAGCGTAAGCGCCTCGAGGAGCGCGCCGAGATGGATGCCCTCAAGGGCGACGGCGGTAGCTCCTGGGGTAACCAGATGCGGTCTTACGTTCTGCACCCCTACCAAATGGTCAAGGATCTGCGGACCGAGTACGAAGTCGGCAATCCCGCGGCAGTTCTGGATGGGGACATCGACGGGTTCCTCGAAGCGGGAATCCGGTGGCGCAATCGACGAGATGACGACGACTGAGTTTTTAGCCCTCCCCATCGCCGAGCGGTGGCATGACTTCTGGCATGCCGAGATCGGTGAATGGATCCTGACCCGTGGACTGCAGATCGCCCTGCTGCTGATCGGCGCGGTACTCACGGGACGGTTCATCAGATGGATTGCGCAGCGGATCAGTAGCCGCATCGACGCCAACTTCCACGAGAGCGACGCTCTGGTGCGACCGGAGAGCGCCAAACATCGCCAGGCTGTCGCCTCGGTGATCTCCTACCTCGCGATCACCCTGCTGGCGGCAATGGTGTTCGTCGAGGTGACAGACATCCTCGCGATCCCGGTCAGCTCGCTGGTGGCCCCGGCTGCGGTGTTGGGCGCGGCACTGGGCTTCGGTGCCCAGCGCGTAGTACAGGATCTGCTGAGCGGGTTCTTCATCATCACCGAGCGCCAGTACGGATTCGGTGATCTGGTGCAGTTGACTCTCGGGTCGAACAATGAAGCGATGGGCACCGTCACGGACGTCACTCTGCGGGTGACGAAACTGCGGACCGCAGAGGGGGAGATGTACACCATCCCCAACGGCCAGATCATGAAGTCGCTCAACCTCTCCAAGGACTGGGCGCGGGCCGTCGTCGATATCCCGGTCTCCGCCACCTCGGACCTCGCTCGCGTCAATAAGGTTCTCGACGACGTGTGTGACACCGCAATGGACGATCCCGCTCTCAAGGAACTTTTGTTGGATAAGCCGACCATCAAGGGCATCGAGAGCATCGAGCTGAATACCGTGAACATTCAGATGGTGGCCAGGACGCTGCCGGGCAAGCAGTTCGAGGTCGGTCGCAAACTCCGGTTGCATGTGGTCGCCGCTTTGATGCGCGCTGGAATCGTCACCTCCGGTGACAACTCGCCGACCCTGGATTCGACGCAGGGGGTGCAGGAATGAGCCGGGCCACTGATCGCCGAGAGGGCCGCAGTTGGCCGGGCTTCCTGTTCGGTGGCCGGGTCCGGACGTCCACCGTGGTGCTGCTGATCGCGTTCTTCGCGACCTGGTGGCTCTTCGAGACCTACCAGCCTGCGCCCGCACCGCCCGAGCAGGTGCCGGCCATCGAAGTCGTGCCGCCCGGGTTCATCCCCGACCCCTCCTACACCTGGGTGCCCCGGTCGGATGTGCAGCGGCCCATGCCGACCACCACCACGCCGACGACGCCGACCACGACCGACGCCGCCGAACCGACGACACCGGAAAGCGAGTCGCCGACCTCATCGGGACCCGACACGCCGACGAGCGGCCCCGCGACGCCGCCGACCTCGCCGCCCCCGACAACAGCACCCCCGACCGCGTCGTCCCCGACCGCACCGCCCTCGAACACGTCGGTGCCGACCTCGGGACCATCGTCGGTCTCGCCGACTCCGGCGGCACCAACGCGGTAGGGCGTGGTCTCCCGGCTAGACTGACGAGCCGTGATGATCACCCTGGACCATGTCACCAAGCAGTACAAGTCGTCCGGGCGTCCGGCCCTGGACAACGTCAGCGTCGCTATCGACAAGGGTGAGTTCGTCTTTCTGATCGGGCCGTCCGGTTCGGGCAAGTCCACGTTCATGCGGCTGCTGCTGGCCGAGGAGACCCCGACCTCCGGTGAGGTTGAGGTATCGAAATTTCACGTCAACAAACTGTCCGGTCGCCATATCCCCAAGTTGCGTCAGGTCATCGGCTGCGTATTCCAGGATTTCCGGCTGCTGCAGCAGAAGACGGTGTTCGATAACGTGGCATTCGCCCTCGAGGTCATCGGCAAGCAGTCCGGTCTGATCAAAAAGGTGGTGCCCGAGGTCCTCGAGATGGTGGGGCTCTCGGGCAAGGCCAGCCGTCTGCCCGGTGAGCTATCCGGTGGCGAGCAGCAGCGGGTCGCGATCGCCCGGGCGTTCGTCAACCGGCCGCTGGTGCTGCTTGCCGACGAGCCGACCGGCAACCTCGACCCGGAGACCAGCCGGGAGATCATGGACCTGCTGGACCGGATCAACCGAACCGGCACCACAGTGCTGATGGCTACCCACGACCACCACATCGTCGACTCCATGCGCCAGCGCGTGGTGGAGCTGTCACTGGGCAGGCTGGTTCGCGACGAGCAGCGCGGCGTCTACGGAATGGACCGTTAAATGCGCGCCGGCTTTCTGGTCAACGAGGTCTACAGCGGCCTGCGTCGCAATGTCACGATGACGATCGCGATGATCCTGACCACTGCGATCTCCATCGGTCTGTTCGGTGGCGGCCTGCTGGTGATCCAGCTCGCCAAGCAGTCCCGCAACATCTACCTCGATCGCGTTGAGAGTCAGGTGTTCCTCAACAACGACGTCTCCGCCAATGACCCCACCTGCGACGCTGACGCGTGTAAGGCGTTACGTGCGCAGATCGAAGCCCGCGATGATGTCAAGAGCGTGCGCTTCCTCAACCGCGACGATGCCTACACCGACGCGATCACCAAATTTCCGGAGTACAAGGACGTCGCCAGCAAGGATTCCTTCCCGGCCTCGTTCATCGTCAAGCTCAACAACCCCGAGCAACACAAGGGCTTCGATGCTGCCATGGGTGGTCAGCCCGGTGTGCTCAACGTGCTCAACCAGAAAGAATTGATCGACCGGCTCTTCGCGGTACTCGACGGACTGTCCAAGGCCGCGTTCGCGATCGCGGTGGTACAGGCGATCAGCGCAATCCTGTTGATCGCCAATATGGTTCAGGTTGCGGCCTACACCCGGCGCACCGAGATCGGCATCATGCGCATGGTGGGCGCCACCCGCTGGTACACCCAGTTGCCATTCCTGCTGGAAGCGGTGCTGGCCGCGACAATCGGTGTGGTGCTAGCCATCCTCGGCTTGATCGTGGTGCGCGCACTGTTCCTGGACAACGCGCTGAGCCAGTTCTATCAGGCGAATCTGATCGCACGAATCGACTACGCCGACATCCTCTACATCGCCCCGGTCATGTTCGGTGTCGGCGTCGCGATGGCAGCGGTCACTGCGTATGTGACGCTGCGCCTGTACGTGCGGGACTAGTCGTGGCGAAGTCATCGATCGAACGCAAGGCGGCAGCGGCGGCGAAGAAGCCGGCCGCCGCCGGCGGTAAGAAGATCGTCGCCTCCAATCGCAAAGCCCGGCATAACTATTCGATCCTTGAAATCTTCGAGGCTGGGGTGGTGCTGGTCGGCACCGAGGTCAAGAGTCTGCGCGAGGGTCAGGCGTCGATGGCCGATGCGTTCGCCACCGTCGACGACGGCGAGATTTGGCTTCGCAATCTGCACATCGCGGAGTACCACCACGGCACCTGGACCAACCACATCCCGCGACGCAATCGCAAACTGCTACTGCACCGCCGTCAGATCGACACCCTCGTCGGCAAGATTCGTGACGGAAACCTGACCCTGGTGCCGCTGTCGATGTACTTCCTCGACGGCAAGGTCAAGGTGGAGTTGGCGCTGGCCCGGGGTAAGCAGGTGCACGACAAGCGTCAGGACCTCGCCCGTCGCGATGCTCAGCGCGAGGTGGTCCGCGAACTCGGACGGCGCGCCAAGGGCAAATCCTGATAGGCGTCCTGTTCGCGCTGGCATCCGCAATCGGTTACGGCGTCAGCGATTTCGTCGGCGGACTGGCCTCGCGCCGCGTTGCCGCACTGCGGGTGGTGTTGGTCTCCTACCCGGTGAGCATGGTCCTGCTGGGCGTGCTGGCCGGTCTCATCGGTGGAACGGTGAGCGCACCGGCGGTGTATTGGGGCGCACTGTCCGGGGCGTGCCAGGGCCTCGGGGTGTGGTGGTTGTATGCCGCACTGGGTTCTGGCCCGATCTCGGTGGTCGCGCCACTGACCGCGGTGCTGGCCGCCGCTTTCCCACTCGGGGTGGGTCTGGTGCTGGGGGAGCGGCCCGGGGCGATTGCGGGAGCGGGCGTCGTCCTGGCCATGATCGCCGTCGTGCTGGTGAGCCGGGAAGCCACCGACGAAGATGTGCGCCCGCACCGGTTCACCAAGGGCGTTGCGGCCCTCACCACGGGTGCGGGACTGGCGTTCGGACTCAACTACGTGTGCATCGACCAGATGCCGGTCGATTCCCATCTGTGGCCGCTGTTCTTCGGTCGCCTGACTGCCACCGTGATCATCGTTGGCGCGGCGGCGGTGACCGGGAATCGTCATGTGCCGCAGGGGGTTCCGCTGCGGTTGGCGCTGATGGCGGCCGTCCTCGACGTCGGTGCCAACATCGCCACCCTGCTGGCCACGCAGTCCATGATGCTGTCGATGGCCGGTGTGCTGATGTCGCTCTACCCGGCGGCCACTGTGGTCTTGGCGATTACTCTGCTGCGCGAGCGGGTCACCCGATGGCAGGTGCTCGGGATGGTGATGGCGCTGGTCGCCGTCGCAATGATCTCCCTTCACCAGCGCGTCTAGGCAGCCATCCGCTGCTCATCGAGCAGGTCAGCAGATCCGGGTGCCACCATCGGGCCCGTCATGCGATGCGGCGACACGCCGAAGTTTGCTAGGTCGTTGGCCGAGCGCCGATTAATTTCTATTCTGGTGAGTACAAAAGTGTTGAGTCGTGTTCGCCAGAAGGGCTGTACCGATGGATCAATCCAGCATCGCCACGTCGGAGTTATTGATCGAGGCGACTCAGCCGAGTGTTCCCGGGCCCCGGAAGGGTCGGCGCCGGGCACGGTCCCGCCGGATTGCGCCCTACTCCTGGCTTGGGGCCGGTGCCGTCGGCCTTGGGGTGGGAGCGGCATTGGTCGGTGCGGCCCTGACCGGTGGATCGGGTACAGCCATCGCGGACACCGGCACCGATACCCACGTCTCGAGTCCTGGTGCCGAGACCGAGGGGGCGCGGGCAACAGCGTCGCGTCAGGGTGGGGTGCGGGGCGCGGCGGCTACTCGCTCCGCGCATCGGTCCGCTGTCGGCCAACCGACAGCGGGGGTGTCGGCAGGGTCGGCGCGATCTGCCGCCTCGCGTGAAAAGACCGGTGCCTCAAAGGGTGTCGCGAATGGTGTCGCACTTCCGAAAGCGGTCGGCGCGCCGTCGGCGTCGGCGGCGACCTATTGGCAGCCGGGCCAGATTCTGAAGGCCGTGTATTCGATCTTCGTGTCGGACGGCACCTCCGGCAGTCCGAACGCGGGCTTGCTGGTGGGTAATGGCTACAGCTATTCCTCCTTTGACACCCAGTGCGTGGGGTCGTTTGTGTGCGATGGCGGCCGCGGTGGTCTGTTACTGGGGGCCGGCGGTAATGGGTACAACGGCGGCAACGGCGGCGACGCCGGATTGTTCTTCGGCACCGTCTTCCTCCCCGGCAACGGCGGGGCCGGCTCGTCGACGTGCAGCGGTGCCGCGTGCACCACCGGCAGCGGCGGTAATGCTCTGCTGATCGGCCCAGGTGGGTCCGGCGGCAACGGTGCCGATGCGGTCTATGACAGCACGACAGGTGCCTTGATCTCGGCGGCGACCGCCGGTGGCCGTGGCGGTAACGGCGGGTTGATCTGGGGTATCGGCGGTGCCGGCGGATATGGCGGCGCCG
>JBAXIA010000095.1:0-11543 GCA_037138615.1 Mycobacteriaceae bacterium | reverse complement strand
CCACAAACAAATAGGGCCACAAACGAAAGCGGGCCACCGGCTCAGTGCCGACGGCCCGCTTTTCGTTGCGCTGACTAGCCGATCAGAACCCGCTGCAGATCAGGCCTCATCGCCTGAAGCTCGCGACCCCAGTACGCCCAGTTGTGCGTGCCGTTGTCCGGGAAGTTGAACACCCCGTTGGTGCCGCCGGCCGCGAGGTAGTTATCGCGGAAGGTGCGGTTGGTGCGGATGGTCAGACCCTCGAGGAAGGTGGCCGGCACGTCGCCGCCGCCGAGCTCGTTGGGCTGACCGTTGCCGCAGTAGATCCAGATTCGGGTGTTGTTGGCGACGAGCTTGGGGATCTGCACCATCGGGTCGTTGCGCTGCCAGGCCGGGTCGCTCGACGGACCCCACATGTCATTGGACTTGTAGCCACCGGCATCACCCATCGACAGGTTGATCAGGCCCGGCCACCAACCCTCGGAGGGGTTCAGGAAGCCAGACATCGAACCTGCGTAGATGAACTGCTCCGGGTGCCAGACCGCCATGATCAACGAGGCCGAGCCGGCCATCGACAGACCGATCGCTGCACTCCCGGTCGGCTTGACGTTACGGTTGGCGGCCAACCACGCGGGTGCTTCCTGGGTCAGGAAGGTCTCCCATTTGTAGGTCGAGCAGCCGGCTTTGCCGCACGCGGGCCGATACCAGTCGGCGTAGAAGCTGGACTGCCCGCCAACCGGCATGGAGACCGACAGGCCCGAATCCAGATACCACTCGAACGCCTGGGTATTGATGTCCCAGCCGTTGAAATCATCCTGGGCACGCAGGCCGTCGAGCAGCCAAACGTTCGGCGAGTTCGCGCCACCGCTCTGGAACTGAATCCGGATGGTGTGACCCATCGCGGCCGACGGCACATCCAGGTACTCGACCGGCAGGCCGGGCCGCGAGAACGCGCTCGCTGTGGCCGACTCACCGGCCAGTCCGATCAGGCCAGGCAGGGCCGCCGCAGCAACCGCTGCGACCGCACATCGTCGCGACCAGTCCCGCACCTTGTCGAAGACAGACTTCACCCGTCAACCCCAGCTTTCTTTTCCCGATTGTCGGACTGTAAGGACTGAGTAAAACACGGCCCCGCGGGCCAGCGAAAATCCAACTCGCCGCCCAATCGCGAAAGCCCTTGTCAGAGCCGTTGACAAAAACTAATGTCAACTTCAGTTTTTCTGACTGACCAACCCGGGAGCCATCATGGAATCCTTCGTTCACCTGCGCAAAGGGACCACACCAAAGCGGCTGCACGCCGATTTGGACGGCCTCAAGGATGACGAACTCGGTCGCGGCGGTTTTACCGGCCGCACCGCCAGCCTCTACCGACGCCACGACCCGACCCAGTTTCGGGCGGTGGGCCCCCTGCGGCCGGTGGACGTTCTGGCCGACCAGCTAAAACCCAGTGACGCCACCGACGCAGCGGGTTCGCCGATGCTGTTGTTCTCCAACCCCGACTGCCGTATCTCACTGAGTCGGCGGTCCGAGGCCATGCCCTTCTATATCCGCTATATCGACGGGGACCTGCTGTGCTTCGTTCATCAGGGGTCGGGCCGACTGGAAACCGAATTCGGACCGCTGGACTACCGCACCGGTGACTGGATCTACATCCCGAAGGCGTGCACGTGGCGGCAGTTGCCTGCCCGCGGGCAGGAGCGCAGCGACCCGGGGGGTAGTCCCGGCGAGAGCACCTGGTTGATGATCGAGGCCACCGACGAGTTCCGGACTCCCCCGCCCGGACCGCTGGGCCGACACTGGCCGTTCGACCCGTCGCTGGCCACCATCCCCGAGCCTGAGGTGATCGAGGATGACGACCGAACCGAATACGAGGTGCGGGTGATGCACCGGCCGGTTAACGACGTCGAGACCACGTCGCTGTTCTACGAACACAATCCGCTCGACGTCGATGGCTGGCAGGGCGATAACTTTCCCTTCACCTTCAATATCGAGGACTACAACGTCGTGACATCGGACAGCGTGCACCTGCCGCCCATGGTGCATCTGTTCATGGAAGCCACCGGCGTCTACGTCTGCAACTTCCTGCCCAAGCCCGCCGAAGGTGTGCCGGGAACCGAACGCACACCGTGGTACCACCGCAATGTCGACTTCGACGAGATCGCGTTCTTCCACGGCGGCTCGCTGTACGGCATCCCGATGCCACCGGGACTCATCAGCCATGCCCCGCAGGGTGTGCATCACGGCGCCCCCGAGAAGGCCCGCGAACGCGCCCGGCGCAAGTTCGACGATTACTCCCGGGTGGACTGGGAGGTAATCGCCATCGACACCCGGCAACGCCTGGTTCCGTCGGCCGAGGTGCTCGCCGCCGATTTGGGTCAGCATTCGTGAGCAGCCAATACGAACGTATTCCCTATCTGGTTGCCTACCAGAATGCTTCGGGCGTCCGGGACGTCTACGGCGGGGTCGCCGAGCTGGTGGTGCTGGAGTGTTATCAGCTCAAGCCGGAGACGCCCAGCGATACCGTGCTGGTGTTCATGCATCCGATCGGCGGTGGCGCGTACCTTCCGATGGTCAATGCTCTGGCCCGGGCCGGGCAGCACGTCATCTATGCCGGCAGCCGGTATCGCGGCACCGACTCCAATCTCTTGATGGAAAAGGTCGTCGAGGATCTCGGCAAGGTCATCGCCGACGCGCGCGACCGGCTGGGCTACTCGAAGGTGGTGCTGGCCGGCTGGAGTGGCGGTGGATCGCTTTCGCTCTATTACCAACAGCAGGCCGGTCAACAGGGCGAAGCCCTTGACCTGTCACCGGCCGACGGCATCATGCTGCTCGCCGCGCATATCAGCCGGCACGGCACGCTCACCGAATGGCTGGACGCATCTATCCTCGACGAGTCCGATCCGACGCGCCGCGATCCCGAACTCGACCTCTACAACCCGGACAACCCCAATCAGCCGCCGTACACGCCCGAGTTCCTCAAGCGCTACCGCCAAGCGCAGATCGACCGCAACCGTCGAATCACCAAGTGGGTCAAGGAAAAATTGGCCGCACTAGAAGCCGAAGACCGCGCAGATGAAGAGTTCTGCTTCGTCGTGCACGGCACCATGGCAGACCCGCGCTGGCTGGACGCAGGCGTCGATCCCAACGACCGCGAACCCGGCACCTGCTACCTCGGCGACCCGCGGGTGGTGAACTCCAGCCCGATCGGGCTGGCCCGGTACAGCTCGCTACGCAGCTGGCTGTCGCAGTGGAGCTATGACGACGCCCGCGGCGATGGTGTGGCCTGCGGGCACGACGTCACGGTGCCGGCACTGGTGATCGGCAACCTCGCCGATGATGCCTGTACGCCGAGCCACACCCGGCGGTTATTCGAAGCCATCGGACATCCCGACAAGGAGATGCACGAGATTCCACGCGCCAACCACTACTACTCCGGACCCGATCAACGCGAGACGCTGAAGGAAGCCGTCGGTGTAATCACCGATTGGCTTGGCCGGCACGGCTTTTCCAGGGCAACGAGATGACCACACCCGGCGCCCTCGACGGTATCCGGGTGCTGGAAGTCGGCACACTCATTTCCGGTCCATTCGCCGCGCGACTGCTCGGCGATATGGGTGCCGAGGTCATCAAGATCGAGCCGCCCGGCTCCCCCGACCCGATTCGCACCTGGGGGCAGGCCGAAGTCGACGGACACCATTTCTTCTGGACCGTGCATGCGCGAAACAAGAAGTGCATCACGCTCAACCTGCGAGCACCCCGTGGCCGGGAACTCTTTCTCGACCTCGCCGAGCAGACCGACATCATCGTGGAGAACTTCCGACCGGGCACGCTGGAGAAGTGGAACCTGGGCTATGACGTTCTACACGAACGCAATCCGGGCATCGTTCTGGTGCGGGTGTCGGGCTACGGCCAGACCGGACCGGATGCCGGTAAGGCCGGCTACGCCTCCGTGGCAGAAGCGGTCAGTGGGCTGCGGCATATGAACGGTTTCCCGGGCGGGCCACCACCGCGACTTGCGCTCTCCCTCGGTGACACCCTGGCTGGGATGTTCGCCGCCCAGGGCGCGCTGGCCGCGCTCTACCGCCGCACCGTCACCGGCGAAGGCCAGGTCGTCGATGTCGCACTCACCGAGGCCTGCCTGGCCGTCCAGGAGTCCACCATTCCCGATTACGACGCCGGCGGGGTGATCCGCGGACCGTCCGGCACCCGGCTGGAAGGCATTGCGCCATCGAACATCTATCGCACCGCCAACGGCAGTTGGGTGGTGATCGCCGCCAATCAGGACACCGTCTTCCGGCGGCTGTGCGCGGTGATGGACCAACCTGAGCTGGCGACCGATGAACGTTTCATCGACCATGTCGCACGCGGCCGCAACCAGGACGCCATCGACGCCATCATCGGCGAATGGGCCGCGCAGCGCCGTCCCGACGACATCATCAACACCCTCAGCGCCGCAGGTGTGATCGCCGGACCGATCAACACCGTCGCCGACGTGGTGCGCGATCCGCAATTCCAGGCCCGCGGCATGCTCATCGACCACTACGACGAGGCCGCGGGACGCACCGTGCTGGGACCCGGTGTGATTCCCGTGCTATCAGCAACACCGGGCGGGGTGCGCAACGCGGGCCCCGCACGGCCGGGGCAGCACAACGACGAGGTGTACGGCCAACTGCTGGGACTGAGCCCCGGACAGATCAACGAGCTGACCGAAGACGGAGTGCTCTAGATGACGCATGTGACGATCCGCGAAGTCGCCCTGCGCGACGGACTACAGATCGAAGACCCGATCCCGTTGTCCGCCAAGCTCGACATGCTGGCGGCCATCGCCGCCACCGGCGTCCGCGAGGTCGAAGCCACCGCATTCGTCTCACCGTCGAAGGTGCCCGCGCTCGCCGATGCACCCGAACTGGCTGCCGCACTGGGTGACTACCCCGACATCGAGTTCTCCGCACTGGTCGCCAGCGCCAACGGAGTGCACCGCGCCATCGCCGCCGGGCTGAAATCGGTGGAGTACGTGGTGTCGGCCGCCGACGGACACAGTCGCGCCAACGTCGGGCGCAGCAGTGCCGAGGCCGCCGCGCAGATCGCCGACATCATCACCATCGCCCACGACGCCGGCGTCAGTGTCGAGGTGATCATCTCCACGTCGTGGGATTGCCCGTTCGACGGACCCACACCGCCGCAGCGCGTGCTCGATATCGTCGACGCCGCGTGCGAATTCGGCGCCGACCGGCTGGCGATCGCCGACACCATCGGCACCGCCACACCGGGTCGGGTCACTTCCCTTGTCGCACAGGTCCGTCCCCGCATCGGCACGCGACCGTTGGGCGCGCATTTCCACAACACTCGCGGTGCCGGACTGGCCAGCGCCTGGGCCGCGGTCAGTGCCGGTGTCACCCGGTTGGATGCCTCCATCGGTGGTTTGGGCGGCTGTCCGTTCGCACCGGGCGCCAGCGGCAATATCGCCACCGAGGATCTTGTCTATCTACTGCGCGACAGCGGTGTGAGCGTCGACATCGACCTCGAGGCCGCCATCGAGGCGGCCCGGATCGCCCGTGGCGCGGTCGGCCACGACCTGCCCAGCGCACTCCTGCGCGCCGGTGACCGGAACCCGGGCTGAGATGACCGCATTAGACACTGTCCGGCCGCTGAGCAGCAAGGGCCGCCAGACCCGCCAGTCGATAGAAGACGCGGCCCGAAAATTGTTCGCCGAACGGGGTTTCCACGGCACCACCCTCGCCGACATCACATCCGCGGCCGGGAAGTCCCCCGCGGCGTTCTACCGCTACTTCACCGATAAGGAGGATCTGCTCGCCGCGCTGGCCGACTCGTTCCTCGACGAAGTCCGTGACGAACTGTCTCAGCCACCCATCGCCGGCGACTATTTCGTCTCGGCGGTCAGCACGTACTGGAAGACATTCAAACCCAATATCGGGATCATGATCGGGGTCGACCAGCTCGCTGCCACCCAGCCACGATTCGCCCTGTTGCGGAACCGGTTCCGACGCTTCGGCACCGACATCGTCCACTCGTCGGTGCGCAAAGCCCAACAGCAGGGTTACGCCGTGGAACTGGACGCCGATCACATTGCCCTCGCGATCGCCCTGCTGTTCGAGCGCTTCACCAGCGTCAGCCTGACCGAAGGCCTATCTGATGAGGCCGCCATCGCGACGTTGTCCACGATCTGGAAAAAGACCCTCTACGGTCAGTCGAAGGAGAAGTAAGTGGATTTCACCCTGCCCGACCACCTTCCGGCGTTACTCGCTGAGATGGACGCCTTCATCGAGGCGGAGATCAAACCGCTTGAGCGCGAGAACATGCAGTACTTCGACCGACGCCGAGAGTTTGCCCGCACCGACCTCGACAATGGCGGCATACCGAACCGGGACTGGGAGGACCTGCTCGACGAGATGCGCCGTCGCGCTGATGCGGCCGGGTGGTTGCGGTACGGCCTACCCTCGAAGTTCGGTGGCCGTGATGGCAGCAACCTTGATATGGCGGTGATCCGGGAACACCTGGCGCACAGGGGACTTGGCCTGCACAATGACCTTCAGGACGAGTCCTCGATCGTCGGCAATTTCCCGCAGGTGATCATGATGGACCGGTTCGGTACCGAAGAGCAGAAGTCCGAATGGATCGAGGCCATGTTCACCGGTAAGCGGTCAATGGCCTTCGGGCTCACCGAGCCCGACCACGGCAGTGATGCCACCTGGCTGGAGACCACCGCGGTGCGCGACGGCAACGACTGGGTGATCAACGGCTCCAAGCGATGGAACACCGGCGTCCACCGGGCCACCCACGATCTGGTGTTCGCCCGGACGTCCGGTGAGCCCGGTCAGGCGCTCGGCATCACCGCGTTCCTGGTGCCCTGCGACGCCCCCGGTTTCGAGGTGCCGTTCTACTGGTGGACCTTCAACATGCCCACCGATCACGCCGAGGTCGAACTGCGCAACGTCCGGATCCCCGCCGACGCCGTCCTCGGCGAGGTCGACCGCGGACTGGAGGTGGCGCAGACCTTCCTGCATGAGAACCGGATCCGGCAGGCCGCCAGCAGCCTCGGCGCCGCGCAGTACTGCATCGATCGCGCCGTGGAATACGCCTCGCAGCGCGTCACCTTCGGTAAGCCGCTGGCGGTGAATCAGGCCATCCAGTGGCCGCTGGTGGAGCTGCAGACCGAAGCTCAGATGGTGCGACTGCTGGTGCGCTACGCCGCCTGGGAACTGGACCGCAACCACCACATCGAGGTGTCCGACAAGGTGTCGATGGCCAACTACCGGGCCAACCGGCTGGTGTGCGAGGCGGCCGACCGCGCGATGCAGATCCACGGCGGTATCGGGTACAGCCGCCATGAGCCCTTCGAGCACATCTACCGTCATCACCGCCGCTACCGGATCACCGAGGGTGCCGAGGAAATCCAGATGCGCCGCGTCGCCCAACGGATGTTCAAGTTCGGCCAGCCAAGAAGAGAACAGCGGTGAACGACGAACTCACGGAGGTTCTTCGGCCGATTCTCGGTGCCGGAGTGGTAGTCGAGAATCTGCACACGCTCACCGGCGGTGCCAGTAGAACCACCTACGCCTTCGACGCCGTCACCGGCGCAACCCGTCGTTCGCTCATCCTGCGCGCCGCCCCTACCGCCGAAGGGCAGTTCGCGAGCATGGAGCTCGAGGCCGCGGTCCAGGCCGCTGCGGCCCAGTCTGGCGCGCCGGTGCCGAATATCCTCACTGCATCCAATTCGCCTGCCGCCCTGGGCAATCCGTATCTGATCTGCGACGAGATCGCCGGAGAGACGATAGTCAGGAAGATTCAGCGCCAACTCAACGATGCCGGTCGGTCCCGGCTGCTGATCCAGTGCGGTCAGGCACTGGCCGCCATCCACCGGGCCGGCACCGATGCGGCCGAGCTCAGAGAGCGCGACGAACTCTCCGAGTGGCGTCAGCGGCTCGACGAATTGGGCGACACCACCGCGACGTTCGAATGGGCGTTTCGCTGGCTGGAGGCCAACCGTCCGGAACCGTCGGCGATCCGGCTGGTGCACGGGGACTTCCGGATGGGCAATCTCATCGTCGACGGCAGCACTCTGGCGGCGGTGCTGGACTGGGAGGCGGTCCACATCGGTGAGATCTATGAGGATCTGGCCTGGTTCTGTGTGCGGGCCTGGCGGTTCGGCGCACCGGCCGAGCTTGCGGCCGGCGGACTGGGTTCCATCGAGGAGTTCGTCACCGCCTACGAACAGGCCGGCGGCGCTTGTATCGACCGGGCCGCGCTGCTCTGGTGGCAGGTGCTGGGGACGCTGAAGTGGGGCATCATCTGCCGCTATCAAGCCGAACGTCACCTGTCCGGCCAGACCCGGTCGGTGGAACTGGCCACGATCGGACGCCGGGTCTGCGAGAACGAATGGGACGTCCTGGATCTGCTGGAGGATGCGCGATGAGTGAACTTTTCGGCAGGCCCACCGCCGCCGAACTCGTCGCCGCCGTCGCCGAGTTCCTCGATGGCGAGGTGCGGTCCACCACCACCGGGGCGGTCAACTTCCACGCCCTCGTCGCGGCCAACGCCCTGCGCATCGTCGAGCGGGAACTCCTCGAGATCAGTGACCGCCCGGATCTGCTGGGCCACCCCGACGAGAACGCGCTCGCGGCCGCCATCCGTGCCGGGGAACTTGACAACCGCGATGCCGAGGTCATGGGGTGCCTTCGGGAACTGGTGCGGCACCGGTTAGCCGTTGCCCACCCCGGGTACGATCTGTGAACTACGAAGCCTTCACGCGGACAAGCGAAGTCGTTCGACGGGTTGCCCGGTGACCTCAGCGATCAGTTCAAAATCTTTGTCAACCGCCAGGACTGTGAGGCCGGATAATTCGGCCGCAGCCGCCACCAGGAGGTCGGGTATCGACGGAGCGCGATGCTGGCCTCTGTCTGCAAGAAGCAACTGAACGTCGACAGCGCGGTCCTCCATCGTCGGCGTCAGGTACTCCACCGGCATCAGCGATAGCGGCGGCATGGCGATTTCACGGCGTGCGTCGGTGGCGGTACGGAATGAGTACCCGACCTCCAAACGGGTCACGGTGCTGATGCGCACCATCCCCCGTTGGACTCGGTCGATCCACGTTTGCGCGTCAGCCGAATCAGCGAGGCGTGCGTAGGCCGACTTGTCGATGAGCCAGGTTGTTAGCGCCACGCCGCGTCCATAACCTGCGGATCACCAAGATCCTTGACCGCCTCTGCGGCGCGACGAAGGTCTGCAATGGTGAGTTCGCCAGCCAACGATGAGGGCGGTCGCTCGGCCTCGAATCTGCGTCGCAGAAACTCGTTCCGCGACAGCCCACGAGACGCGGCTTCGGCGTCGATTCGGGCAACGGCAGCTTCGGAAAGTCCTCTAATCAAAACGTCAGCCATACCTACCACCTCCTGATATCAATGTTATCACCAGATAGGAGCACCATGACAGCAGCACGGAACAACGACATCGCCGACCGGATGTTCGCCGCCATCGAGGACGGCGCGACTGCAACCCTGGCCGCACTGTGGTCCGACGACGTCACGGTGTGGCGCACAGGTGGCGGTCCCGCCCGCGACAAGCCGCGGGCGCTGAAGGTGATCGCCTGGTTCGTCGACAGCACGACCAGCAGGCGCTACGAGGTGCTGGATCGCCAGGTCTTCAACAGCGGGTTCGTGCAGCAGCACACCGTCCACGCCACCGACGCAACCGGCGCTCCGCTGTCCTTTCGGGCCTGTCTCGTCGTCAAGGTCAACCCCGACGGACTGATCACCGGGATCGACGAATACCTCGATCCAGCTGATCTGGCGCCGCTGATGCGGCCTACGCTGAGCGGAATATGACAATTCAGAGCGTGCTCACCGACCCTGCGTCGACCGGAACCTGGACCCTGGTGCCCGATCGCTCCGCGATCACGTTCGGCAGCAAAACCCTGTGGGGACTGGTCCCGGTCAACGGCCGATTCACCGACGTCACCGGTGAGGGCAGCATCGGCGCCGGCGGCGCGGTATCCGGGCGTCTTCAGATCCGGGTGGCATCGGTGAAAACCGGTATCGGCAAGCGCGATGAGCACCTGTGTTCACCCGACTTCTTCGATACCGCGAAGTTCCCCCTGATCACCGTCGAGGTCAACGGTCTCGGAGCTGACGGTGCGCTGGAGGCGACACTGCGCGTCCGCGATACAGCGCTGCCGTTGCCGCTGACGGCCACGGTCACGCCACTGGCCGACGGTGCCGTGCAGGTGAATGCCACCACGCAGGTCGACCGGACGCGCTGGGGTGTCAGCGGTAACACCATGGGCATGATCCCGGCCGTCACCACCCTGACGGTCGATGCCATCTTTGCCAAGGTCTAGGGGCGGCACCCGAAGAGCCTGATCGATGAGGGCCTTTCGGGCTACCATTCCGCTGTGCCCAGCCAGCAGCCATTGCATCTTCTCGTTTACAGCAGCAACGCCCGCACCCGCGAGCAGGTTCTCCTGGCGTTGGGCACCCGAATTCATCCGGAGCTTCCGGAGCTGACCTACACCGAGGTGGCGACCGGACCGATGGTCATCCAGCTGATGGACGCCGGCGGGTTCGATCTGGTCATCCTCGACGGCGAATCCTCCCCGGTCGGTGGGATGGGGATCGCCAAACAACTCAAGGACGAGATCGACGACTGCCCGCCGGTGCTGGTGCTCACCGGCCGGGCCGACGACGCCTGGCTGGCCAATTGGTCACAGGCGGAGGCGGCGGTACCGCACCCGATCGACCCGATCCGTCTGGGTGAAGCGGTGGTCGGCCTGCTCCGCGCGCCGGTGAATTAGCCCCCCGCTAGGCTGTGGCTCGACTGACATCAGACGCCGGATTGAGGAGTAGAACAGCGCCATGAACCTCTACACACCGATCCTGGTGCTGGGGGCCATCGCGGCAGTATTCGCGGTGTTCTCGGTAGGCACCGCGGTGGTGGTCGGCCCCCGCCGGTACAACCGGGCCAAACTGGACGCCTACGAGTGCGGCATGGAGCCGACGGCAGCCGACCAGGTCGGCCAGCGCTTCCCCATCAAGTACTACCTGACCGCGATGCTGTTCATCATCTTCGACATCGAGATCGTGTTCCTCTATCCGTGGGCGGTGTCGTTCGAACGGTTGGGAACTTTCGCCCTCGTCGAGATGGCGATCTTCATGGCGACGGTGTTCGTCGCCTATGCATACGTATGGCGCAGGGGTGGTCTCGAATGGGATTAGAGGAATCGTTACCGGGCGGCATCCTGCTGTCCACGCTGGAGAAAGTCGCCGGGTACGTCCGCAAGGGATCGTTATGGCCTGCGACGTTCGGATTGGCCTGCTGCGCAATCGAAATGATGGCCACTGCGGGCCCGCGGTTCGATATCGCCCGCTTCGGGATGGAACGGTTCTCAGCCACCCCGCGCCAGGCCGACCTGATGATCGTGGCAGGTCGGGTCAGTCAGAAGATGGCCCCGGTGCTGCGCCAGGTCTACGACCAGATGGCCGAACCCAAATGGGTGCTGGCCATGGGGGTGTGCGCGTCCAGCGGCGGCATGTTCAACAACTACGCGGTGG
>JBAXIA010000094.1:0-11735 GCA_037138615.1 Mycobacteriaceae bacterium | reverse complement strand
CACGGTGTCAGATTTGTGGCGGAGCCACGGTGTCAGATTTGTGGCGGAGCCACGGTGTCAGATTTGTGGCGGAGCCACGGCCGTCCACGGCACCGTCAGCACCGCGTCTCGTATGCTGCGGCGCTGCGGCTCGACCGGCACTCCGGCATCGCGCAGTGCGGACAGCATGGTCCGCCATCGTGCACGTGGGCCGAATACCGACTGACCGGCCGCTGCGGCCCAGGCGGTGTCAGCGGCGACAAGCAGCGAATGGATCGGCTGGCCCGGAACATTCTGGTGAATAAGCACTTTCGGCAACCGTTCGGCCAGATCCGATGGTTCGGCGATGGCGCGTGGATCACAGGCCAGCGTCAGACTTACCGGTCCGTCCCGGTCGAGCAGAACCCAGCAGCAGCGCCGACCGAGTTCGTCGCATGTACCGTCGACGATAAGGCCATCCGGCGCGAGTCGGGACCGCATGGTGTGCCAGGCATCGGCGACGGCTTCCGGCGGATACTGGCGCAGCACGTTGAATGCGCGGACCAGCACCGGCCGCAGGCCCGCCAACTCGAAACCACCGAGTGTGAACTCGACACCGTCATGCTCGACGGCGCGGGCCGTCGCGACCCGCTCGGGATCGATCTCGACACCGACCACCCGCACATCGGCTCGGAGGGTTTGCAGCCGGGCCGCCAGCTCCAGTGTGGTGACCGGCAGCCGCCCGTAGCCGAGGTCGATTGCCACCGGGTCGGTGGCGGACTGCAATGCCGAGCGCACCCGCGCTGAGTTGATCAGCCACCTGTCGGCACGCCGCAGCCGGTTGGCACCTGTTGTTCCCCGGGTCGACATACCGACGGGACGCGGCACTCTAGCGATGTCCGTCCACCCAGTCGGCGGTGAATTCACCCTCTTTGGTGAACAGCGTCTTCAGGCCGCTGGCGAGCAACTGCTCGATCGTTCCGCCGATGATGGGCACCCGTGCCGTGCAGAGGGTCTCCAGGCGCATCTGGCTGCCGTGTGAGGTGTCCTGCAGGACGTAGTCGCCCGTTACTTCCACCGGGGCGACGGGTACCTGGGCACGGTAGCGACCGGTGGCCCGGTTGGTGGCCTCGTGGAATGGCTCGAAGTGCTGCTCGCGGGTAATGCTGAAGGTTCCCGGGACCACCGGCCGAGCGATCGCCGGGAGGTCTTGGGCGCTCATGATGTGAGCGAACGAGACGTCGGTTCCGTTGTCGTCGGTGCTGAAATGCGTGATCTCAGTTCGGGCTGCATTCTCCTCATAGAAGGCAACCAGGTCCTGCCAGTAGTCGATGGTGGTGAAATTTCGGTACATCACGGCAGCCGGCACCCCGACGTCGACGGTGTAGACCATGCTGCGGGGCATAGTCCCACGGTACCGGTGGGCTCAGCAGTCTTCGGCGATCCAGCGAATGGTGAAGCGCTGTTCGGAGGTCAGCAGTGCGATCAGCTGATTGCCGATGAAGTTCTCCAGCTTTCCGCCCACCAGCGGTACCTGGACGGCGATATCGGCGTGAAAAGTCAAGCGGGCAGCCGTTTCTGAACCCGACAGTTCCGCGCTACCGGTTACCGAGACCGGAGCCCCGAGAATTTTCGCAGCCACGACGGCGTTGGCCCCACCATCGATCAGCGGGCCCCAGCTCTCCTCCCGCTGGATTTCCAGGTCGCCGCGATGGAACTGCGAAACCAGCGCCGGCAATCGCGTTGACATCAGCACCTGGGTGGTCACCACCTCGACGCCCCCGTCGGTGCTGGGTTTGATGGAGTCCAGCCTGGCCTCGTCGGCGCCGGAGTCGGCCAGCCGGGCCAGCCAGTATCCTTCGTCACAGAGCGCGCTGTGCACGTTCGCGACGTTGCTGTCGTAGTCGGTGGCCATGTCGAATGAACGTGGCATAGCAGGTGACGTTACGTTAGCTAGCGTGGCTCACGAGCAGGATTTCGCTGGCGCGCAGGTGGCGTGGGACGTACCACTGGCGCAGGCGACCACGCTGCGGGTCGGTCCGATCGCGCGTCGCGTCATCACCTGCGTCACCACCGACCAGATCGTGACCACGATGCGCACCCTTGATCGCGGCGATGACCAGGTTCTGGTGCTTGGCGGCGGATCCAACGTGCTGATCGCCGACGATCTGAGCGACCTCACTGTCGTGCGGTTGGCCAGTCCTGCGATCACCCTGGAGTCCGGACTGCTGCGGGCTCAGGCCGGTGCCGACTGGGATAGCGTTGTCAGCACGGCTGTGGAGGCCAATCACGGTGGGCTGGAATGTCTTTCGGGCATCCCCGGCTCGGCTGGCGCGACGCCGGTACAGAACGTCGGCGCCTACGGTGTCGAGGTGGCCGACTGTATGACCCGGGTGCAACTGCTGGATCGGCGAAACCATGAGGTGAGTTGGGTCCCCGCATCGGATCTAGGGTTCGGCTATCGGCACAGCCTGCTGAAGAACTCTCCGGACCACCTCGTGCTCGAGGTGGAGTTCGCTCTGGATGAATCCGGGCGCTCGGCACCGCTGCGGTATGGCGAACTCGCGGCTGCCCTCGGAGAGCCGGTCGGCGAGCGGACCGACCCAGCGCAGGTACGCACGGCCGTCCTGGCGCTGCGGGCAGCCAAGGGCATGGTGCTCGACGCGGCCGACCACGACACCTGGAGTGTGGGATCGTTCTTCACCAATCCGGTGGTGCAGATCGAGCAGTTCGAGCGGTTGCAGGCCGCTGCCGAAGGCTCGGTGCCGCACTACCCGGCGTCCGGTGGAGTGAAGCTCGCTGCCGGCTGGCTGGTGGAACGGGCCGGCTTTGGCCGAGGTTTTCCGAGCGCTGGTTCGTGCCGGTTGTCGACCAAGCACGCGCTGGCACTGACCAACCGGGGCGGGGCAACCACCGCGGACGTGCTGGCGCTGGCGCGCACCGTGCGTGACGGGGTACAGGCTGCCTTCGGCGTCACGCTGGTGCCCGAACCGGTACTCGTCGGGTGTGCGCTGTAGCGCGCCCGCCGCGGCTGAGCAGGCGCCAGGCGTTGACCGCCGCGGCGCTGGGTCTGCTGGTACCCAACACGCTGGCGGGCTGCAGCGGCGGTGAGGGTGGGTCGGGGTCTGGGTCGAAGCCCGCACTGACGTTCACCCCGGCTGACGGCACCACCGGGATCATCCCCACCGTCGCAGTCGGCCTTCGGGTCAGCGACGGCTGGTTCCAACACATCGCTTTGACCAACCCCGCGGGAGAGACTGTCGCGGGATCGCTGAACACCGACCGCACGGCCTTCAGCACCACTGAGCCGTTGGGGTACGCAACGGTCTACACCTGGAGCGGCTCGGTGGTCGGTCACGACGGGCACGCGGTGGCTGTCGCCGGGTCGATCACCACCGTCGCCCCCACCAGACAGGTCACCGGCGGCTTCCAACTCTCCGACGGCCAGACCGTCGGCATCGCGGCGCCGATCATTCTGCAGTTCGACGCCCCGATCGCCGACAAGGCCACCGTCGAGCGGGCGCTGACCGTCATCACCGACCCGCTCACTGAAGGCAGCTGGGCCTGGTTGCCCGATGAGGCGCAGGGCTCGCGGCTGCACTGGCGCAGCCGGGAGTACTTCGAGCCGGGCACCAGGGTCCACGTCGGGGCCCGCCTCTACGGGGTGGCCTTCGGAGGTGGCGACTACGGCGCGACCGACGCGACCCTGGACTTCGAGATCGGTCGCCGTCAGGTGGTCAAGGCCGCGGCCGGTTCACATCGCATCCAGGTGGTTACCGACGCGGGGGTGATCATGGACTTCCCGTGCAGCTACGGCGAAGCTGACCAGCCCCGCAATGTGACCCGCAGCGGCATCCATGTCGTCACCGAGAAGTATTCCGACTTCTACATGTCCAACCCGGCGGCGGGCTACAACCGCGTCCACGAGCGCTGGGCTGTGCGGATCTCCAACAACGGCGAGTTCATCCACGCCAATCCGGCTAGTTCAGACGCGCAGGGGAACACCAACGTCACCAACGGTTGCATCAACCTGTCCACCGATGACGCCGAGCAGTACTTCTACAGCGCGCTCTACGGCGATCCGGTCGAGGTCACCGGAACCTCGATCGAGCTGTCATATGCCGACGGCGATATCTGGGACTGGGCGGTGGACTGGTACGAGTGGACGTCAATGTCAGCATTGTCGACGCTGGCGCAGACATCGAAGCTGCCGGGTAGCGCGCCGGCCACTCCGACTGACGCGCCTACCCTGTCGGGCACTAGACCCGGCGGTTGAAGCGGCTGGCGCTGGCCTGATCGAGTGGGCGCATGATGATCTGGTCGATGTTGACGTGCGAGGGCCGGGTGGCAACGAAGCCGATCACCTCGGCGACATCAGCAGCAACCAGCGGGCTGATGCCCTGGTACACGGCGTCGGCCCGCTGCTCGTCGCCACCGAAACGCACCAGGGAGAACTCAGTCCGGACCGCGCCCGGGGCGACCTCGGTCAAGCGGACGGGCTTGCCCAGCAGTTCGCCACGCAGCGTCCGATGCAGTGCGCCCTGGGCGTGCTTGGCGGCCGCATAGCCGGCGCCACCGTCATAGACCTCAATAGCGGCAATAGACGTGACGGTCACGATCAACCCGTCGCCGCTGGCGATCAGTTTGGGTAAGAGCGCCCGGGTAACCCGCAGCGTTCCCAGCACGTTGGTCTCCCACATCCAACGCCAGTTGTCCAGATCCGCCTCGGCTACCGGTTCAAGGCCCTTGGCGCCACCGGCGTTGTTCACCAGCACCTCCACCCGATCCAGCCCTGCGGCCAGTGCCTCCACCGCGGCGTCATCGGTGATGTCGGCCACCACGGCGGTCCCGCCGATCTCCGCGGCGAGCCGTTCGATACGATCTGCTCGGCGGGCTACTGCGACCACGTGAAAGCCTTGTGCAGCAAGCGTTCTGGCCGTAGCCTCGCCGATTCCGCCGCTGGCGCCGGTAACCACGGCCACCCGCGAATGGGCGTCTGGGTTCGTTGTCATTGAGACCGACTCTATCCAGAGTCTTTCGACTGCTCCACCCGCGGTGCCGGCTGGTACAGGTATTGGTCTGACCTGGGGTAGCAACGGGCAACCGCAGTGGGTGTAAAGATGGAAACGTGCGCCCGTCCCAGGATCTGACCGATGCTCCGGTTGGCGTGCTGCCACGCCGGGTCGCGGTGTTGTCGGTGCACACCTCGCCTTTGGCCCAGCCGGGAATCGGAGATGCCGGCGGCATGAACGTCTATGTCCTGCAGGCTGCGCTACATATGGCACGCCGGGGTGTCGAGGTCGAGATCTTCACGCGCGCGACGTCATCGGCCGAGCCGTCGGTGGTTCCGGTGGCCCCCGGCGTACTGGTGCGCAATGTCGTCGCGGGTCCGTTCGAAGGCCTCGACAAGTACGATCTACCGACCCAACTTTGCGCGTTCACCGCCGGCGTGCTGCGTGCCGAGGCAAACCATGAGCCGGGGTACTACGACGTGGTGCACTCGCACTACTGGTTGTCCGGGCAGGTCGGCTGGCTGGCCCGCGACCGCTGGGCTGTGCCTCTGGTGCACACCGCTCACACCCTGGCTGCGGTGAAGAATGCCGCGCTGGCCGAAGGCGACGCCCCCGAGCCGCTATTGCGTGCGGTGGGTGAACAGCAGGTGGTCGACGAGGCCGACCGTTTAATCGTGAACACAGAAGATGAAGCGCACCAACTGGTTTCGCTACACAACGCCGATCGGGCACGTATCGACATCGTGAACCCGGGCGTCGACTTAAAGACCTTCAGTCCCGGTGACAAAGAGACTGCGAGAGCAGCGCTGGGACTGTCGGCAACAGAGCGGATCGTTGCGTTCGTCGGCAGAATCCAACCGCTCAAGGCTCCCGATGTGCTGCTGCGGGCAGCCGCTCGGTTACCCGGCGTTCGGGTCCTCGTCGTCGGCGGACCTTCGGGCACCGGCCTTGCCGCCCCCGACACCCTGGTGCGATTGGCAGACGAACTCGGTATCGCCGACCGGGTGAGTTTCCTACCGCCCCAGTCGCGTGAGCAGCTTGCCAACGTGTATCGGGCGGCGGATCTGTTGGCGGTTCCCAGCTACTCGGAATCCTTCGGTTTAGTCGCCGTCGAAGCGCAGGCGTGCGGTACCCCGGTGGTGGCGGCGGCGGTCGGGGGCCTGCCGGTCGCGGTGTCCGACGGGCGCAGCGGAACCTTGGTCACCGGCCACGACCCGGATCAATGGGCGCGGGCCATCACCGATCTGCTCACAGTGGATCCGGCCCCTTTGCGGCGCGCTGCGATCGCTCACGCCGAGCACTTCTCCTGGGACCACACTGTCGATCAGCTCCTGGACAGCTACGGTCGGGCAATCGCCGATTACGCAAGCACCCACCAACTCATCGCTGCGCGTGATCCAATGGCCCGCCGAAGCGGTCGGCGTTGGACGAGGAGAAGGGGAATCCGCGCTTGACGCACCCCAGGCAGGCGGAAGCCCGCGTCCGGCAGGTTATCGAGGACATCCTGATCGAGCACGGGCTCACCTACACCCGACACGACGGCGCCCATGGCGGGCTGCCCGGTCTGATCGTGGAATTACCGGGGGAGCGCAAGCTGAGCACCAACACCCTGCTTAGTGTCGGCGAGCATTCGGTGCGAGTGGAGGCCTTCGTCTGCCGCAAACCTGACGAGAACTTCGAGGGTGTCTACCGCTTCCTGCTCAAGCGCAATCGTCGGCTCTACGGCGTTGCTTACGCCCTGGACAACATCGGAGATATCTACCTCATCGGCCGCATCGCGCTCGACGTGGTGAATGCCGACGAGATCGACCGCGTGCTCGGTCAGGTGCTCGAGGCCGCCAACAACGATTTCAATACCCTTCTGGAGCTGGGTTTCGCCTCATCCATCCGGAAGGAATGGGCCTGGCGGGTGGCCCGGGGCGAGTCGCTGAAGAACCTGAAGGCCTTCGAGCATCTGATCGACGACGATCCCGCGACGTGATCCCCCGGGCGTGAGACACTTCCGTTCATGGCTGAGTCCACGCTCATTCTGCTACGCCACGGCCAGAGCCAGTGGAACGCGAGCAACCAGTTCACCGGCTGGGTCGACGTCGATCTGACCGATCAGGGTCGAACCGAGGCGGTTCGCGCGGGCCAACTCATCGCCGCCGGCGATCGACAGCCCGATGTGGTCTACACCTCGCTGCTTCGCCGCGCGATCACCACCGCACATCTGGCGCTGGACGCCGCGGATCGGCTTTGGATTCCGGTGCAACGCAATTGGCGACTCAACGAGCGCCACTATGGTGCCCTGCAGGGCCTGGACAAGGCCCAGACCAAGGCAAAGTACGGCGACGCGCAGTTCATGATGTGGCGGCGCAGCTATGACACCCCGCCACCGCCGATCGAGCCGGGAAGCGAGTTCAGCCAGGACGCCGACCCGCGATATGCCGATATCGGCGGCGGTCCGCTGACTGAGTGCTTGGCCGACGTGGTGGCCCGGTTCGCGCCCTACTACGAGGAGACCATTGCCGCCGACCTCAAGGCGGGTAAGACGGTCCTGATCGTCGCGCACGGCAACTCGCTTCGGGCACTGGTGAAGTATCTGGACGGCATGTCCGACGAGGAGGTCGTCGGTCTGAACATCCCGACCGGGGTGCCGCTGCGCTACGACCTCGACGCCGAGGGTGCGCCACTGGTGATCGGGGGGACCTACCTCGACCCCGAAGCCGCCGCCGCCGGCGCGGCCGCCGTGGCCAACCAGGGCGCGAAATAGAACATTCGGTTAACAGCTGTCGAACTCCCCGTCCGGAAATTGTGATGTTGTTCGGTTCGGCCGCATGGTGTTTCCGTGATGTTCGCCCGGTGCGTACTCTTTGGGCGTGAGTGTTGGTGCGGTGGCACTGTGGGCCACGGTCACAGGGGTGGTGGGGCTTGCGCTGGGTTGGGCGATCGGCGCGGTCCTGACGCCGTGGCGCCAGGGGCGCAGTCAGGCCCGCGCCGGACACGAGGCCGGTATGACGGTCTCTGACGTTCTTGAGGGTGCGGTGTCGGCCGCGCCCATCGGGGTGGTGGTGATCGGTAGCTCGCGTGAGGTGGTGCTGAGCAATCAGCGCGCAGCTGAACTGGGCCTGGTACGCGACCGGATGGTCGATGACCGGGTGTGGACCGCCGCGCAGCGGACGTTGGTCACCGATGAGGACGTCGAGATCGACCTGTTGGCCCCGGGTGGTGTCCCCGCCGGCCGTCTGGGTCTTTCCGTTCATGGCCATGTGCGGCTGCTCAACGCGGAATATCCCAGGCTTGCTGTCGTCTATCTCGACGACCGGTCCGAGCAGGCCCGCATGGAGGCCAGCCGCCGCGATTTCGTTGCCAATATCAGCCATGAACTCAAGACCCCCGTCGCTGCAATGGGTGTTCTCGCTGAGGCACTGCTGGAGTCAGCTGACGACCCCGAAACGGCGCAGCGGTTTGGGCGCACGATGTACACCGAATCCCAGCGACTGGCCAGCATGATCGGAGAGCTCATCGAACTCTCTCGCTTGCAGGGTGCAGAACGGCTTCCCGATCTGGTCAGAGTTGACGTGGATACCGTTGTGCAGGAAGCGATTTCCCGTCATAAAGTTGCGGCAGACCGCGCCGACATCAAGGTCAACACCGACGATCCGATCGGACTCGAGGTGCTGGGTGACCAGCAGCTGCTGGTCACCGCGGTGGCTAACCTCATCTCCAACGCAATCGCGTACTCGCCGGACGGCTCCGCGGTGTCGATCAGCCGTCGGCGCCGACGTGACGACATCGAGATCGCCGTCACCGACCGCGGCATCGGGATCGCGCGTGCCGACCAGGAGCGAGTTTTTGAGCGGTTCTTCCGGGTGGATAAGGCTCGCTCCCGCGCCACCGGCGGGACCGGTCTGGGGCTGGCCATCGTCAAACATGTCGCTGCCAATCACAACGGCGATATTCGATTGTGGAGCAGGCCCGGAACCGGTTCGACGTTCACCCTGTCCATTCCTGCCTATCCGGATGACGTTGATGACGCTGACGGCAACGTCGGCCAAGAGGAGGCCTAGTGATCCGAGTGCTGATCGTCGAGGATGAGGAGTCGCTGGCCGAGCCGCTGGCCTACCTGCTCCGCAAGGAAGGATTTCAGGCCACGGTTGCCACCGACGGACCCGCGGCGTTGGCCGAGTTCGACCAGTCCGGTGCCGATATCGTGCTGCTTGACCTGATGCTGCCCGGGATGAGCGGCACGGATGTGTGCAGGAACCTGCGGGCGCGCTCGAGTGTTCCGGTGATCATGTTGACCGCGCGCGACAGTGAAATCGACAAGGTGCTGGGGCTCGAGCTCGGTGCCGATGATTACGTCACCAAGCCGTACTCGGCGCGCGAGCTGATCGCCAGGATCCGGGCGGTACTGCGCCGCGGCACCGATGCCGACGAGGTGGGATACGGCGAGCCATTACTGGATTCCGGACCGATTCGCATGGACGTCGAACGTCACGTCGTCAGTGTGCACGGCGATCCGGTCGCATTGCCACTCAAGGAGTTCGACCTGCTGGAATACCTGCTGCGGAACAAGGGCCGGGTGCTCACCCGAGGTCAGCTCATCGACCGGGTGTGGGGCGCAGACTACGTCGGCGACACCAAGACGCTCGACGTACACGTCAAGCGCCTGCGGTCCAAGATCGAGGCCGACCCGGCGAATCCGGTCCGGCTTATCACCGTGCGGGGCTTGGGCTACAAACTGGAGGGCTAGCTAGGCCGTGCCTGCGGCCCGGGTTGCCGGGTGCACGGCGATCAGCGGAAAACCACTGCGCCGCTTGCACATCGCGGCCAGTTCCGCGTATGCCTTCTTGCCCAGTAACTCGGTGAGTTCGGCCGCCAGCGACTTCCACACCGGTTCAGACCCGACATGCGCGGCTGGGTCTCCGGTGCAATACCAGTGCAGGTCTTCGCCGCCTTCGCCCCACCCCCGGCGGTCGTACTCGGTGATGGTGGTTTTGAGTATCTCCGTGCTATCGGGCCGGGTAATCCATTCCTGGCTGCGCCGGATCGGCAACTGCCAGCACACCTCCGGCTTCATCGTCAGCGGTTCGACCCCAAGTTTGAGCGCCTTGCTGTGCAGCGCACAGCCAGTGCCGCCGTCGAAACCCGGCCGGTTCAGAAAGATGCAGGCGCCCTTGTACTTTCGGGTTCGAAGGTTGGGCTCATCCTCATAGGAGTCCATCTCCAGGTAGCCCTTGCGGCCCATGCCCTTCTCATAGAACTGCCAGTCGTCCTCAGTCAGCTTTGCCACCGCGGCATCGAGGTTGGCGCGGTCGTCGTCGTCTGAGAGGAATGCCCCGTGCGAACAGCATCCGTCGTCAGGACGGCCCGCCACGGTGCCCTGGCAGGCCGGGGTGCCGAAGACGCATGTCCAGTGCGACAGCAGCCAGGTCAGGTCGGCGGCGATGAGATGCTCGTCATTGGCCGGGTCGTAGAACTCAACCCATTCGCGGGGGAAGTCCAGGTCTACCTCGCCGGGGTGCTTGCGCGTCACGACCACACAGGCTAGACGATGTTGGTTCGACCCACCTCCCGCTGGTTGGTATTCCTGCCCGCTAGGTTGGTGGTGTGCGATTGGGCGTGCTTGACGTGGGCAGCAACACGGTTCACCTCTTGGTGGTGGATGCACACCGCGGTGGCCATCCGACGCCGATGAGCTCGACCAAATCATCCCTGCGCCTCGCTGAGGCGATCGACGACTCCGGCAGGCTCACCCGTCGCGGTGCCGACAAGCTTGTCGGCACCGTCGACGAGTTCGCCAAGATCGCCATCAGTTCCGGTTGTGCCGAGTTGATGGCGTTCGCGACGTCGGCGGTTCGCGATGCGAAGAACTCCGATGAGGTACTGGCCCGGGTGCGGTCACAGACCGGGGTGAACCTCCAGGTGCTCACCGGTGTGGACGAATCACGATTGACCTTCCTGGCGGTGCGGCGCTGGTACGGCTGGAGCGCTGGGCGCATCATCAACCTCGATATCGGGGGCGGATCCCTGGAAATGTCCACCGGGGTGGACGAGGTGCCCGACGTCGCGCTGTCATTACCGCTGGGCGCGGGCCGGCTGACCAGGGAGTGGTTGCCTGACGACCCGCCGGGTCGGCGCCGGGTGGCGATGCTGCGCGATTGGCTCGATACCGAGCTGACCCAGGCTGGTAAGGCAGTCCTGAAGGCCGGCGTCCCCGACCTTGCGGTGGGCAGTTCGAAGACGTTCCGGTCGCTTGCCCGCCTCACCGGGGCCGCGCCGTCGGCCGAGGGCCCTCGGGCCAAGCGGACCCTCACCGCCAACGGGCTGCGCCAGCTCATAGCCTTCATCTCTAGGATGACCACGGCAGACCGTGCCGAGTTGGAGGGGGTTAGTGCCGAGCGGGCGCCACAGATCGTGGCCGGTGCGCTGGTGGCGGAGGCGAGTATGCGAGCTATGTCGTTGGAATCGGTGGATATCTGCCCCTGGGCGTTGCGCGAGGGCGTCATCCTGCGTCGGCTCGACAACGAAGCCGACGGCACCGACTTGGTGGAGGCGGCGATTTCCGGGCGATCGAGAGGTGAGACGCGATGAGCCCATCAGACGACAGCACGCGCCCGATCTCGGTGGCTGAGTTGCTGGCTCGCAACGGAACCATCCGTGCCCCCCCGGTCGGCGGACGGCGTCGGCGTCGGCGAGGCAATGATCAGGCCGTGACCGTGGCGGAACTCACCGGCGAGATTCCGATCATCCGCCCTGAGACGATGCCGGTTCGGGAAG
>JBAXIA010000093.1:0-11746 GCA_037138615.1 Mycobacteriaceae bacterium | reverse complement strand
GTGCGGTCTACCAGATGCGCCGGTGGTATCAGCAGTTCTACGTCGACGTCGCCGATATCTCGCCGGATATGACAGATCGGTTCGAACTCGAGGTGGACACCACGAAGGCCAACGAGAAATGGCAGGTGGAGGTCGAGGAGAACCTGCGCCGGAAGGCAGCGGAGGCCGCGGAGGCCGCGGAGGCCGACCAAGCCGCGGAGGCCGCGGAGGCCGACCATGCGGCCCGCGCCGGCCAAGCAGGTCAGCCAGCGTCATGACGTCAGAGCAGGCGCCTGACGTCGACCAGATCGCGCGGTCGATGCTGATGCTGCACGGGGTACATGACGACGAACTCCCCCACGACCACCCCCACGCTCGCGACGATAACGACGTCGCAACCTGGTCAAAAGCTCCCGATTTCGCCAATGACCCACGTCGTGCGGCGGCGGTGCATGAGGCCACCCGCCGTGACCGCGAGCGCTATCTCACCGCGGGGCTGGCTGACGTCGACTGCCGCTTCTGCCATGCCTCGGTGAAGGTCAAGAAACTCGGTGCCCCGCATACCGCGGTGCAGTGGAGCACCGAGTCCCAGCAGCGCTGCGCCTTCTTCACCGAGATCCGCGCCGCCGGCGGCAGCAGCGCCCGGGCCAGGTCGTGCCCGAAGCTTTCCGACAGCATCTCCCACGCGGTGGCTGAGGGTTGCCTCGAGGAGTATTCGAGCGCGCCCGCACCCGGCGATGGCTGAGCTCTGCGTCTGCGCTCAGAGCCCGCGAAAACGTTCTCTGACCTGATCCTCGGTCAACCCATAGTCGGCAAGCGCATAGGTGTGCTTCGGAGCCCGCGGACCCTTCTTGCTCTCATCATCGGTATGCGCGATCGCGGCACGGGCATCGTCGGTCAACTCGATGCCAAAGTGTGCGTAGATTTCCTCGACCGTTCGCAACGGCTCCTTGATGAGTTCGAAATAGTCCACATCGCAGAACTGAGCCGGATTCTGCTTGGCCCTGACCGCGTCGAAACTCTCGAGACCGCGCGACCACGTATCTAAGGAGTCGGCTCCGATCGTCTCACCCACGAAACTGTTGGACCAGCCAGCCGTCGTGTGCTGCGAGAGTGAGCACATCGACGCCATGATGGTCTCCGCCGGCCGATGACATTGGATCACCAAGGCATCGGGATAGGTGGCAAATACCGCGTCAAGCGCGAACAGATGGCTGGGATTCTTCAGTACCCAGCGCTTCTCGGGATCATTGAGTCCGATCAACTGCAGGTTCTTGCGGTGCCGTTGGTAGGACTTCGTCCAGTCCTGTCCGGCCAGCCATTGCGCGTAGGTGGGAACGTGGGCCAACGTCTCGTAGGACACCGAGTGCACGGATTGCCGCAGCAGCTGCCAGCACTCCTCCACCTCGTCGGCGGTCATGTAGTGCAGGCCGGTGTAGTCCGGATTCTCGTCGTGGGCCTTGGCGAACCGGGACTCCAGCTCGGTGAACACCGGGTTCTGCGACCAGGTCTCGCGTGGCGGACGGGGTTGCGGGAACTCGGCGAGCCACAACTCCAGACCCTGGTGGCGCGGATCTCCACACAGCAGACGATGCAGTGCCGTGGTGCCGGTGCGCGGCAATCCGGTGACGAAAATTGGCGCGCTGATGGGGATTTCGACGTGCTGAGGGTATTGCTTCCATGACGCCTCGCTGAGCAGCCTGGCTACCAGCGCGTTGCGCAGGAAGAAGCGGGACATCTTGCTGCCGAGTTCGGTAAAGTCGGCGTCGCGTTGGTAGGAGTCCAACAGTACTGAGAGTGCCTCGATGTAGTTGTCGTCGTCACTGCCGAAGTCGTCCAGACCGACGACTTTGACCGCCGAGGCCTTCAGATCCTCGACAGTCCCCACACCGGTACGGGTCGTCATCAGTGCTTGTACTCGCCGCAGTTCACATCCAGGGTGGCACCGGTGATACCGCTGGCGAGATCGCTGGCTAGGAAGAGAATCGCCGAGGCTACCTCGTCCTCGGTCGGCAGCCGCTTCAGATCGGATCCGGCCGCGGCGGCGTTGTAGATTTCCTCCACCGTCGTACCGAACTTCCCGGCCTGGTGGGCGAAGTAGCTCTGCAGCGTCCCACCCCAGATGTAGCCCGGGGCGACGGTATTCACCCGGATGCCCTGGGCTCCGAGTTCGGTGGACAGCGAGTGCGACATCGCCAGTAGCGCCGCCTTGGCCATCTTGTAGGCGCCGTATTTCGGCTGGGAATGCCTGATCACCATCGAGTTCACATTCACCACCGAACCTTCTGCCTCGGCCAGCGCCGGAGTGAACCCCTGACTGATCCGCAGCGCACCGAGCACCGTCAGTTCGATGGCGTCGCGAATGTGCTGAAAGGTGGTGTCGGCCAACGGCTTCATGGACGGCACCCGGAAGGCGTTGTTGATCAAGACGTCGACTTTGCCGTATTCCTCCAGGCTGCGGGTGACCAGGTTAGCGACCTGCGCATCGTCAGTGATGTCGGTGCTCACCGCCAGCGCCCGCCGCCCCAGACCGGTCACCTGATCGGCGACTTCGGTCAGCCGCTCGGCCGTGCGCGCTGCAAGCACCAGATCGGCACCGGCTTCTGCACAGCGACGCGCCAACGTGGTACCCAACGCGGGACCGACGCCACTGATGACGACCACTTTGTTCTCGAGCATTCCAGCCATGATCTATCCCACCATCCTGTCGCCGATAAGCTTCTGCCGCAGTGCTATTCGTGCCCGCCAGTCTGCACCGGAAATCTTATTGCTCTCGTAATAAGGCAACCGCGAAGCCACATCGCCGGCATCAATAAGTTCGACGGTCGGACCGTCGGCCTCGGTGAGCTGTCGCGACACCCGCTGCCAGCGGAACTGCAAGAAGCCCTTGCGGTGGCCGTCCGTCTCGACCCAGTTGGTCACACCGGGGTTGTGTTCGGCGACGACGATACGGATCTTCCCATCCGGGTCAGCCTGCGCCTGAGTTCCATTCAGTGACGTCTGATGATTGATGTAGTCCAGCGAGACGTACCACAGGCTGCCCAACTGGAAACCGAGATATGGGGCGTCAGTCACCGGCAGGGTGATCACCAAAGCCTGATCCGGTGTCAGGTCGAAATGGCCCGCCGAGGAGTACTGGGTGGCCAGCCCACCCGGCGTCAGGCGCGGTGCCACCATCGTATTCACCGGGATATTCATATAGAACCACTGCGGAAACTGCAGCCAGGTCTTTACCCGTTGAACCAGCTGCTTACCGGCTACCGCGAAACGCTTTTCGATGAGGTCGTTGGTCAACGCCGGCGGCGCGGTTCCAGCGGTGTCGGTTCGGGCGATGGAGACCTTCCCGCGTCGCGCCGACCAGTCGTTATACACCTCACGAATCACCAACTGCGCATTGGTCTTCGGTGTAAACCGCCACTCAAATTCTCCATCGGCGGCGATATCGAGTTGACGGTCGTCGAACGCCGTCTCGCTATCGGGAACATTGTCGTCGGTGTACTCCCCACCGAGCAGTTGGAAGCTGAGATCGGTCGTGGTGCCGCGAGTTCCCTTGACTACGTACTCGTGGCCGGTCTGCACGCGAGTACCGAAGTAAAGGGTGTCTGGATTGTCCAGGCCCATCTTGGTGAACGGGCCGGTGCCGGAATGCAGGAACGGATGGTCCCGGTCGTAGTCGAAGGCCAGATGCGTGCAGGCCGCGATACAGCCGGCCAGGTATTGCAGGCCTTCGAGCAGATCGGCTTCGGTCTCAATATGCGGTGCCTCGCGAACCAGCCTCTCGGCTTCGGCGATGGCGTCCTGCAGGGGTTGCGAATACGCCATTTCAGTCACGGACCTGTTCTTGTTCGCGCTTGATCTCAAGGGCAATATCGATGAGTTGGTCCTCCTGGCCGCCGATCAGCTTGCGCTGGCCCGCGCGGTGGAGGAGTTGATGTGCCGGCACACCGTAGCGCTCCCCCTGGCGAACGGCATGCTTGAGGAAACTGGAGTACACCCCGGAGTAACCCATGATGAGTGCGTTGCGGTCCAACAGGCACTCTGCGGGCATGGCAGGTGCGACCACTTCCTCTGCGGCATCTGCGATCTCGAAGAAATCGATGCCGGTTTTGACACCGATCTTGTCGAATACCGCGATCAGCGCCTCCACCGGCGCATTGCCTGCACCGGCACCGAAGCGCCGCACGCTACCGTCGATCTGCTTAGCCCCGGCGCGCACCGCTTCCACCGAGTTTGCCACCCCCAGACCGAGATTTTCATGGCCGTGGAAGCCCACCTGCGCGTCATCGCCGAGTTCGGCCACCAATGCCGCCACCCGGTCGGCCACATCGCCGAGCACCAGCGCACCTGCCGAGTCGACCACGTAGACGCACTGGCATCCGGCGTCGGCCATGATGCGGGCCTGCTTGGCGAGCCTCTCCGGGGGAATCGTGTGGCTCATCATCAAGAACCCGACTGTCTCGAGCCCAAGTTCGCGCGCCAGACCGAAATGCTGGATCGACACATCGGCCTCGGTGCAGTGGGTGGCGATCCGGCATATCGAGCCGCCGTTGTTCTGGGCCTCCTTGATGTCCTCCTTGGTACCCACACCGGGCAGCATCAGGAAGGCGATCTTGGCCTCTTTGGCGGTCTCGGCGGCCAGCTTGATCAGTTCCTGCTCAGGGGTCTTCGAGAAGCCGTAATTGAAACTCGACCCGCCCAGTCCGTCGCCATGGGTCACCTCGATCACCGGCACCCCGGCGGCATCCAAGGCCGCCACGATGGCACCGACCTCGTCCAGTGTGAATTGATGGCGCTTGTGGTGCGAACCGTCCCGCAGAGAGGTGTCGGTGATCCGAACATCCCAGATGCTGTCGCTCATCGTGCGCCCCCCGTGACGTGTGCGGCCTGCTTGGCCATCTCCTCGCCAACCTTGGTGGCCGCCGCGGTCATGATGTCGAGATTGCCCGCGTACGGCGGCAGATAATCGCCGGCGCCCTCCACTTCAACGAAGGTGGTCACCATCGCGTACCCGCCGGAGTTCATCGACGGGGCGTCGAACTGTGGTTCGTTGAGCATCCGATAACCCGGCACGTAGGTTTGCACATCGGCCACTACCTCACGGATGGATGCCGCGATGGCATCGGTATCGGCGTCCTCGGGGATGGCGCAGAAGATGGTGTCCCGCATGATCATCGGTGGATCGGCCGGGTTGAGAATGATGATTGCCTTACCGCGGGCGGCACCGCCGATGGTCTCCACTCCCCTGCTGGTGGTCTTGGTGAACTCGTCGATATTGGCCCGGGTTCCCGGACCCGCTGATACCGAGGCCACCGATGCGACGATCTCCGCGTAGGGAACGGTCCCGCCTTGTTCGGCGACCGCGCGACACACCGCGTACACGATCGGGATCGTGGCCTGACCACCGCACGTGACCATATTGACATTCGGCGCATCCAGGTACTTGCGCAAGTTGGCGGGCGGGACCACGCCCGGGCCGATCGCAGCCGGCGTGAGATCGATGGCGGTGATACCGGCCTCGGCATAGCGCGGTGCTGCGGCTTTGTGCACGTAGGCCGAGGTCGCTTCGAAAACCATGTCCGGCTTGTCCGGCCGGGCCAGCAACCAATCCACACCTTCGTGGCTGGTCTCAAGTCCCAGCTTGCGGGCACGCGCCAGGCCCTCGCTGTCCGGGTCGATGCCGATCATCCAACGAGGTTCAAGCCATTCCGAACGCAGAAGTTTGTAGAGCAGATCGGTGCTGATATTTCCCGAGCCGACGATCGCGACTGATTTCTTACTGGAACCCATGGCTCTTTCCCTACTCGAAGGACAATCGGACCGAGCCCAGACCGGCGAAGTCGGCCACGAACTCATCGCCCGGGCGGGCATCGATGGCCCGAGTGCACGAACCCGGCAGCACGATGTCACCGGCCCGCAAGCGCACACCGAAGCTATCCACCTTGCGCGCCAGCCACGCCACCGCGGTGACCGGGTTGCCGAGCACCGCGTCGCTGCGGCCCTCAGCCACCACCTCGCCATTGCAGGTCAGCACCGCGTCGATCCCCGTGATGTCAATATCCTTGGGCGACACACGCTCCCGACCCAGCACATACCCGGCCGACGAGGCGTTATCGGCGATGGTGTCGCACAGCGCGATCTTCCAATCCCTGATCCGGGTGTCAATGAGCTCGATGGACGGCGCGTATGCAGCGGTGGCGGCCAGCACATCATCTTCCGTGCAACCCGCGCCCGGAAGGTCCTCGGCAAGGATGAAACCTACCTCGACCTCTACCCGTGGGAAGAGATACTTGGCGGTGTTGACCGGGACATCCTCGAACACCTCCATATCGCCGAGCAGGTGGCCGTAGTCAGGCTCGTCGACGCCCATCATTTTCTGCATCGCCTCGGAGGAGAGGCCCACCTTGTGGCCCACCACCGTCGCGCCCTGGGCGATCCGCTGGCGGATGTTGATGAGCTGGATCTCGTAGGCATCGACGACGTCAATTCCGGGATGCGCAGCGGTCAGCGGACTCATCGGGACTCGAGTCCGTTCTGCTTCGGCCAGCTCGGCCGCGAGATCGGCGCGAATGGCGCTGCTGAGCATTCGCCAAGCTCCAATCGTCGAGGTGATACGGGGCCCGCCTGCGCCGTGTTCAGGAATCCTAGTGCGACGAGGGTGACCCGAGGCGGGTCATCGCGTAAACCGGACAGGGGAGCCAGTAGCGGACGGACGGCCCGATTCTATAACGTGTTCTAGTATGACAACCGAGGAGTACGACGTCATCGTCGTCGGAAGTGGCGCAGCCGGAATGGTGGCCGCACTTACCGCCGCCCACCAGGGATTATCCGCAGTCGTTATCGAGAAGGCCGCACATTTCGGCGGCTCGACAGCCCGCTCCGGCGGCGGCGTCTGGATCCCCAACAACGAGATCCTCAAGCGCGATGGGGTCACCGACACCAAAGAGGCCGCCAGCACCTACCTGCACACCATCGTCGGCGACGTCGTCCCGCCCGAACGTATCGACACCTACCTCGAACGCAGCCCCGAGATGCTCTCGTTCGTGCTCAAGAACACACCGTTGAAGATGTGCTGGGTGCCGGGCTATTCGGACTACTACCCGGAGACACCGGGTGGGCGGCCGGCGGGGCGGTCGATCGAACCACTGCCATTCGATGCCAAGAAACTCGGGGCCGACCTCCCCGGCCTGGAGCCGGCCTACGGCAAGGTGCCACTGAATGTCGTAGTGATGCAACAGGACTATGTGCGACTCAACCAGCTCAAGCGTCATCCCCGCGGCGTACTACGCAGCCTCAAGGTCGGAGCTCGCACCATGTGGGCGGGTATGCGAGGCAAGCACCTCGTCGGCATGGGCCGGGCGCTGATCGCCCCGCTGCGGATCGGGCTGCAGAAAGCCGGCGTCCCGGTGCTACTTAATACGGCGCTGACAGATTTGTACGTCGAGGGCGGAGTGGTGCGCGGCGTTTACGTGCGGGATATGAACGAGCCCGAAGCCGCGGATCCGCGACTGATCCGGGTTCGGCGCGCGGTGATCCTCGGTTCCGGTGGATTTGAGCACAACGAACAGATGCGGGTGAAGTACCAACGCGCTCCGATCACCACCGAGTGGACGGTCGGCGCGGCGGCCAACACCGGTGATGGGATCGCTGCGGCCGAAAAGCTCGGCGCGGCGCTGGAATTGATGGAGGACGCCTGGTGGGGGCCGACGGTGCCGCTGGAAGGCTCACCGTGGTTCGCGCTGTCGGAGCGCAACTCGCCCGGCTCGATCATCGTCAACATGGACGGCAAGCGGTTCATGAACGAGTCGATGCCCTACGTCGAGGCCTGCCACCACATGTATGGCGGTCAGTACGGCCACGGCGACGGGCCCGGCGAGAACGTGCCCGCCTGGTTGGTCTTCGACCAGCAGTACCGGGACCGCTTCATCTTTGCCGGACTCCAGCCCGGCCAGCGCATTCCGAAGAAGTGGCTGGACTCCGGAGTGATCGTCAAGGCCGACACCCTCGAGGAGTTGGCACAAACGACCAACCTTCCGGTCGAGGGCTTACGGGAAACCATCGAGAGGTTCAACGGCTTCGCGCGCTCGGGGGTGGACGAGGACTTTCATCGCGGTGAGAGCGCGTATGACCGTTACTACGGCGACCCGACCAACAAACCGAACCCGAACCTCGGCGAGATCAGCCACCCGCCGTACTACGCAGCCAAGATGGTGCCCGGCGATCTCGGCACCAAAGGCGGTATCCGCACCGACGTTCATGGTCGGGCGCTTCGCGACGACGGATCGGTCATCGAGGGCCTTTATGCGGCAGGCAATGTGAGCTCACCGGTGATGGGTCACACCTATCCGGGTCCGGGCGGCACGATCGGTCCCGCGATGACCTTCGGTTACCTGGCGGCGCTGCATATCGCCGGTAAGGCCTGATGTGCCAATCAATCTCGACGCCGCACTCGGGGCGCAACTCGAGCCGGTCGAGTTCTCCTGGACCAGCAGCGATGTGCAGCTCTATCACCTGGCTCTCGGCGCGGGTCGCGACCCGATGGACGCCCGCGAGCTGCGCTACCTGACCGACGGCACCCCGCAGGTATTGCCGACGTTCAGCAGCGTGGCCTCCACCTTCCACATGACGGAGGCGCCAAAGGTCAGCTTTCCCGGGATCGAGATCGAGTTGAGCCGGGTCCTGCACGCCAGCGAGGCCGTGCGTGTTCCTGCCCCATTGCCACCACACGGCTCGGCTCGCGCCGTTACGCAGATCACCGATATCTGGGATAAGGGCAAGGCCGCCGTGATCCTCAACGAGACGACGGTCACCGATCCGGCCGGCAACCTGTTGTGGACGGTAAACCGCTCGATCTTCGCCCGCGGCGAGGGCGGTTTCGGCGGCGAGCGCGGCCCATCGACGTCCGCGGAGACGCCCGGTCGAGCCGCCGACTTCGAGATAGACATTCCAGTACTGCCGCAGCAGGCACTGCTGTACCGGCTCTGCGGCGACCGCAACCCACTGCACTCCGATCCCGGATTCGCTTCCGCCGCAGGATTTCCCAGACCGATCCTGCACGGACTGTGCACCTACGGCATGGTGTGCAAAGCGCTCACCGACACAGTGCTGGACGCCGACACCAGCCGGGTCGGGTCCTATGGGGCGCGCTTCGCCGGCGTTGTCTACCCCGGCGAGACCTTAAAGGCTTCCGTCTGGCAGGACGGTAACCGATTCAGCGCCGTCGTCACCGTACCGTCGCGTGGCGACGAGACGGTACTGGCCGGCGTCGAACTGGTCGGGGTCTAGCCCAGGATCAAACCTGAGGTGGGCACGCCTGTTCCGGCCGTGACGAGCACATGTTCGACATCATCGACCTGATTGACCGAGGTGCCGCGCAGCTGCCGCACACCTTCGGCGATTCCGTTCATGCCGTGGATGTAGGCCTCACCGAGCTGTCCGCCGTGAGTGTTGATGGGCAGTCGTCCACCGATCTCGATCGCACCGTCTTTGATGTAGTCCTTCGCGTCACCCTTGCCGCAGAACCCCAATTCCTCCAACTGAATCAGGGTGAACGGCGTGAAATGGTCGTAAAGGATCGCGGTCTGGATGTCGGTCGGCTTGAGACCAGACTGCGCCCACAGCTGGCGGCCCACCAAACCCATCTCGGGTAGACCGTCCAACTCGGGCCGGTAATAGCTGACCATCGAGTACTGGTCGGGACTGGAGCCCTGCGAGGCGGCCTCGATGATCGCCGGTCGGTGTTTGAGATCCCGAGCCCGTTCCGCGGAAACTACAACGATCGCAACCCCGCCGTCAGTCTCCTGGCAGCAGTCCAACAGCCGCAGCGGCTCGGCGATCCATCGCGAGTTCTGATGGTCCTCAATGGTGATCGGCTTGCCATAGAAATACGCATTGGGATTGTTGGCCGCATGCCTGCGGTCGGCCACCGAGATCGCACCGAAGTCCCGGCTGGTGGCGCCCGACAGGTGCATGTAGCGCTTGGCGATCATCGCCACCTGCGCGGCCGGCGTGGTCAACCCGTGCGGGTAGGAGTACGAGTTATCGACACTCGTCGAGTCCGTACCCTGGATCAGCCTCATCTGAACCTGGCCGAACCGCATGCCAGAGCGTTCGTTGAAAGCCCGGTACGCCACAACACAATCCGCGACACCGGTCGCTACTGCGATGGCTGCCTGCTGGACGGTGGCACAGGCTGCACCGCCACCATGGTGGATCTTGGAGAAGAACTTCAAGTCCCCGATACCGGTGGCGCGCGCCACGGCGACCTCAGTATTGGAATCCATGGTGAACGTGACCATGCCATCGACGTCTGCCGGTGTCAGGCCCGCGTCGTCGAGGGCGGCCAGCACCGCCTCAGCGGCAAGCCGAAGCTCACTGCGCCCGGAGTCCTTGGAGAAGTCGGTGGCGCCGATACCGGCGATCGCAGCCTTACCGGAAAGTTCACCGGGCATCAGGCACCTCCGAATGTAAGTGTCGCGGTGGCGATGACGTGGTCACCGAGGCTGTTGCTACCCACCACTTTCACGGTGACGAGACCGTCGTCGACTGCCGTCACCTCACCCTTGAAGGTGACGGTGTCGTATGCATACCAGGGCACACCCAGACGCAATCCGATCGACTTGATGAATGCGCTCGGCCCGGCCCAGTCGGTGACATAGCGCTGAACCAAACCGGTATCGGTGAGGATGTTGACGAAGATGTCCTTGGACCCCTTGGCCTGGGCCTTGTCGCGGTCGTGGTGGACATCCTGATAATCACGGGTGGCGATGGCGGTTGAGACGATGAACGTGGGGTCACCGTAGAGCGAGAGTTCGGGCAGCTTGGTGCCGACACTGGGCGCGGTCATTTCGCCGCCTCCCAGGCGTACAGCGTCCACGCCGGCCCACTCTCCCCGGCCGGAAAGTCGATATACGTTGCGTGCACGGGCATCCCGATCTCCACCGTCGCCGGATCGACACCACGCAACTCCCCGAGCATCCGCACACCTTCATCGAGTTCGACCAGGGCGATCACGAAGGGCAGTGTTCGGCCGGGCACCTGCGGGGCGTGATGGACGACGAAGCTGAACACCGTTCCCTTCCCGCTGGAGACGACGTAATCGGTCGGCACATCCTTGTCGTTCCACAGCGCGGGCGCGGGCGGATGCTGCAACGTACCGTCGGGACGTTTCTGAATGCGCAACTCGTGCGCACCGATGCCGTCCCAGAAGAACTGGGTATCTCGTGACGCAGCTGGGCGGATCATCGCCTCACGGTCGAGGTCGGCGGGCACCGCGCCCGGCGGCTGGGAGTTACCCGGCTTAAACTTCATGATGCGCCACATCATTTCGGCGACGTCCTCGTCACCGACCTGCCAGGTGATCTTTTGCGTGATGAAGTAACCCTCGCCCAGTGCCGTCTGCTTGGGGCCGACCACATCGGTGAGTTCCGCAGTGACGCTGACCTGTTCATCGGGGTTCAGATAACGATGGTAGGTCTGCTCGCAGTTGGTGGCCACGACACCGATATACCCGGCCTCGTCGAACAGTCCGAGGATCTTGCCGAGCGGGTCATCGTCGGCGCGCACTGCACCCAGGCCCACCATTGTCCAGACCTGGATCATCGCCGGCGGCGCCACGATGCCGGGGTGACCGGCAGCCTTGGCCGCGGCCTCGTCAAGGTAGATGGGGTTACGGTCACCGATGGCGTCGAGCCAGTGCTCGACCATCGGCTGGTTCACCAGGAAACGGCCGTTACGCGGCTTGCTTTTCCCCGCCGCCTTTACCTTCTCA
>JBAXIA010000092.1:0-11753 GCA_037138615.1 Mycobacteriaceae bacterium | reverse complement strand
CACCTCGTTCATCGACGCCGATGGAATGCCGGCCGTGCACTTCTCCGTCCCGAACCCCTACAGCTGCACGCCGCTGGCCCAGTAGGGATTGAACTCAGTAAGGATCGGGCAGCCGAAGACAGCGGCATGCCACCAGTGCGAGATCGCGGGCCGCTTCCGACGGCATCCTGGTTTGGGTAAGCAGGTGGCTGTGGGCAAGGCGCACAACGCTTTCCACCATCAACCCCAGATCGGATGCTTCCGCCGACGGACATTGTTCGGCGACCCAGCTGCCGACGATCTGCATGGCATGCTCGATCAACGGCTCACCGCGGGTCGTCAACAGTGGCAGCAATGACTGATCGCCGCCGTTGGCAGGCGCCCGCGTGAGGATCGTCTGCAGCAGCGGGTCGTCGCGCGTAGCGGACAGCATGAACTCCGCGGCGTCGGCCACGCCGCCCGCAAGGTCACCCGGGTGCTCAGCCAACCGGGACTGAACTCCGTCAAGGAATGTCGTCGTCTCGCGCATAACGAGTGCGTCACCCAGTTCGTCCTTGGTGCCGAATTCGGCGTGCAGGCTCTGGCGGCTGATACCGACCGCTGTGGCGATCGCACCCATCCGGACCGCCGCCCAGCCGCGCTCCAGCACCACGGTGCGCGCGGCGTCGAGTGCCAACTCACGCAGCCGAGCACGGCCAAAGGCCCGCGTTTCGGCCTTCAGGTCGACGACAGTCACGCCAGATAGTCTAACCCTGACGACAGCTTGAGGTCACCTGTAACAAGTACTTGACAATTTTGTATTTATGTCAGATGCTCGTGCCATGACCGCTGTCATCACCCGCGCCGAGCGCCCCTATGACCCCGCCGACATCTCCTCCTCTGAGTTCTGGGCCGGCACCGCGCAGGACAGAGAGAAGGTCTTCGCAGAATTGCGGGCGAACCGGCCCATCTCGTGGCATCGGCCCGTCAAGAACGGCATGTTCGAAGATCCCAACGATCAGGGTTTCTGGGCCGTCGTGCGGCACGCCGATCTGGTGGAGGTGACCCGCCGTCCCGGCGATTTCCTCTCCGGTAAGGGCATCACGTTCGAGTCGCTGCCCCTTGAGGTGCTCGACGCTGCGCAGGGCTTCATCGCGATGGATCCGCCGCGGCACACCAAGATCCGTCGGCTCATGGCGGCGGCATTCACGCCCAAGCAACTGGCCCGCATAGACGAGCACATCGTCGCCAACTCACGACGCATCGTCGACGATATCGCCGCCAAGGGTTCGGTTAACTTCGTCACCGAGGTGGCGTCGCTGGTGCCGATGAACAACATCTGCGACATGGTCGGCATCCCGGAGGAACATCGCCGCACGGTCGCCTACGAGTCGCAGTTCGCCGACGGCTGGCGAGATCCCCGGCTGCTCCAGGGTGCCGATCCGTTGGCCCGGGTGTTCCAGACCGTCGCCACCATTCATGGAATCGCCCACGAACTGATTGCCGCCCGCCGCAGCAAGCCCGAGAACGACCTGATGACCGCCATGGTCCAGGCCGAGGTCGACGGCGAGCGGTTGACCGACGACGACATCTCGTCGATCTTCGCCCTGCTGATCATCGCCGGCAATGACACCACCCGGCAGTCGATCTCCCACGGGCTCAAGGCGCTCTCCGACTTCCCCGAGCAGCGCGCCTGGCTGATGGAGGACTTGGACGGCCGCCTGCCGTTGGCCATCGAGGAGATCATCCGCTGGGCCACCCCGATCATGACCTTCCGGCGCACCGCCGCACACGACACCGAACTCGGTGGCCACCACGTCACCGAGGGCGACAAGGTGATCATGTTCTATTCCTCGGCCAACCGGGACGCGGAGGTGTTCGACCATCCGGAACTGCTGGACCTGTCGCGTTCGCCGAACAAACATGTCGCGTTCGGCGGCGGCGGTATCCATCACTGCCTGGGTGCCCAGCTGGCCCGTCGCCAGCTCAATGCCACGTTCCGTGAGCTGCTGACCCGGCTGCCCGATATCCACACCGTCGGCGAGCCGGAGTTGGGCACCGGCAACTTCTTCCATACGGTGGTGTCTATGACCGCAGAGTTCACGCCCGAAAAACGAACCGGGGCTACGCGATGAAGATCGTCGTCGACAAATCCAAGTGTTCCTCGATTGGGCTATGCGAGGCGACCGCAGCCGACATCTTCGAAATCGGAGCCGACGGGGCGTTGCACATCCTCATGTCCGAGGTGCCCGAAGACCGGCGCACCGACCTTGAGCAGGCCTGCGAGAACTGCCCCACCCAGGCACTCAGCATCGAGGAGTAGGGCAGCCGCTCAGGCGCTCCGGGCAATTCTGAGCCGGCGGCCACCCTCGGCCTGCACCGCCTCATAGTGATCGAGCAGCTCATCGCAGATCGCCGGCCAGGTACGGCCCAGCACACTGCGCCGCGCGGCCACCGAATAGCGGGGCCGCTCAGCAAGTAGGTGGTCTACCGCGTCGCCCAGCCGTGACTCGAACTCGGCCACCGGCAGCAGCAGCCCGGTGCGGTACGGCGCGACGAGATCCCGGGGCCCGCCGGCATCGGGTGCGATAACGGGAATCCCGGACGCCTGCGCCTCCTGAACGGCCTGACAGAACGTCTCATGCTCGCCCGGGTGGACGAAGACATCCATGCTGGCGTACGCGGCCGCCAGTTGTGGGCCGTAGAGCGCGCCGGTGAACACCGCCGAGGGCATCAGGGTTTCGAGCTTGGCGCGGTCAACACCATCGCCGACGATGACCACCTGCACGTCGTCGCGGCATGCGAGCGCCGCGAGCCGTTCCACATGCTTCTCCGGCGCTAGGCGACCCACGAAGCCCACGATCGGCTTGGCCTGCGGTGACCAATAACCGCGGAGCTGCTCGTCACGCGCTGATGGCGCAAACCCGGTGATGTCCACTCCGCGTGCCCAGTGATGAACGCGGGGAATCCCATGGGCGCGAAGGCTTTCCATCGCCGCAGATGATGGCGCCAGGGTGCGGTCGGCCAGACCGTGCAGATGGCGGTTCCACGCCCACGCTGCTCGCGCGGCGATCGGCACCCCGTAACTGCTCGCGAATCCTGCGATATCGGTCTGGTAGACCGCGACTGTCGGCACACCGAGACGGCGGGCGGCCAGCAGACCCCCGTAGCCGAGCATGGCCGGCGATGCCAGGTGCACCACGTGCGGGTCGAACCCGCGCAGCACCCGGAGAATCCGCGGGCGCGGCATGCTCAGCGGCAGCGAGGTGACCATCGGATACATGCGCGACGGCACCCGATGAACGCGGATTCCGTCATGGATGCGCGCTGCCGGCGCCTCACCGCGGGGGTTGTCGGGGGCGATGACCAAAGCCTCGTGTCCGGTGCGGCGCAGATGCTCCAGCACCCGCAACACCGAGTTGGAGACACCGTTGACATTGGGCAGAAACGATTCGGCGACGATCGCAACTCGCACACGTGCACTATCGCATCAGCGGGTTTCACAAAGGTTGCGTGCCGGGATACGGCAGGCGTCGGGTTGTGGTCGCCTCACGGCCGCTTCGAGGTCAGCGGTTTCCTTCCGGTGCCAGCTGATCCATCGGCGGAAACAGAACCCGAACCGGTCGGACCCAGTTCTGCAGTCGTTCCTCGGCGTTGGAGTTCGCGCCGCCACAGGCCGAGCCGTGCAGTGAAAAACTCGTCACGCCACCGTCGGCGACCGACACCGCGAACGCGGTCCCGCCGGTGCACCCCTGCTCCGGTTCCACGATGACGATATCGCTCAAGTCCGCAAAGGACTGCGACACCTCGTCCCAGACCGCCGCGGTCATCGGCGCATCCTGATCGGCGAGGATGTCGCCGTAGCTGTCAACGACGATCCGGGCCCGTTCCCGGGTGAAGGTCAGGACGAAGCTTCGATGAAACGGGGGCGGCACCGACGAGTCGTGGAACTCATATGTCACCGTGGCGGTCGGCGGCAGCGTGGCACTCGGGGGCATCGTGGCGGCAATCACGGGATCACATCCCTGAGGTCGTCAGGAATGTCCACGGCATGCTCCCTGAGTACTGCCAGTGGCACCACATCGAGAGTGCGCTCATGCGTGCTGGCCAGCACCACCGGTGCGGCGTACCCGTCCTCGTGGGCCCGAAGCCAATTGAGGGCGGTGACGCACCACCGGTCACCGGGCACCAGCCCGGGAAACCGGTAGGCGGGCAGCGGGGTCGACAGATCGTTGCCGATGGAGAGCTGATGTTCGAGGAACTCAGCCGTCACGACAGCACAGATCGTGTGCAGGCCGCGGTCCTCGGGCCCGGTCGTGCAGCAGCCGTCGCGATGAAAACCGGTCATCGGATCGGTCCCGCACGGCTCCAGTGGGCCGCCCAGCACGTTGCGATCAGTCACGGTGACAGTATGGCGGTGCTCAGCCCGCCCGGCGGCCCAACGCGTGGTACTTCCAGCCGGCACCCGTCCAGCGCGCGCTGTCCAGGCAGTTGCGGCCGTCGACAACGACCCTGGCCCGCACCGTGGCGGCCAGGGTGTCGGGGTCGAGATCGACAAACTCCCGCCACTCGGTGAGCACCAGCACAGCGTCGGCCCGCTCACAGGCCTCCAGCACCGACGTCGAGTAGTTCAGGGTCGGGAACAGTCGCTGCGAATTGTCCATTGCCTTGGGGTCGTAAACGTTGACGGTCGCCCCATTGAGTTGCAGCATGCCGGCGACATTGAGCGCCGGTGAGTCGCGCACATCGTCGGACTCCGGTTTGAACGCAGCACCCAGCACCGCCACGTTGGCGCCCAGCAGCGATCCGCCACACGCCGCGGCGGCCAGTTCCACCATCCGGGTGCGGCGGCGCATATTGATGCTGTCGACCTCGCGCAGGAATGTCAGCGCCTGGTTGGCGCCGAGTTCGCCGGCCCTGGCCATGAACGCTCGGATGTCCTTGGGCAGGCAGCCGCCTCCGAAACCCAGACCGGCGTTGAGGAACTGCCGACCGATACGCGGATCGTGGCCCAGCGCATCGGCGAGCACCCGGACGTCGGCATCGGCAGCCTCGCACACCTCCGAAATGGCATTGATGAACGAGATCTTCGTCGCCAGAAAGGCATTCGCCGACACCTTCACCAACTCGGCGGTCTGCAGATCGGTCCGGATGAACGGCGCACCCTCGTCGAGCAGACGCGCATACATCTCACGCAGTGCTGGCTCGGCGAGCGTCGAACCCTCTTCGACGCCAAGAACGATGCGATCCGGGTGCAGGGTGTCGTGGATCGCGAAACCCTCGCGCAGGAATTCCGGGTTCCAGGCGACTTCGATCAACACGCCGTCACCGGCCAGGGCGCGGGCCCGGTTGGCAAGGCCGGCCGCCGTGCCCACCGGGACGGTGGACTTGCCGACGATCACCGAAGGCCGGGTGAGCCGCGGAACGAGTTCGTCGATGACGGCGTGCACGTGACGAAGGTCGGCTCCGTATTCGCCCTTCTTCTGCGGTGTCCCGACACCGAGGAAGTGAATGTCGGCGAAGTCGGCGGCCATCGCGTAGTCGGTGGTGAACTGCAGCCGGCCGGCGGCGATGTTCTCGCGCAGAACCTTCGCCAGACCGGGCTCATAGAACGGGATGTCGCCGCCGGAGAGTTTGGCGACCTTGCCGGGGTCGATATCGACGCCGACCACTTCATGACCCAGCTCTGCCATCCCGGCGGCATGTGTTGCGCCGAGGTAGCCGGTACCGAACACGGTGCATCGCATACTCACATCTATAACGAGCGGCGAAGACCTAACTGGGACGCGACACTGAGCGGCAGGCTAACAACGGGTGAACGCTGAAGTGCTCACGAGAAGACGTAGGCCCCACTCGCAGCAATCCAGGCACCGTATCGGTGCTATCGCTTTCTCCCCCGATCGCCCTAGGCGCCCCGCTTCCTCTTCTTGTTCGGCGCCGCCTTCGACGTCGCGTTCGGCGTCTCACCCATCGCCTCGGCGCGATCCGCCGCGGTGAAGCCCCCGCCGGCGACGCGTCCGCGCTTGATGTCAGTCATGGCAGCTGATGTCAACCGGTAGGCCGCGTGGTTGGCGTTATAGGAACTCTTGTCGTAGGTCATCGAATAGCGCGCGTCCATACCCATCCGCTGCCCCACCGCGACCGCGTCGATGTCGGCGCCCAGGAAGATGAACTCCCAGCCGTAGACCTCGCGCTGCTGGGTGATCAGCGTCTTGACCGCATCCCAGGTCCACTGGTGGCTGGCGTTCTCCATACCGTCGGTCATGATCAGGCAGATCACCTGACCGGGCCGCTGATCGGAGGGCAGCGCGGCGAGCCGTTCGCCCACCTCGGTGATGAACACCCCGGCCGAGTCGAGCAGCGCGGTCCGCCCGCGGGGCACCACGACGAACTCCGGCACCGCGGTGATGGCGGTGGGCGGGTAGAGCACCTCGTACTCGGTGTCGAACTGGGCCAGCGTCACCTCGCAGTATTCGGGGTGGGAGCGCTGCTCATTGATGAGCTCGCGCCAGCCATCTTCGGTGGCCTCCTTGCACTGATCCATCGAGCCGGAGCGGTCCAGCAGCGCAGCGATCAGGGTCTTGTTGGAGTCGGTCATATGTCACCCTTCTTTTGGGCAGGCAATGGCCACGACAAAGTCCGGGGGTGATGCCCCCGGCAGCTTTTAGCGAGCCCTTGACCTGCGATGAACGACTGTGAGAAACAGTCGCGATTGATACTTCAATTCTACCGACGGGGTACGACAAGTGCACTAAACGATGGCATCGAATTTTGACGAATCCCACCGTGAACCAGGCGTACACATACGATGCGGCGATGGCCTCTCTGATCCCCTCCGTTCCCAGGCCTCCGATGGGATTGCCGGACCCGTTGCGACGGATTCACGTGCCCCGCGACCTCGATGCCGTCACCGATATCGGCCCCGAGGATCCGCCTGAGGCGGGTGGTGTCAGCGCGCGCAAGGTCGAAACGATCTGGCGCTCGGTGCGCGACTGGTATCGCAGCGGAGTGCATCCGGCGATGCAGGTGTGTATCCGGCGCAACGGCGCGGTGATCCTCAACCGGGCGATCGGCCACTCGCATGGCCACGGCCCACAGGACAGCAAGGACACCGAGCGGCAGTACGCGACCGTCGACACCCCGTTCTGCGTGTACTCCACCTCGAAGGCGATCACCGCCTTCGTCGTTCACAAACTCGCCGAGCGCGGCGTCATCGGCATCGACGACCCGGTCGCCGACTACATCCCCGGCTACGAGAAGAACGGTAAGCACGAGATCACCATCGGTCATGTCCTGGATCACCGCGCCGGGGTGCCGAACCTGCCGCGCAGCGCACTCGATCTGGACAACCTCGGCGACCGCCAGTACATGACCGACATTCTCATCAACGCCTCACCGTTCGCGAAGGCCGGTCGCTACCTCGCCTACCACGCGGTCTCGGGAGGGTTCATCCTCGGCGAGATCGTCCACACCGCCACCGGCAAGGACATCCGCCAGGTGCTCGCGGAGGAATTCCTCGATCCGCTGGGGTTCCGATGGACCAATTATGGCGTCGCGCCCGAGGATGTCGACAAGGTTGCGATCAACTACGTCACCGGGCCCCCGACCGCACCGCCGCTGTCGAATCTGCTCAGCCGCGCCCTCGGCGTCGGGCTGGACAGTCTGGTCAAGCTCACCAACGATCCCCGTTTCCTGACCGGCATCGTGCCGGCGGCGAGCACGGTGACCACCGCGTGGGAACTATCGCGTTTTTTCGAGATCATGCGGTGCGGAGGCGAACTCGACGGCATCCGGGTGATCGAGACCGAGACCATCCGCCGGGCGCTCATCGAACGCTCGCATCTGGAAATCGACTTCTCGCTGGGATACCCGACACGGTTCTCCCACGGGTTGATGCTCGGTGCGCGGATGGTCAGCCTCTACGGCCTCGACACCCAGCAGGCCTTCGGCCATCTCGGTTTCACCAATATGCTCGCGTGGGCCGATCCCGAGCGCGCGATCTCCGTCGCCGTGCTCAACAGCGGCAAGCCCGTCGTCTATCCGGAGTTCTACCGCTTCCTCGGCACCATGCAGCGCATCACCACCGAGATGCCGAAGGTGCCCCAGTCCGAGTGGACGCTATGACGTTCGGATTTGAGCAGTCCCGGTTCAACGTGGAACAGTGGGCCGCCTTCCAGCTCACCCCCGTCCAGCTGGCTCTGATCGGCCTACTGTTACCGGTACTGCTGGCAGTAGCCGGACTTCTGCTGATACGCAAGTTCGTTGATCAGGACGCCCTGCGCCAGCACCATGAGATCTCGGCACCCATCCTCAACGTTCTCGGAACCGTCTACGGGGTGTTCCTGGCATTGGTCGCCTCGACCGTCTGGGGCTACTACGAGCAGACCTCCGCGAACATCGTTCAGGAGGCGCGCGATATTCAATCCCTCTACAGCAACGCATCGGCGTTTCCCGATCCGTTCAGAAGCGAGATCCGGGAAAGGTTGGTCCATTACCGCGATGTCATCGTCACAAAGGAGTGGCCCGATCTTGCGCGGGGAGAGGGAAACCCAGAGACGGCCCCCATCCTCCGAGGACTGACTGAGACCTACGCCAGCCACCAGGTTTCCACGCCCACAGAGGGAACCTTTTACAGCGAGTCAATAACCAAACTCGATGAGGTCAAAAGTCTGCGCGCCTCCAGAATCGATGACGCCATCAGCAGTCTCCCCCTTATCATCTGGCTGGTTCTCATCGTCGGTGCGTTCATCCTCGTCACGTCCTCCTACCTGTTCGGTGCCAGCCGCTACTCCCTTCACACCGCGATGACCCTGATGCTCACCGGGCTGATCGCCCTGATCTGCTACACCACGGTCGTCCTGGACTTTCCCTTCGTCGGACCGGCGGCGATCGGCCCGGATGCCTTCATCGAGCTGGATCTGCACTGCGGTACTGCACAAGACCCGTGTTGACGCGTCCCGGCGGATATCCGGCTGGCCGACCTAACCCAGTCCCCCGCCGACGAGCAACCCGAGCAGATAGGTGACGCCGGCGGCGCCGTAGCCAATCATCAACTGGCGCATGGCCCGTCGCAGTGGCGGCGCACCGGAGAGCAGACCCACGATCACACCGGTGCCCAGCAGTGTCACACCGACCAGCCCGGCGGCCACCAGAACGGCTACCGTCCCTTCGAGGCCAAAGAGATAGGGCAGCACCGGGATCAGGGCGCCGACGGCGAAGAACAGGAAGCTCGCGACCGCGGCCTTGAGGCCGGTGCCGACGGCCTCGTGCCGGTTCGGGTCCGGACCCACCGACCCATGCTCGTCGGCGCCCGCACCGGGGTCGCGCAGTACGTCGGCGGCGTGCGCGCGAGCCTCTTCTGGACTCATGCCGCGGGCGCGGTAGACCAGTTCGAGTTCGTTGGCATCCACATCCAGTTCAGTCAGGGCTGCGCCAACGCGTGGGCTGGGCGTGGACGCTTCCAGAAGTTCACGTTGCGAGCTGACCGAAACGTACTCACCGGCGCCCATCGATAATGCACCGGCAAGCAATCCGGCCAGCCCGGTGACCAACACCGTATGAGCCGATACTCCGCTGGCGGTGACGCCCAGTATCAGCGCCAGGTTGCTCACCAGTCCGTCGTTGGCGCCGAACACCGCGGCCCGGAAGCTCCCCGACAGACGGTCACGGCCGCGGGCCGCCAGCGCGCGGATGACTTCTTCGTGGATCTGTTCGTCGGCGGCCATCGTCGGGGTGGCGTCGACGTCGTCGTCGTAGTTGGCGCGGGCTTCGAAACGCTGAACCAGCGCCAGGACGAACACCGACCCGAAGTGGCGCGCCAGGAAAGCCAGCGTTCGGGTGCCGAGGTCCGCGCGACGCGGCGGGCCGACCTGATCGCCCAGCAGCGTCAGCCAGTGCTGCTCGTGGCGTTCCTCTGAGGCGGCGATGGCCAGGAGTATCGCGCGCTCCTCCCCGTCGTAGCGCTGGGCAAGATCGCGATAGACGGCGGCCTCCGCACGTTCGTTGGCCAGGTGCCTGCGCCAGCGGCCCAGCTCAGAGGGACTCGGACGGCTGCCCGGCCGTGGTGCCTCATCGCGGTTCACCCCGTCATTATTGACCTCGGCCACCCGGGCGTTCGTTTGGTGACAGGATTCCCCTATCGAGGTCGATAAACGAGGAGGACGCGTGCCGGACAGCCCGAAGAAAAAGGCACCCGCCAAGAAGGCGGTGAAGAAGGCGCCTGCGAGGAAGGCCCCCGCCGCAAAAGCGTCCGCCAAGAAGGCCCCGACCAAGAGAGCACCGACCAAGAAACTCAGGGGCTCCGAGACCATCACCGGCGCGAGGCGCCTCGGCGGCTGGGATTTCGCGACGTGGCGGATGGCCACCGACGATCCGGTGATGCGCTCGACCATCATCGGCCTGCTGGTACTGGAGACGAGCCCGGACTGGGATGTGCTGTGCGATCGCTTCGAGCGGGCCACCCGCCTGGCGCCGGTGTTGCGCTCGAAGGTCGTCGAGGGCCCGCTCAATCTGCAGACCCCGCGCGTGGTCGTCGACCCGGACTTCGATCTGGGCTATCACATGCGCCGGTTCAGCATGCCCGCCGCGACATGGGATGACGTCCTCACCGAGGCTCGCCGGCAATCCATGACCGACTTCGACAAGGAACGGCCGCTGTGGCGGGTGACCGTCGTGGAGGGCCTCCCCGGCGGCAAAGCGGCGCTGATCATGAAGTTGCACCACGCTATCGCCGACGGTCAGGGCACGGTGCAACTCGGCCTCGCGTTGTTCGACTTCACCGCCGACGGAAGCGATCTCGGACCGATGCCGGAAGCCCCCGAGCCGGTCGAGCTCGACACCCGGGGCTTCATGCAGGCGGTCATCCGCAACAACGTCGGCTGGGTCGCCAAAACAGCCGAGGATGTCATCAAGGGCATTGGCCCGCTTGCCATGTCGGCGATCAAGAACCCGCTGGAGTTGCTCAGCAAGGTGCGCGAGACTGCCGAGTCGGTGGCGCGGTTCACCAAGGTACCGCTGCCTCTCGGACCGCTGTCGCCGATCATGCAGTCGCGCAGTATCAACTACCACTTCGACACCATCGATATGGATTTTGCGAAATTCCGGGCGGCGGCCAAGAAGCGTGAGCGCACCGTCAACGATCTGTTCCTGGCTGCGATCAGCGTCGGTATGTACCGCTACCACGAAAAGATGGGACGCCCCGTCGGCGAACTACGGATGAACATGCCGATCTCGTTACGCACATCCGACGATCAGAGCAACGCGGTCACCATCGCCCGCTTCGAGATTCCGATCTCCAATGTCATCGACGACGTGCTCGAGGCGGCGGCGAGCACCGTGCGCAGCTGGCGCGCCGAACCGGCCCTGAAACTGGCCGACTACTTCGCCGAGCTGACTCGTTTCCTTCCTCCCGAGTTGGTGTCGGCGGCGGCCCAGACCTCGGACCTGACCGCCTCCAACGTTCCCGGTGTCCCGGTACCGGTGTGGCTGGCCGGTGCCAAGATCGAGCGGATGTACCCGTTGGTCGGCACCATCGGAGCGGCGATCAACGTGACCATGCTGACGTATGAGGGAACCGCCAGTGTCGGGGTCAGCACCGACGACGCGGCGGTCGAGGACCGCGAGGCACTCATCGAGAGTCTGCGCTCAGGATTCGGTGAGGTCATCGGAACCGCGGCGCTGGCCGGAGATCCGCTGACGCGGTGACACTGACGCGCTGACGTTCACGGGCGTAATCTGACCTCCATGGCTGACACCGACGCCGAACAGGCTCAGAAGATGGCGGGTGGCAATATCTC
>JBAXIA010000091.1:0-12015 GCA_037138615.1 Mycobacteriaceae bacterium | reverse complement strand
CTCGGTCACGAGCGCGGTGCCTCGCATGGCACGTCTCGAATCATCCGGCATAGCTATCACACACCGGAGTATGTGGCCCTGACCTTCGGCGCTTACGACGACTGGGCTCGCCTCGAGGACGAGACCGGCCAGCAGTTCGTGACGATAACCGGTGGGCTCGATCTGTACCCGCCAGATGCGCACATTGCGATGGACGACTACCTCTTGTCGATGGATGCCCACCGCATCGCCTACGACGTTCTGGATCCCGCCGCGGTTCACGATCGCTGGCCGGCTTTCGTGCTGCCGGACGGTACGACCGCCATCCATCAGGCGCGCACTGGCATCGTGCCCGCCGCCGCAGGCACTGCCGCGATGACGCGCCGTGCCCGAGAACTCGGCGCGACGATCCAGGACAACACCCGGGTCGAGGCGATCGTGCCCGGCTCCGACAGTGTGGAACTGGTCACCGCCGACGGCGTCGTCAGCGCGGGGCGGGTCGTCGTCACCGCCGACGCATGGACGGCTGGTCTGCTGGCTCCGCTCGGTGTGGACCTGCCGCTGACCGTGACCGAGGAACAACTCACCTACTTCGCGCCGCCGGAACCATCGAAGTTCAGCCCCGAGGTGTTCCCGGTGTGGATCTGGATGGACGAGCCGTCCTACTACGGTTTCCCCACCTACGGTGAGGCGACCGTCAAAGCCGCGCAGGACTGTGGCGGCCCCACCGTGACAGCGGATGACCGAAGCGGCGCGCTCGATGAGGCGATGCTGGAACGGCTCTCGGCATTCATGCGCGGTGTGTTTCCCGAATCGGGTGGTCCGATCCGTTCCAAGCGGTGTCTGTACACATTGACACCCGACCGCGACTTCGTGATTGATCGACTGCCCGGACACCCCGGCGTCACCGTCGGGCTGGGCGCGGGGCACGGGTTCAAGTTCGCGGCGCTGTTCGGACGCCTGCTGACCGATATGGCGATTGACGGCGCCAGCAGCTATGACCTGTCGGCCTTCCGGTTCGACCGCGCAGCGCTGACCGATCCGTCATATGCAGCCAACTGGATGGTCTGATCCACTCAGCGGTTTATGCCACGATGAGATCGTGGATTCCGCAGAGATAAATCGACTCAACTGGGACGAGCGCGCCCCCGCGCACGCTGCCTCGCCCGGATACCATGTCGACCGATTCGTCCAGGATCCGGCCTTTCTGAGTTACGTGGTGCAGTTCGACGTTCCGCGACTCGGCGACATCACCGGACTGCGTGGAGTTCACCTGCAGTGCCACATCGGCACCGACACCATCTCGCTGGCCCGACTCGGCGCCCGGATGACCGGACTCGACTTCTCACCCGGGGCCCTGGCCGAGGCGCGGCGGATAGCGGAACTGGCCGGGGCGCAGGTGGAATTCGTGCAGGCCGACGTCTATGACGCGGAGTCGGTGCTCGGCGAGAGTGGCTTCGATTTCGTCTACACCGGTGTCGGTGCACTGTGTTGGTTGCCGGATATCAGGCGTTGGGCACAAACCGTGTCCGGTCTGCTGCGGCCCGGCGGGCGGCTGTTCATCAGGGAGGGCCATCCAGTGTTGTGGAGCCTCGATGAAGAACGCGGCGACCAACTGCTTGTTGTCAACTATCCGTACTTCGAGATGCCCGAACCGGATGTCTTCGAGGATGCGGGCACCTATGTCGAGACCGATACCGTGTTCAGGCACACCACGACTCACACCTGGAACCACGGGCTGGCCGAGATCATTACCGCACTGCTCGAGGCCGGGATGGAGATCACCGCGTTGGAGGAGCATCGCAGCGTCCCGTGGGAGGCGCTGCCCGGCAATATGATCGGTGATGCGCAGGGGGAGTGGCGCCTGAACACGCGACCGGAGCGCGTGCCGTTGACGTATACGTTGCAGGCGCGCAGGCGCTGAGCTCAGGCCAGGTCGCGAGCGAACCGCCGCTGCCATGATCGCTCGCCGACAACACGCTCGCCCGACGAGCCGGTCTCGGTACAGGACATGGTGATCGTCACGTCGAGGTCGGTCTGGTCGGCCTCGACGTGCAATCGCGACGTGACGACGCAGTCAACGGGTGCACCCGATCCATCGTCATCGAAATGCAGGGCGAACGTCACATCGGACCGCGCCGATTGGGTGAATGTATCGGTCTGCACGCGCACCTCGCCGAAGTAGTGCTCGCCCATGCGACCGTACGGGGTGTCATAGGGATCACCGCCGTGATCGACTACCGCACCGGTGACCCGAGCCAGAACGTCGCGCCAGGTCCGCCAGGTGACCCCGGCCGGGTCCTCGGCGGCCACATCGTCGCCGGGTGTGAAAACCGGTGACGGATAAGGACTTGTCGTCGCATCGTAGGTCGGCAGCACCAACTCACCGCCGTGGATGGTCAGCGACACCGACGTCGGCGGCGCGATGACGTTGGGCCAGTCTGCCCCGGCCAGCGCGAGCCGCAGCATATGCCCCGGCGCCCACTGCCAGGCGGTCGCCTCGATCTCGACGTCAACGTCGTAAACCTCACCGGGTATCAATGGTGTCGCCGTCGACATACCTGCGCGGCGGGTCAGGTTCAGAAAGCCGCGGGACACCAGTGTGGAGGTGCCGTCGGGTGCCACGTCGCACAGTCGCAGCGCGACGCTGGCGACCGGCTTGGAAACGGAAATCCGCAGCCGCGCATGCGGGTAGCCGGCGATCTCCAGTCCATCTGCCAGCGGCCAGTCCCACGTCAGCGCCCGGATGTCATCGGTGCGTTGATCATCGGGCTGGCCCCACGGCAGGTGTCCGCTGCAGGAGAGCCAGGCGGTGAGTCCGATATCGGCGACCACGTCATACGGCGGCTTCGATGACAGTGGCCAGATCCGCTCGACCGAGCGCGGGGTCGGCCACTCGTCGGCCCGCCACACACCCGGCACGTGGTCGAGGTCGACCGCCGGACGGTGCGAGGCGCGTGCGTACCAGCGCGCGGTGGGCGGCTCGACTGCGGGAGTCCGGCCACGAAGCCAGCGGTCCCACCACGCGACCATCTCCGGCACCAGGTCGATGCGGGGTCCGGGAAGACACGATGAGGTCGCGGCGTGCGGCCACGGCCCGGCCAGTAGTTCGGCGTGCCGACCCGCCGCCCGCAGCGCGGTGACTGTGCGAAACGAGTTGTTCCGGTACCCGTCCGCCCAGCCGGCGACCAGGAGTACCGGACATTCGATGTCGTCGTAGGCCGGACGGATCGACCCGTGTTGCCAGTAGTCGTCGCGGCGCGTGTGCTCGAGCCATCCGAATAGCCAGGGCTCATGCTCAGCGATCCGTGCCGCCCATTCGTCGCGCCATCCGTCGCCCCACACCGCGGGCACCGGTGGCAGCGCATTCATCGGCGTCACGTAGTGGCAGTAGTCCACCAGATCCAGCCAACGTCGCGAACCACCGCACAGGTGGACGTCATCGGTGAAACGGTCATCCGAGGCGTAGATCGCGATCACGGCCTTCAACCCGGGTGCGCGCTCAGCAGCCATCTGCAGCGAGTTGAAGCCGCTGTAGGACGTGCCATACATCCCGACGTTGCCGTCGCACCACTGCTGTGCGGTGATCCAGGCGATCACCTCGGCTAGGTCTGGTTGTTCCTGGGACTGATATTCGTCGATCGCACGCCCACCGCTGCTGCCGGTGCCGCGAACATCCAGGCGCGCCAAGGCGTAGTCGAACTCGTCGCGCAACCGGGTGTATTCGGGGCGATAGGAGGCGGTCAGATCATCTTTGCGATACGGCAGCGCTTCCAGGATGCATGGTTGCGGACCACTGTCGGGCAGGTACAGGGTGACCGCGAGGCGTTCACCGTCCGACATCGGTATCCACTCGTCGCGCCGGACTCCGGTCATGGCGTGACCAGCATCGGGCGGACCCGGTCGAGTGGAAGGGCGTCGATGGTTCGGCCGCCGACGCCGGTCATCGTCGTCGCGCACAGCAGCGCGTCGATGACCGCCTCCTCGGTTGCGTCCACGGTGGCTTCGAAGTAGGGGTCCAGCCGACGCCCGGACAGCACGGCGCTGGTCGCGACGACCGCCGACCGCTCGGCACGCAATCCCGTTGCCAGACCGAGGAATATCTCACCGGAGCCGTGGTGTGCGGTGGACCCGGTCCGGGCCAGTCCCAGACCCATCCGAGTCGCCAGGCGTGTGCAACCCGCAGCGTCGATGGGCGCGTCGGTAATCACGACGCCGATGCACGAGCCGGCGGGTTTCGGTCCCAGGTGCGCCGGTGGACCTAGGGCGCGACCCACCGGTACACCGGCGATCGTCAAACGTTCCCAGGAGCCGAAGTTGGCCAACACCAGCACGCCGAGGACATGGCCGTCCGGTAGCAACCGCGATGCCGACCCGATGCCGCCCTTCCACCCGTAGCAACACATTCCCGTGCCCGCGCCGATGGCGCCGAGGCCGACCTCGGCACCGCCGATGGAGTGTCGTGCGGCAGCCAGTGCGGCGGCGACATGGTCGTACTGCACGTGCATGCGACGGGCATCGTTCAGCCAGGAGTCATCGCATTCGCCGACGATTGGTATCACCCAGTCATCGACTCCGATATCTGGTTCCTCGGCGATGAGGATCTGGCATGCCGCGTCATACACCCGGCCCACCTGCATCGTGGAAGTCAGGAACACCGGAGTCTCGATGAGGCCCCACTCCTGGACCTGAGACCGTCCGGTCAGTTCGCCGGCGCCGTTGAGTACCGCCACGCCAGCGGGCACCGGGGCCGCCCAAACACTTGCGCCCGGGTCGAGAACAGTGACACCGGTGCGTGCGATGCCGGCCCCGGCCGGGGGGTCGACATCGTCGGAGATCACCGTCGCATGCCCAAGTCCGACGCCCGGCACGTCCAGCACCGAGTTGGTCCGGCCTCGGGGAAGGGTGCCGATGGCCACCGACCACTCCGCCAGCCGCACTCTTCCGCCCATGGCCGCATCGTGCCATGCTGCCGGAGTGGCGGGGCGGATTCCGGTGGTCGTCGACCCGTGCTGCCGCGACCACGACCCGGGCGCGGAGATCTGGCTCGGTACGACCACGGCACCCGCCGAAGTCGCTGACCGCGTCACCATCATCGAGGCCTTCCTGAGCGAACTCGGGCACCCGATGATGTCTGCAGGCGAGTTCGACGATGCCTGGCTGACGGCGGTCCACTCGCCTGAGTTGCTCGACTACCTCGCAACCGTGTGGGACCGCTGGGTTGCCGGCGGTTACCCCGATCTCGGCGCTGGACGGGTGGTCCCGTACCTATTTCCCAGTGCCGAACTCCGTCAGGGACTACCACCCCGGATACCCACGGCACTACATGCCGAGATCGGTGTGTACTGCTACGACACGATGACACTCATCGGACCGGGAACCTGGCCGGCGATCCGTGCCGCAACCTGTGCGACCCGTACCGCCGTGGATCTTGTTGTCAGGGGTGAGCCCAGTGCCTACGCGTTGACGCGACCGCCGGGTCACCATGCGACGAGGTCGGCGTACGGCGGATCGTGCTACCTCAACAACGCGGCTATAGCAGCACAGGCATTGCGCGAGGCCGATTTCGAGAACGTCGCTGTCATCGACATCGACGCCCATCACGGCAACGGCACCCAGGCGATCTTCTATGAGCGCCCTGATGTGTTCACAACTTCAGTGCACGTCGACCCCGGTGCCGGCTGGTTCCCGCACCACGTCGGCTTCGCCGACGAAACCGGCCGTGGCGACGGACTCAGTGCGAATCTCAACCTGCCACTGGAACCCGGATCCGGCGACGCCGTGTGGCTCTCGGCCGTCGAGCGCGCCGTCGCGGCTGCCGCTGACTTCGGTGCCACCGCATTGGTGATCGCGCTCGGTGTGGACGCCGCGATCGACGATCCCGAGAGTCCGCTGCAGGTAACCCTGCAGGGCTATCACCGAGCGGGTGATGTCCTTGGCGCGCTGAGACTTCCGACCGTGGTGGTGCAGGAGGGTGGATATCACCTACCGACCCTGGGGCACCTGGTCGGCGCAACCCTGGACGGCCTCGGTTCGCATTTCGCTAGTTGAGCCCCAGCAGGTCCCGGGATTGATCGATGGTGGCCACCTCGCGGCCCAAAGTTTTCGCCAGACCGACAAGCTTGGTCACTAGGGCGTCGTTCGATGGAGCATGAACACCCTTGGAGATGTAGGCGACATCCTCAAGTCCGGTCCGAACACCGTCGGCGCCCCGAAGCAGGCCGAGGGCCAGAATCCGGTCGTGCGGGCGCCCGACGCACGTCACCGTCCAGAACGCCTCGGGTGGTAGAGGGCGAAGCATGGCATCGAGGGCTTCCGGTGACGCGTCGATGCCGCCCGGCACACCGAAGACCAGATTCACCCGCAGTGGGCCGGGCAGGATTCCCTCGTCGTAAAGCCGGACGGCGCTGACGATGTGCCCGACATCGAATGCCTCCACCTCCAACCCGATTCCCTGGGAGTGCGCGCGGGCGATGATCTCCCGGGCGGCCGGTGGTGGAGTGATGAATGTTTCATCGCCGAAGTTCATCGATCCCGTCTCCACGCCACACATGTCGGGCCTGGCCTGCAGGCCGCCCATCCGGTCCTCGATGCTCATGGTGTTGGAACCGCCTGTTGACACATTGGTCACCGCCAGGGGCGCACCCGCTCGTATCTGGTCAATGACTTGGATAAACAGTTCGGGCCGGCCACTGGGCGTTCCGTCGTCCTCGCGCACGTGCAGGGCAACGATCGCGGCTCCGGCCTCGACAGACCGCAGGCTTGATTCGGCGATCTCGGCCGGCGTGTAAGGGACATTGGGGTTGTCGTCCCGGGTGACGTCGGCGCCGGTGATTGCCGCTGTGATGACGACGGGTTTTGAGTTCCAGCTCATTGCAGCATCTCCTTGTTGTCCTGCCCGGTCACGCTATGCGGCTTTGATTTTTGATGCCCGTGGTTGTCAATACCCATTGCGGCGCGCAGTGCCGGTATCCGCCGCACCAGATCGAGCGCGTACTTTCCGGTATCGGGTGTGTATCCGCTGCCGATCAGCATGGTGACATCGTGTCCCATCCCATCGGCGGTAAGTGCGGCGGTGCTGAAGTTCGTCGCCATCGAGAAAAACAGGACAGTCCCGCGTTCCCTGGTGGCCAGAATCGAGAACGGTTCGCATCGGGCGGCATTGACCACCACGATGGTGAGATCGGCGGGCGGTGCGCCGGCGTCCCGCAGCGCAGCCAGAGCGGCCACCGGGTTCTGCAGATCGGCGACGATACCGATATCGCAGAGTCCGGCATCCCGCACCCGGCTGACGGCGAGTTCATCGACGTCGATAGCCACCACTAACGAGCCGTCGTCCATGGTGTCGCGCGCCGCTGCCATCGCCAGCTTGCCGGCGTGACCGCAGCCGAGCACGTAGACGACACCGGACTTCGGGGCCAGCCGGGCAGTGTGCGACGCCGCGCCGTAGACGTCGTAGATTTCGACGGCAGTGTTGATATCCATATCGTCGGGCAGCAGCCCCCACGGCGCACTCGCACACACGTAAGCGGTGCCGGTGACCTCGACCTGTGCCGAGTCCGGCGCCAGTCGGACTATTGAATCGAGCCGCAGTGGAGTCAATGTCAGCGAGGCCAGGGTGACCACTCGGTCGCCGATCCGTGGCGGGTTGGGGAACTGTGCACCGACCGACTGAACTGTGCCCAATGCGACCCCGCCGGAATCGGTGAGCGGGTTGTGCATCTTGCCCCGCGTCGCGACGATCTCAAGGATGCGCTCACTCATCCTAGTGGGATCGGCTCCGGCCTGATCGCGGATATTGCGATACGACGTGGCGTCCAGACACAGTCGTTCGACCGCCATCTCGAATTCGAGTGATCGAACCGGCGGTGACGGGTCCAGTGCCTCGGCGGGTTGTGGCAGCGAGCCGATCGGCCGAATCACGCGATCGGTTCCTAGGCCTTCGATCACTCCGGGGATATCGAATTCACTCGGGTTCACAGGCATCAGTTGATCGCCGCCAACGTGATCCCCTCGGACAACAACCGGTCACGCACGGCACCGGCGATCTCCACCGCACCTGGCGAATCACCATGAACGCAAACCGATTCGACCTCGATGGCAATCACCGAACCATCAACGGCGGTCACACTTCCGGTCATCACCATGGATAGGACCCGGTCAGCAATCTGCGCCGGGTCGTGGAGAACTGCGCCCGCGTGACTGCGGGGTACGAGTTGTCCATCGGGCTGATAGGCGCGGTCGGCGAAGGCCTCGGCCACCGTCCGCAGACCCAGTCGCTGAGCCTCCGTGAAGAACACCGACCCGGCCAGGCCGAGCACCGCGAGGCTGGGATCGGCGGCGCGCACCGCCTCGGCGACGGCGCGGGCCTGATCGGCATCAGTGCCGATTGTGTTGTACAGCGCGCCATGCGGCTTGACGTAACCCAGTGCCGTACCGGCGGCTCTGGCCAGTGCCTGAAGTGCGCCGATCTGATAGATAACGTCGGCGGTGAGTTCGGCCGGTTCGACATCGATCCGGCGACGGCCGAACCCGGCAAGGTCGAAGTAGCCGACCTGCGCCCCGATCCGCACTCCCCGCGTGGCGGCGGCTCGACAGGTGCGCGCCAGCCCTACCGGGTTGCCGGCGTGGAATCCGCACGCGAGGTTGGCACTGGTGACAATGTCGAGCATTGCGTCATCGTCACCGAGTTCCCAGATCCCGAAACCCTCGGCGAGGTCGGCATTGAGGTCTACGGACGGCACGGACTCAGCCTATGCCGCGGCAGGGTCGTGGTGGCGGCGGCTGATGGCCCAGCACACCAGGTAGATCGCAAACGAGATGGTGGTGACGAACACCGATACCGGGACACCCGGTGCCAGCGAGGCCACGATGCCGCCCACGGCTGCCACCTCCGCGAACACCACCGAGGCTGCGATGGTCGCGACCGGCGAGGAGAAGACCCGAGCCGCAGCGGCGGCCGGGGTGATGAGCAGTGACATGACCAACAGCGCACCGACGATCTGCACGCCCTGCGCGGCGACGATCCCGACCAAAGCGGCGAACACGATGCCCAATGCGCGCACCGGCACACCGCGCGCAGCGGCAACTTCGGGATCGGCTGTGGCGAACAGTAGTGGCCGATAGCTGGCTGCCAAGGTCACCACGACAACGACTGTCACCGCGACTAACAGTGCCAGCCCGGAGTACCCCACGCCGACGATCTGACCGGTGAGTAGCGCGAAACTCGTGCCGGCCCGCCCCGGATAGAGGTGGATGAACAGCACTGCCATACCGAGTCCGAAGGCCATCACCACCCCGATTGCAGAATCGCGTTCCCGTGCCCGCTGCCCGAGGAATCCGAAAAGAATTGCCGCCAAGGCACTTCCGAAGAGCGCGCCCAGTCCGACATTGAGTCCGGTCAGTAGGGCGAATGCCGCACCGGTCAGCGATAACTCACTGGAGCCGTGTACCGCGAATGACATCTGCCGCATCACGATGAACGGTCCGATCAATCCGGCAACGAGCGCCAGCAGCGCGGCAGCGATGAGGGCCTGCTGCACGAAGCTACGGCCGAGCAGGTCGGCAGTGATGTCGAAGGCGAACAGATTGTGTAGCAGGTGGGCGACTTTGTCATTCATGGGTGTGCCCGTGGGTGTGGCCGGAATGGTCGAAATGCTCGCCGACCACCACGTAGCGGTCGCCTACCTGGACCACCTGGATATCGGCCTGATAAAGCTCCGACAGCGTGTCCGACGTCATCACCTCGGCAACCGTGCCGATCCGGAAGTGTCCGTTCACCAGATAGAGCACTCGGTCTACATAGGGCAACACCGGATTGACCTCGTGGGTCACGAACATCACTGCGGTACCGGCCTGGCACCGGCTGTCGATCAGCTCAGCGACCAGGCGGGCGTTGGCCGGATCGAGGTTGAGCAGAGGTTCATCGCACAGCAGTAGTGCCGGGTCGGTGGCAAGTGCCTGGGCGATCCGCACTCGTTGCAACTCGCCACCGGACATCACCCCGACCGGCACGGCCGCCAGTTTGGTGGCGCGTACCTGATCCAAGGCCCGCTCGACTGCCTCGCGGCGGGCCACCCGGTCGGCTCGGCGCAGTGGGGCCAGACCCCAGCGATGGCCGTCGACACCCAGCCGGACCAGGTCGCGCCCGCGCAGACTCAGCCCGCGATCGACTGCCCGATGCTGCGGAACGTAGCCGATCCGGTCGCTGCCGGCCTGGATCGGCTGTCCCTCGACCGATGCGGTGCCGGCACTGAGTGGTAGCTGTCCGAGCAACACTTTCAGCAGTGAGGTTTTTCCCGTTCCATTCGGCCCGAGGATTGCGATGAACTCACCGGCCGACACAGTCAGATCGAGTTGATCCCAGAGCACGCGGTCACCGAAGGCCAACCGGGCATCCTTGAGAGAGACGACGTCAGCAGTCATGGGTCGCGTCAGTTCTGCCGTAACGCCGCGGCCAACCGGCTGGCGGTGTCGCGCTGCCAGGTCAGGTAGTCGCTGCCGATGGGAAGGGTCTCGGCGATTGTGACGACCGGGATATCGGCGGTTTGGGCTGCAGCCTGAATCTGCTTGGTCACAGCAGTCGCGGTCTGTGGGTTGACAAGCAGGGCGGAAATCTCACGAGATTTGATCACATCGAGCATGGCGGCCACATCGACGGGCGCTGGGTCGCTGTCCTGCTCGATCGCGCTGCTGAAACCGGGTGGTGTCTTATCGGCCAGGCCCGCGGCGATCAGCATGTAGTGGGCTGCCGGCTCAGTGGCCACGACTGCCAGCCCGGGATGTGTTGTGCGGATTGACTTCTCGATCTGCTGGACCGCATCTGCCTTCCGGCTGAATGCCTCGGCGTTTGAGGTGTACTCGGCGGTGTTACCAGGGTCGGCTTGTGCCAGCTTGCTGGCGAGTTCATCGGCCACGGCCTTGGCGGTGGCGAGGTCGTAGAAGACATGTTCGTTCGCCCGCGGGGTCGACGACTGGGCCGGTTCACCAGGTGCGGTGGCCTCGAGCAGTGAATAGGCGTTGATCGACGCCACGTCGGGATGGTTGGTCAGAATATCGTCGACCCATTGGTCGTAGCCGCCGCCGTTGTAGACGACCAGTGAAGCGTCGATGATGGCGGCCGCGTCGGCCGGACTGGCTTCGAAGGAGTGTGGATCAGCCGCGGCGCCGTTGATGATCGACGTCACCTTCGCATGGTCGGCGGCGACGGCTTGGGCGACGCTGCCCCAGACATCGGTCGAGGCGACCACGGTCGGCTTGTCGGGACTCCCGGCGGGTTTTTCAGCGCCGCAGGCGCTGATCGCCGCACCGAGGACCACTGCCGACAGGGTGATGGCGGCCGCCTTCATGCGTCGATCATCCCTCCCGGCCTGCCGCAGCCTAGTACAAATGAAAACCGTTTCCAATAACTATACTGACCCTCTGCGGTGCCGACAGTCGAATGGAACGTCCACGCGTAACATCGGCCGTCACTGAGAACCGAATGGCAGGAAGTGCGTGGTGAAAGTTCGGGCGAGCGGTCGCGGCGCACTTCTGGCTCAGACGTTGACGGCGGCACTGCTGGTTACCGGCTGCGGTAACGCTGTCCAGGTTGATCCGTACCCCGGCCGAATGATCGTCACCTATGGGGATGCCACCACGGCCGAGGCGATCCAGGGCCGGGCGTTACTGAAGAACGCGCACGTGCTCGAAGATCTCGCCGGTGACGTCAACTCGTCGCTGAAACTGCCCGGGGACATTGCACTGGTCGGCGAGCAATGCGGTCAGGTGAATGCCACCTGGAACAGCACCGACCGCAGGATCAAGATCTGCTACGAACTGGTCGATCTGAGCCTGCGCATCTTCGGCGCTGACGATCAACCCAATTCCGTCGAGGAGGCGACCAACTCCACGATCGGAGTGTTCTTTCATGAACTCGCCCATGCCCTCATCTCTATCTATGACCTACCGTTCACCGGGCGCGAGGAAGATGTCGCCGACCAACTGGCAGCGTTCGTGATCCTCGAACCCGACGGTCTACTGAAGGATTTCCCCAAC
>JBAXIA010000090.1:0-12034 GCA_037138615.1 Mycobacteriaceae bacterium | reverse complement strand
GCCGCGAGATGAAGGTTATCGAGCGCTACAGCGAGCTCGGCGTCGACGGCAAGGACCTGGCGATGCTGCTGCTGCGCATGGGCCGCGGCCGGCTCGGACACTGACGCCGGCCATCGGACACCGCCGGCTCGGACACTGACGCCGGCCATCGGACACCGCCGGCTCGGGCACTGACGCCGGCCATCGGACACCGCCGGCTCGGGCACTGACGCCGGCCACCAGACCCCGCCTGAGGCCTATGGCGTCAGCGCGATGTACTTGATATCGAGGTACTCCTCGATGCCCTCGTATCCGCCCTCGCGGCCGAAGCCGGACTCTTTGACACCTCCGAACGGCGCGGCCGGGTCCGAGATCACCCCCCGGTTCACGCCGACCATGCCGGCCTCGAGTGCTTCCGCCACCCGTAGCGCCCGATCCAGTGACTGGGTCCAGATATAGGCCGCCAACCCGTACTCGGTGTCATTGGCCGCGGCGATGCCCTGCTCCTCGGTATCGAACCCGACAATCGGAGCAACCGGGCCGAATACCTCTTCTTTCAGAATCCGGGCGTTAGCCGGCACATCGACCAGAACGGTCGCCGGGTAGAAATTGCCCGGCCCGCCCGGCGCCTGCCCGCCCACGGCCACCTTCGCGCCTTTGGCTACCGCATCATCGACCAGTTCCTGGACCGTCTCCAACTGGTTGGGGTTGATCAGCGGACCCAGCTTGGCTGACGGGTCCAGGCCATTGCCGAGGTTGAGCTCACCCATGCGCTTGACGAACTTGTCGGTGAACTCCTCGATCAGCGGGGTGGCCACGTACAGACGATTCGCCGCCGTGCAGGCCTCGCCGCCGTTGCGCATCTTGGCCAGCATCGCGCCGTCGACGGCGGCGTCGATGTCGGCATCGTCGAACACCACGAACGGCGCATTGCCGCCGAGTTCCATCGACGTGCGCAGGAGCTTGTCCGCCGACTGCTTGACCAGTGCCTTGCCGACACCCGTCGAGCCGGTGAAGGTGAGCTTGCGCAGCCGCCCATCGTCGATCAGCGCGGTGGTGACCTCGCGGGGCTTGTTGGTCGCCAATACCGAGAGCACGCCGGGGGGTAGACCAGCCTCGGCCATCAGCTTGGCGAGCAGCAGCATGGTCAGCGGCGTCTCCTGCGCCGGCTTGACGATCATGGTGCAGCCCGCCGCGAGCGCGGGGCCGATCTTGCGGGTGCCCATAGCCAGGGGGAAGTTCCACGGCGTGATCGCGTAACACGGACCGACCGGCTGCTTGGTGACGACGATGCGCCCGGTTCCGGCCGGACTCGGGGTGTACCGGCCGGCGATGCGAACAGCCTCCTCGGCGAACCACCGGAAAAACTCGGCACCGTATTTGACCTCGCCCATGCTCTCGGCGACGACCTTGCCCATCTCCAATGTCATCAGGTTGGCGAAGTCCTGGGCGCGGTCGATGATCATCTCGAACACCGACCGCAGAATCTCCCCACGCTCACGGGCCGGAGTGGCCGCCCAGGAGGCCTGCACCGCACAGGCGGCATCCATGGCGGCGAGCGCGTCGGCGGCGGTGGCATTGCCGACCGAGACCAGTACCTCGTCGGTGGCCGGGTTGAGGACGTCGAAGGTGGACGACGCGGGTCGCTCCTGGCCACCGATCCACAGCCCGGTCGGAACCGAGGCCAACAGCCGTTCAACTTCTGGGTTACTCATACCTCCATGATGTACACCTCCGGCTACCTGACCGCACTAGGGTCTGGGGAATGAGTGCAGATACCGCCGTCGGCGCCGCCTGGAATGCGCTGCGTCGCCACCATGACCAGATTGCGGACACAAACCTGCGGGAGTTGTTCGCCGCCGACCCCGACCGCGGCCGCCGGTTGACGCTCACCGTCGGTGACCTGTACATCGACTACAGCAAGCACCGCGTTGACGCCGAGACTCTGACCCTGCTTCTCGATCTGGCCCGCGCGGCGAACTTGGAAGCGCGTCGTGACGCGATGTTCGCCGGCGAGCACATCAACACCTCGGAAGACCGCGCCGTACTGCACACCGCATTGCGGCTACCCCGTGACGCAACATTGTCGGTCGACGGCCAAGACGTGGTGGCTGACGTGCACGAGGTACTCGACGCCATGGGTGACTTCACCGATCGGCTGCGCAACGGCCAGTGGACCGGAGCCACCGGCAAGCGCATCACCTGCGTGGTCAATATCGGCATCGGTGGCTCGGACCTCGGCCCGGCGATGGCCTATCAGGCGCTGCGGCACTACGCCGACGCCGGCATCTCGGCCCGCTTCGTCTCGAACGTCGACCCGGCCGATGTCGTTGCCAAACTTGACGGACTTGACCCTGCCACAACACTTTTCATCGTCGCCTCCAAGACATTCACCACACTGGAGACATTGACGAACGCCACGGCAGCCCGGCGCTGGCTCACTGACACGCTCGGCGAGGACGCGGTTGCAAAACACTTCGTCGCGGTGTCGACGAATAAAAAGCTTGTCGAAGGATTCGGTATCGACTCAGCGAATATGTTCGGCTTCTGGGACTGGGTAGGCGGTCGTTATTCGGTGGACTCAGCGATCGGTCTCTCTCTGATGGCGGTGATCGGCCGAGAGGGATTCGCGGACTTCCTGTCCGGTTTTCATCTCGTCGACCGGCACTTCGCAACCGCTCCGCTGGAGTCCAACGCGCCAGCGCTGCTGGGGTTGATCGGGCTGTGGTACTCCGACTTCTTCGGCGCCGAGACCCGCGCGGTGCTGCCCTACTCCAATGATATGGCCCGCTTCGCGGCCTACCTTCAGCAGCTGACCATGGAGTCCAATGGCAAGTCGGTACGCGCCGACGGCACACCGGTGACCGCCGCCACCGGGGAGATCTTCTGGGGCGAGCCGGGCACCAACGGCCAGCACGCCTTCTACCAACTACTGCACCAGGGCACCCGGCTGGTGCCGGCCGACTTCATCGGGTTCAGCCAGCCGACTGATGACCTGCCCACCGCCGACGGCACGGGCAGCATGCACGACCTGCTGATGAGCAACTTCTTCGCCCAGACTCAGGTGCTGGCGTTCGGCAAAACGGCCGAGGAGATTGCCGCCGAGGGCACACCGGCCGAGGTGGTGCCGCACAAGGTGATGCCGGGCAATAAGCCGACGACGTCGATCCTGGCGACCCGGCTGACTCCGTCGGTGCTGGGTCAGCTGATCGCACTCTACGAACACCAGGTGTTCACCGAGGGAGTGATCTGGGGTATCGATTCGTTCGATCAGTGGGGCGTGGAGTTGGGCAAGACTCAGGCCAAGGCGCTGCTGCCGGTGCTCACCGACGACGCCTCACCCGCGGCGCAGTCGGACAGCTCGACTGATGCACTGGTACGGCATTATCGCCAGGAGCGCGGCCGCGCCGGGTGATCTGTCACGCCGACCAGTACTCACTTCAGCAGTCGCGACATCCGTCGGTCGGCGAGCACCTTGCCACCGGTCTGACACGTCGGACAGTACTGAAACGACTTGTCCGCGAAGGACACTTCCCGCACCGTGTCTGGGCACACGGGGCACGGCAGTCCGGTTCTGCCATGCACCTGCAATCCGGACCGCTTCTCCCCCTTGAGCGTCGCAGCCTGCTGGCCCACGGAACGTTGCACCGCGTCATACAGCACCGACGTCATCGCACCGTGTAGCTCCGATACCGCACTGCCCGAGAGTTTTTCGGCGGTCGCGAACGGAGACAGCCTGGCGGCGTGCAAGATCTCGTCGCTGTAGGCATTGCCGATACCGGCGATCACTTTCTGGTCGGTGATCACCGTTTTGATCCGTCCGGTCTGGTGCGCCAACAACTCGCCGAGCGCGGCCGCGGTGATGCTCAACGCATCGGGGCCGAGTGCGGCGATGCCATCAACCTTGGCGGGGTCATCGACCAGCCAGACCGCGAGACGCTTCTGGGTTCCGGCCTCGGTGAGGTCGAAGCCGTCTCCGGTGGCCAAATGGACGCGCAGCGCGATCGGACCCTTTCCGGGCCGCAGCGGGGCTGGGTTGAGCTTGTCAGACCATCGCAGCCAGCCTGCCCGGGAGAGGTGCGCAATCAGGTAGAGCCCATCAACGTGCAACCCTAGGTACTTACCCCAGCGGTGAGCACCGGAGATGGCGGCTCCGTGCAGTGCAGTGGTCGGCGGATCGAAGGTCTTGAGCACCGACAGTGATGCGATATCGACACGGTCAACGGTCTTGCCAACGGCGTTGCGGCGCAGGTGATCAGCGAGGGCCTCGACCTCCGGCAGTTCGGGCAATGGAGCCTCAGCCGTAAGCGCGATCGCTACCGCGGAACGGCAGCGAGAAGATCCAGCCGACGATCGACAGCAGGATCGCCGCCCAGATGGCAGTCCACCAGAAGTGATCGATGTGCAGACCCCAGTGCGTGGTGTGATCGGTGATCCAGGCCGTGATCCACAGCATCAGCGCGTTGATCACGACGTGAAACAGTCCCAGTGTGAGGATGTAAAGCGGGATCGACAGGACCTGAACGAGCGGTTTGATGAACGCATTGACCAGTCCGAAGATGACGGCGACGACGAGGACGATGCCGACCGTCTGCAATGTCGAGTTGCCACCGACGAAGCTCATGCCCGGCAGAACCAGCGTGACCACCCATAACGCCAGACCGGTGACCGCAGCGCGGCCGAAGAATGACCCCATGTTCACCGAGCCTACGTGGACCTCACGCGCGCAGCAGGTAGGTGTCCATGATCCAGCCGTGCCGGGCGCGGGCGTCGGCCCGCATCGCGGTGATGCGTTCACCGACCTCACCGACAGTGCCAGCCACCAGAAGTTCATCAGACGTCCCCAGGTAGGCGCCCCACCAGATCCGGGTTTGCGGAGGGCAGTCGAGAAACGCGCAGTCCCCGTCGAGCATCACGACCGCCGACCCCGTTAGCCCGGCTCCGCGCAATTGCCGGCCGGTGGTAATCAGAACCGGCTCGCCGATGTCATTGAGCGGGATGCGATGCCGGGCGGTCAGCACCTGAATCGCGGTGATACCGGGAATGACGTCGTAGCGCAATTCGACGTGGCGGGCCACCTCGTCCAGGATCCGCAGAGTGCTGTCGTACAGCGACGGATCGCCCCAGGCGAGGAAGGCACCGACACCATCGTCGGAGAGTTCGGACTCAATCGCATTGGCCCACAGGCGAGCTCGGGCGGCATGCCAGTCGGCAACCGCACCGGTGTAGGCGCCATCAGCTGAGCGAACCGGATCGGGCAGCTCGACGAATCGGTAGTCCGGCTCAGTGATGAACCTGCGGCAGATCTCCCGACGGAGTTCGAGCAAATCACTCTTGGCTTCGCCCTTGTCCATCGCGAAAAAAACGTCGGTGTCATTGAGCGCTCTGATCGCCTGGGTGGTCACAAAATCGGGATCGCCGACCCCGATGCCGATGACGTGGATCGAGCGCATGCCGGTGAGCCTATCCAGCCCGCCGAAATGCCCAATTCCCCAGCAGCAGTGCCGCGAAGCAAGCGCCAACGATTCCGGACACCAGCAGTGGCAGCCGCCCGTCAGCGCCCCACAGCAGACCCGCCCAGATCCCGGCTATCAGAATCGCCAGTCCACTGGCGCCCTGGAAGACACCCTGGGCGGTGGCTTGTCGGTCGGCGCCGACCATGGACGAGATCCAGGCCTTGCCGACCCCGTCGGTGCATGCGGCGAAAAGTCCGTAGGCCCCCAGCAGGAGCCAGGCTGTCACCCGGTCGGTGGTCAATCCGAGCCCGATATAACCGATCGCGAAGAACACCAGCCCGATACCGAACACCGCCGAGCGGGGAAGCCGGTCGGCCAGCAGGCCGGCCGGGTAGCTGCCGAGTGCGTACACCAGGTTGTAGGTGACGTAGGCGAGGATCACCGCGACCACACCGAAGCCGATCTCGTTGAGCCGCAACAGCAATAGCGCATCGGGGAAGTTGACCAGGCCGAAGCCGACCACCACCGCGGTCACTCGCCAGAACCGGCGGGGAAGATCCCGAAACCCGCTGAAGATCGGCTGGCGCTTCGGTCGCGGACCGGTTCTCGGCTTCTCCCGAACCAGAAAAATCAGCAGAACCGAAATCACCGCGGGCACGATCGCGATATAGAGCAGCGGTGGGATCTGGTGGTCCAGCAGCTCATAACCGGCCAGGCCGAGCAGCGGACCGACCACCGCACCGAGGGTGTCCATGGTTCGGTGGAAGCCGAAAACCCTCCCGCGCTCTCCAGATTCGATGCCTTCGACCAGCAGCGCATCCCGTGGCGCGCCCCGGATGCCCTTGCCGAGTCGATCGACCACCCGGCCGGCCAGTACGCCCGTCCACGCACCGGCGATGGCGACGATGACCTTGCCCAGTGCGGCCATTCCGTAGCCGGTGGCGATCAGCGGTCGTTTGGCGAACCGGTCCCCCAGTGGTCCGACCGCCAGTTTGGTGATCGAAGCCGCACCCTCAGCTGCACCCTCGATGGCACCGACCACCGACGGGGGTGCGCCGAGCACCACGGTGAGGTAGATCGGAAGGAGTGGGTAGAGCAATTCGCTGGCGCAGTCTTGCAGGAACGACACCGCTGAGAGCACCCGCACATTGCGGGTCAGCCAGGTCACAGCCGGCAGCCCGCAGCCGGCAGGCGGCATCGTGAGTTAGTCATCATGGCCAGTCTGGCAGTGCACCGTGAGCAGCAGCGACCAGGTCCAGCTTGTAGCATCACCGACGGGAACCTTCCCACCCGATTCCAGGAGCGACACTGTGTTGTCCACGTTCAACGGTCTTCCCGTCCACGCATTACTGGTCCATTTCATCGTGGCCATCGCCCCGCTGACCGGGCTGCTGGTGATCCTGTGCGCCATCTGGCCCGCTGCCCGGCAGCGGCTTGTCTGGCCGACGCTGGCGCTGGCGGTGGCGACTGCCGGGATGACCCCGCTGGTCACCAACTCAGGCGAGTGGCTGGAACACAACATTGAGAAGTCGGAGCTCATTGAGAAGCACGCCGAGCTCGGTGACACGATGATCTACTTCGCGCTGGCCCTTCTCATCGCCGCGATCCTGGTGGTGGTGGAGCATGTTCGCGGCAGCCGCGGTAAACCCCTGTCGACTGGGCTGACGGCGGTGATCGGGGTGTTCGTGGTGTTGGTAGCGGCGGCGACCACCGCACAGGTGGTCCGGATCGGCCATTCCGGTGCCGAGTCGGTGTGGAGCGGCGAGGTCGCGAGCAGCACGGCTGGTGGGTCCGAAGCCGGCGAGTAGGGGCCAACCGCGTCCGGAAAATAGAACAGGTTCTACTATCGGCTGGTGCGATTCACTTTTGCCGAAGCCATGACCGACCCGAGCTACTACATTCCGCTGGCCAAAGCGGCCGAGGCGGCCGGGTACCACGCGATGACGATCCCCGACAGCGTCGCCTACCCGTTCGAGTCCGACGCCAAATACCCCTACACCCCCGACGGCAACCGCGAGTTCCTCGACGGTAAGTCCTTCATCGAGACCTTCGTGATCACCGCGGCACTGGGCGCGGTGACCACCACGTTGCACTTCAACTTCTTCGTTCTCAAACTGCCGATCCGCCCGCCGGCTCTGGTTGCCAAGCAGGCCGGCTCGTTGGTCTCGCTGATCGGCAACCGGGTCGGCCTCGGGGTGGGCACGAGTCCGTGGCCGGAAGACTACGAGTTGATGGGTGTCCCGTTCGCCAAGCGCGGCAAGCGGATGGATGAATGCATTGAGATCATTCGCGGGCTGACCACCGGCGATTACTTCGAGTTCCACGGCGAGTTCTACGACATCCCGAAAACCAAGATGACACCCGCCCCGACCGAGCCGATCCCGATCCTGATCGGCGGGCACGCCGACGCCGCGCTGCGCCGGGCCGCCCGCAACGACGGCTGGATGCATGGCGGCGGCGAAGAGGATCTCGATGAGCTTCTTGCGAAGCTCAACCGCTACCGCGAGGAAGAGGGCACCACCGGTAAGAATTTCCAGATCCACGTGATCTCGATCGACGGTTTCACCGTCGACGGATGTAAACGACTGGAGGACAAGGGTGTCACCGACGTGATCGTCGGATTCCGGATCCCCTATATCAACGGCCCCGACACCGAGAAACTCGACGCCAAGATCCGCAACCTGGAGATGTTCGCCGAGCACGTCATCGCGAAAGTCTGAGCCTCACAGCGGGTCCCAGTGCGGCGCACGCTTCTCCCGATGCGCGATGGCAGCCTCGCGGGGATTATTGGTGAAGCTGCTCAGCACCTGGGTGCGGTTCTCGATCTCCTTGGCATGACGCAAGCTTGGCGCATCAAGCGCGGCGTTGAGTCCGATCTTGGTCTGCCACACCCCGTAGGCGTTGTTGGCGGCGACGCTGCGGGCCATCTCGCACGCCGCGTCCATCAGGTTCTCGGCCGGTACCACCTCGTGCACCAGGTGAATCCGCATGGCCTCCTCGGCGTCGATGATCCGTCCGGTGAGCATCAACTCCCGCGCTACGCCCGCGCCGACGATCCGCGGCAGCAGATAGCTGGTGCCCATGTCCATTGACGAGAACCCAGCCTTGATGAACACCGACCCAAACCGCGCGGCGCGCGCGGCGATGCGGATATCGCAATGCAGCGCGTACGCCAGTCCCCCGCCGACGGCTACCCCGTTGACAGCGGCAACAACCGGGATCGGCAGTTCATAGAGCCGGGTCATCTGGTCGGCCAATCGGACCTGGGCGTCATAGGTGGTCTTGAAGGGCGCGGCCGCCGCCCGGGTCCACGGTTGCCCGGTCCCACTCAAGTCTGCGCCGGCGCAAAAACCTCGACCTGCGCCGGTCAGGATCGCCACCCGAAATTCCCCGGAGCCAAGCCGCTCCAGGGCCGCATCGAGGCCGTCGAGCAGGGCGCCGTCGATGGCATTGAGCACCTCGGGCCGGTTGAGGGTGACCCGGGCAATCCCGTCCTCGGGAATGTCGAACTCCACTGCTGCCATGCGGCGACCCTAGCGAGGCGTTCGCGCTACCGTGCAACGCATGGACGAATACCGCGATCTTTTCCAGGCCAGCGTTGACGATCCGGCGGCGTTCTGGGCACAGGCCGCGCGTGCCGTGACGTGGACCCGCGAGCCGCGGCGCATCCTCGACGATGACAATCCCCCGTTCTACCGCTGGTTCCCCGACGCCGAGCTGAACACCTGCGCCAACGCCCTGGACCGGCATATCGCCCAACGGGCTGACCAGCCCGCGCTGATCTACGACTCGCCTATCACCGGTTCGAAACGGACCTACACCTATCGCGAATTGCTCGACCAGACAGCGCGTTTCGCCGGTGTGTTGCGCAGCCTCGGCGTCGACAAGGGTGACCGGGTGGTGCTGTACATGCCGATGATTCCCGAAGCCGTCATCGCGATGCTGGCCTGTGCGCGGCTCGGCGCGGTTCATTCGGTGGTGTTCGGTGGCTTCGCGAGTCACGAACTCGCGACCCGGATCGACGATGCCCGCCCGACGGTGATCGTCTCAGCCTCATGCGGGATCGAGCCGACCCGGGTGGTGGAGTACAAACCGATGCTCGACCACGCACTGCAACGCGCCACCCACCAACCCCAGGCGTGCGTGATCGTGCAGCGCGACCAACGCCGCTGCGACCTCGTCTCTGGCCGCGATCACGAGTGGGCCGAGCTGATGGCGACCGCCGAGTCAGCCGATCCCGTACCGGTAGCCGCCACTGATCCGCTCTACGTGCTGTACACGTCCGGCACCACCGGCAAGCCGAAGGGAATCGTCCGCGACAACGGCGGCCATGCCGTCGCACTGATGTGGAGCATGCGGCATATCTACGGGATCGAACCGGGAGACGTTTTCTGGGCTGCCTCCGATGTGGGCTGGGTGGTCGGCCACTCCTACATCGTCTACGGGCCACTGCTGGCCGGCGCCACGACCGTGCTCTATGAAGGAAAACCCGTAGGGACCCCGGATCCCGGCGCCTTCTGGCGAGTCATCTCCGAGCACGGGGTCAAGGTGCTGTTCTCAGCCCCGACGGCGCTGCGGGCGATCCGCAAAGAGGATCCCGAAGCCGAGCACATCGGCAGATACGACCTCTCGTCGCTGCGTTTCCTGTTCCAGGCCGGTGAGCGGCTTGACCCCGACACCTATGAATGGGCATCAAAGGTGCTCGGCGTGCCGGTGATCGACCACTGGTGGCAGACCGAGACCGGATGGGCGATCGCCGCCAATCCGGTTGGGGTGCAGCAGCTTACGCTCAAGGCAGGTTCGCCAACGGTGCCCATGCCCGGATATGACGTGCAGATTCTGCACCCGGACGGATCCGCCTGTGGGCCAGGCGAAGAGGGGGCGATCTGCATCCGCCTGCCATTGCCCCCCGGCACACTGCCGACCCTGTGGGGTGACGATGCCCGGTATGAGGCGTCCTACCTGTGTGAGCATCCGGGCTACTACCTGACTGGTGACGGCGGCTATATCGACCCCGACGGCTACCTGTTCGTGATGGGCCGCATCGATGATGTGATCAATATTGCCGGACACCGGCTATCGACGGGAGCGATCGAGGCGGTGGTGGCTGCCCATCCGGCGGTAGCGGAATGTGCAGTGATCGGCGTGGCCGACGAGATCAAGGGCCAGGTCCCACGCGGGTTGGTGGTCCTCAAAGCCGGGGCGTCCGCCGATGGCATCGCCGAAGAACTGGTGGCTGCGGTGCGTCACTCCATCGGTGCAGTGGCGTGTTTCCAGACCGTCGATGTCGTACCCGCACTGCCCAAGACCCGGTCGGGCAAGATCCTGCGGAAAACTATGCGCGGTATCGCCGACGGCCGCGACGAGCCCATTCCGTCGACCATCGAGGATGCCAGCGTGCTGGAGGCGCTATCCCCGATCCTGCGGGGCTGATCCGGCAAGGTCCGGCCCTACGGTGACATGTCGCCGTCCAGGTCTGCCAGCAGGTCGCCCTGTTCGGCGATCCGCGCCAGCACCTGGTCGTAGCGCAACTGAGCAAGCCCTGGATCGCCGATCTCATCCCAGGTGCGTGGCGCGGCAACGGTGGGTGCCGCTCGACCGCGCAACGAGTACGGCGCGATGGTGGTCTTCGCTGCGTTGTTCTGGCTCCAGTCCAGGAGAACCTTTCCGGCCCGAAGGCTCTTGGCCATGGTGGCGGTCACCAATGTCGGCATGGCCTCCTCGAGCTGCTGAGCTACCCGATTCGCGAGAAGCACGGCGCTGCTGCTGCTGAGAGGATCAGCCAACGGTGCGTACAGATGCAGACCCTTGCTGCCGCTGGTGAGCGGATACACCGTCATCCCGACTTCGTCCACCAACTCACGGACCGCCAGGGCAACCTCCCCCATCTGCGCCATGGTCACTCCCTCCCCGGGGTCGAGGTCGAACACCAGTCGGTTGGCCGGACCGGGCTTGCCGTCGGGGCCGAAGTGCCATTGCGGCACATGAATTTCCAGCGCTGCCTGCTGTGCTATCCAGGCAAGGCCCGTCACGCTGTCGATAATCGGATACACGGTGGGCCCGGAGCGATGTATCTGGGTGCCGCGGGTCAGCCAGTCCGGCGCGGATTTGGGCAGGGCCTTCTCGAAGAAGGACGGCTCGTCGACGCCATCGGGCCAGCGCTTGCGGGTGGCCGGTCGGCCTGCGAGATGCGGCAGCATCACCCCGGCGATAGACGTGTAGTAACCGAAAACGTCGGCTTTGGTAGTCCCGGTGGCGGGGTAGAGCACCTTGTCCGGATTGGTCAGCGTGACCATCGGGCCCGTCGTCGCCCCCGGCGGCCACCTATCGATCACCCGATCAACGTATGCCCCGCTGATACGGTGATCCAATGATGAGGTGGTCGGTCGCGGGCCTGCTGGTGGTGATCGCAGCACTGCTGGGTGTGCCCGATGCATCCGCGGATCCCACGGATTTGGAACCGTACTGCACGGGAGGCCAGGTGCCGGAAACCGGAGAGTGCCTGCTCCAGCCGCAGAGCGTGTACATCGACGGTGCTCCGGGCGCCAACCCGCAGATGCCGACGGGTCTCGACCCCGAATCCGTCCCGGCCGTCTGAA
>JBAXIA010000089.1:0-12307 GCA_037138615.1 Mycobacteriaceae bacterium | reverse complement strand
CCAGCTCGACGGTGCGTACCGGACGCCCGACGAGGTAGGACAGCACGGTGCCCAAGTCCCGATCACGGTCATCGATCACCGTATGAGCATAGGACAGGGGCGCGACGACTCGTGTATACATCCGTTTTGGGTCGGGGGTGCGGCAGCCCCCTCCATGGCGCGGGTCGACCGTTGGTGTCGTGCGTTGACACCGTCAATGGCGGTCGCGTTCCCCGTAGGCGTTGTCGAGCCACCTGACGTACGTTCGCACCGTCGGATTTCACTTTCCCAAGCTGGAGAGGCATTCAGCTGTTCCGGCAACGCCCGGAATTATGGTTCGAGTCCATCCGGGGGAGCCAGGCCGGGGTAGGCTCAGACCAGATCAACTGCCACCGACGAAAGATGCATCGAGATGACCCACCGGCTGAGAGCGTCCACAGTCCTGCTGAGTGTCGGCGCCGCTGCATTGTTCGCTTCGGCACCGTCGCAGGCTCTCCCGTCGGCGCCTGCATCCCCCGGCCAGAACTGCGCTGCGGGCTACATGGCTGATCCGAATTCGGGCAACTGCTGGCAGATGGCAGGCAGTGGCGCACCCACCCTCGGCGGTGGGCCGTGCATGCCCGGCCGCGTCGGCACCTGCCTGGGCTACCTGGCGAACAATCCGTTTTCTCCCGGCGACACCCTGCCGGGCAACAACAACTGGTGACGCTGGCCGCCATTAAACCGGCGGACGCGATCAGCGGCATGCTCGAGTGATCAGACCGGTCGGCCGCCTCGGCGCGGTCAAGGTGGCCGGGTTGGTGTTATGGCAACTTCGATATGACCTGCTGGCGATCCTGATCGTTGCCGGGTTGTTGGTACCGGTACCCGACGCGAACCAGATCCAGTACGCGGCGGCGGTGTTGTCGGTGCTGGGCATCGCTGCGTCGGTGTTCATCGGTTTCCGCAATACCACCGCCTACAACCGGTGGTGGGAGGCCCGCACACTGTGGGGCGGCCAGATCATCAACTCGCGTGTCCTGCACAACGGCCTGACTGCAGTCGACGACGGATCGGCGGCCATCTCGCCGATTCTGGACCGGATGCGCCGACGGCAGGTTCGGTACTGCTGGCAGCTGGCCGCTGAGATGCGGGGAATCGAGCCGCTTCCCGGCGTGATCGAGCTGACGCCCGAGGATTCCCCGGATACCGATTCCACCGAGTTGCTCAATCTGCAGGCAGCCGATGTTCAGAGCCTGGCCGCCGATGGTCACATCGATCAGCAGGCGCGGGTAATGCTGATGGCGGCGAACACCGGTTCGGCCACGGCACAAAGTGGGCTGGAACGAATTCGCAACGAGCCCTTTCCGATTCACTACGACTTCTTTATTCGCATGCTGGCGTGGTTCTTCGGAATCATGGCTTTCAATCGACTCGACTCCAGCGCCCACGAAGTTGACAGCATGGTTGTGGGCCTCCTGTTGATGACCGTGTTCATCGTCGCCGAGCGGCTCGGACGGTTCATCGAGGAGCCGATGAACAACAGTATTTTTGACATTCCGATGTACCGGCTCTGCAGCATCATCACGTCAAACCTGCTCGGCCGCGCGCATCCGCTGGCCCGACCGCAGAACAGTGATAAGGCAGCCGTCTGGATGTAAAGGATTGTTACGGCGTGCGCGTCGAGATATCGTCAATGAGGCGGTGCAGGACATCCATGGCTCTCGACAGTGCATCTCGGTCCTGCTGCGAGAGCACCTTGATGCGAGGATCGATTACCGCTGCACGATCAGTGCGGACGCGGGTCAGGACCTGGGAGCCCTTCTCGGTGATACTGATCCGCACCGCGCGTGCGTCATCGGGGTCTGGGGCGCGGACCACCAAGCCGGCTTCCTCGAGGCGGTGCACCTGCGTGGTCATCGTCGGTTGGGAGCAGTGGTCAAGTTCAGCGAGATCGGAGATCCTTGCCGTGCCGCAGTCTTCGATGGTGCCGAGCAGTCGGGCCTGTGCCCACGGCAGCGGCAGTCGAATGCGCTGGGTCGCCAGCCGGTTCAGTCGTGCGACGGCGGTGAGCAACTCAGATCCCAGACCGGTGCCGGACGGATCAATCCTGCTTGCGGACACGGGTGAGAGTTTACATAGGTCATCTATGCGGTGTCCCGACCGAGCGCGCTGTCGGTTCTCGAGTGCGCAGGCTGGCAGAATCGGGAAATGACCTCGATGGGTGGACAGCGGGTGGGCTCGCTTACCCCCGTCGAGATGGCGCAGGCAGCCGTGATGGGGGCGCTCAGTGCAGCGTTGGCCATCGTGTCGGTGGTCGTGCCCTTCGCCGGCGGGGTGTCGCTCTTGGTCACCGTCCCGATGGGTCTGCTCGGATACCGCTATCGATTGCGGGTGCTGCTTGCAGCCTCATTCGCCGCGGCATCGATCGCTTTCCTGATCGCAGGCATCAGCGGCTTCATGATCGTGCTCAACTGCGCCTATGTCGGCGGGGCAACCGGCATTATCAAGCGCCGCGGCAGGGGCACACCAACCATGATCGCGGTGTCCGTGATCGCCGGGGTTCTCAATGGCTTGTGGATCATCGCCGCGCTCACCGTGCTCGCCCGATTGCGCACGTTGACCTTCGAGGCGATGACCGCCAATGTCGACGGCGTGGTATCGGTGATGTCGCAGTTCGAACCGTTCCGCCAGTCGGCCGCGCAAACTCGCGCCATGTTCACCACGGCACTGCAGTACTGGCCGGTGCTGATGATGGGCTACGCAATATTCACGATGATGATTGTTTCCCTGGTGGGGTGGTGGGCGCTGTCGCGGGTGCTGGAACGGCTGCGGGGTATACCGGATGTCCACAAGCTCGATGCGCTGACTGAGACGGGTCTGGTTGCGCCGCTTCCGGTTTCTCTGAGCCAGGCGCGCTTTCGGTACCCGGGCGCCGACCACGATGCACTTCGGCCCTTGAGTCTGACGATCGAGACCGGCGAACACGTCGCGGTCATCGGTGCCAACGGGTCCGGCAAGACCACCCTGATGCTGTTGCTGTGTGGACGCCAGCCGAGCTCCGGGCGCATCGACCGTCCCGGCGCGGTCGGGTTGGGTCAGCTGGGTGGAACCGCAGTTGTCATGCAGCATCCCGAGAGCCAGGTGCTGGGTACCAGGGTCGCCGACGATGTGGTGTGGGGTCTGCCGCCGGGAACACACACCGATGTGGGCAGGCTCCTGGGTGAAGTGGGTCTGGCCGGTATGGAGGAGCGAGATACCGGCGGACTGTCCGGCGGTGAACTTCAGCGGCTGGCTGTTGCGGCCGCCCTGGCCCGCCAGCCGTCGGTGCTGATCGCCGACGAGATCACCAGCATGGTTGATCAGCGGGGCCGAGAGGCACTGCTGAGCGTGCTGTCGGGCCTTGCTGATCGCCACCAGATGGCACTGATTCATATCACGCACTACAACAACGAGGCCGAGATCGCTGACCGGACAGTCAATCTCAGTGACTCAGTCGACAATATGGTCATGGTGGGCAGCGCCGCGGCACCCGCCCCTACGCCAAACCTCTCTCGCAATGTTGTTTCGAACAGCACTGCCACACCGAACAGCACTGTCCCGGTATTGCAACTGGACGGCATCGGCCACGTGTACGCCAACGACACGCCCTGGGCGAAGACCGCACTGCGCGACGTCAGCTTCACCGTCAACGAGGGCGACGGTGTCCTGATCCACGGCGGCAACGGCTCCGGCAAATCGACACTGGCTTGGATCATGGCCGGTCTCACGAAGCCGACCACGGGTTCGTGTCTGGTTCGGGGCCGTCCGGCCCACGAGCACGTTGGCGATGTTGCAATCGCCTTCCAGGCCGCGCGCCTTCAGCTGCTGCGCAGCAGAGTCGACCTCGAAGTTGCTTCTGCCGCCGGGTTTTCACCCTGGGACACCGGCCGGGTGGTGTCGGCGCTGGCAACGGTCGGGCTCGACGGGTCGCTGGCTCGCCGCCGCGTCGACCAGCTCAGCGGGGGCCAGATGCGTCGGGTGGTGATGGCCGGTCTGCTCGCCCGGTGGCCGCAGGCGCTCATCCTTGATGAGCCCTTGGCGGGTCTGGACGCCGCCAGCCAGCGCGGACTTCTGAAACTGCTCACCGATCTGCGCCGCAATTCCGGTCTGACAGTCGTGGTGATTTCACACGACTTCGCAGGCCTGGAGGAACTGTGCCCGCGAATCCTCCATCTGGAAAACGGTGCGGTCGCGGCACCGGCTCAGGCGACCGGTTGGGCCGGGGGTCTGGCATGAGCACAGCCCGCCAGCGGCGTCCGGTGGTGCTTCTGCGTCCGGTCCCCGGCACATCCGTCATCCACGAGCTGTGGGCCGGAACCAAACTCATCGCGGTATTTGTTATTTCGCTGGTGCTCGCGTTCTATCCCGGCTGGATCGTGATCGCCTTGACGGCGGCACTGGTGGGTGTGGCGGCGCGCCTTGCGCGCATCCCGCGCGGCGCCTTGCCGTCGATCCCGCGGTGGCTGTGGATTCTGCTGCTGATCGGCTGCATCATGGCAACGCTGGGCGGCGGTGAGCCGGTGTTGCATCTGTGGTCGGTAGATCTCGAAGTCGGTGGGCTGCTCAAGTTCCTGCGCTTCACCACGCTGTCGATCGTGCTGCTGGCACTGGGGGCGATGGTGTCGTGGACGACGAACGTTGCCGATGTCGCACCCGCGATCGCCACACTGGGCCGGCCGTTGCGGCCGTTGCGATTTCCTGTCGACGATTGGGCCGTAGCATTGGCGTTGGCCTTACGGGCATTTCCGATGCTACTCGAGGAGTTCCGCCTGCTCTATGCCGCGCGCCGACTGCGACCGCGTCCCGTGTTACCGGATGGCCGGGCTGTGCGCCGACGTTGGTTGACCGAGATGGTCGATCTGCTCGCCGCGGGCGTCACTGTCGCACTGCGTCGTGCCGATGAGATGGGCGATGCCATCACCGCGCGGGGCGGCACCGGGCAGATCGCCGCCGCGCCGTCACGACCCCGTCCGGCAGACTGGGTGGCACTGTCGATCTGCGCAGCGGTGTGTGCGCTGGCGATCGTCTTGGAGATCAGGGGTCTGGGTTAGCGCTGCGCGGCGGTGTTTGCGGCCTGCTGCGCGGCCGCCAAGGTTTGGGCGACCGGCTGTCGCCCGAGGAACATCTCATCGAAGTAGGGCTTGATGGCCTGATACCCGGCCGCGAAACCGGCGCCTCCCGGCGCTTCGATCCGCGGCCCGTCGAGGACGGCGAAGAACGGTGTCACGTCGATCTTCTTCGCTGACCAATAGTCGAAGTAGGCCCGTTGCGCCGGGAGCACCGCCGGGATGGCCGCGCCACGCCGACCCAGGAATGTGTTACCCGCAGTACTGCCCAGCCAGTCCAGCACCGCTCGAACAGCCTCGGGGTGGCGCGTAGTGGGATTACCCGCCGCCACAATGCCATTGGTGACGCTCACCCGCCCGGCCGGTCCGGTCGGCAGCATCGCTATACCCCAGTTGAAGCGAGCCTGTTCGGCGATCTGGGCCAGGTTGTAGGTGCCGGACTGCAATACCGCCATCCGCCCGGACAGAAACTGGTTGCGGGAGAAGTCACCGTTGTCGTTGGTGTCCGATGCCGGCGGTGCGACAGTGTCGGTGTTGATGAGGTTGACCACGTACTGAAACGCCGCGACGGTCTGTGGGTTGTCGAAGGCGAACCGATCGCCGTCGGCGAATATCCCGCCTGCGGAGCCGATGAAGTTGAGGTTGATGCCCTGCAGGTCATTGGCGGCGTTATAGCCCCACTGGCGGATCCGGCGGGCATCGAATCCGCGCTCGGCAGCGGTCTTCGCGTTGAGATCCACGGTGAGCCTGGCCAGCAGTGGACGCAGGGTGTCAACGCTGGGGTCCGGGTCCCAGCGAGCCTCGCCGAGCGTGGCGGGGTTGATGCCGGCGGCGGCGAGTAGATCGGCGTTGTAGTACAGCGCGATTCCGGCGTCGGTGAGTTGCGGCACGCCCCACAGCACACCGGCACGGGTGAACTGTCCGATGACGGACGGATCCCAGTCCGGTGCGGGGGTGACGGCCATCAGTCGGCCGTTGTCGGCGTACTCAGCGAAATGTGAGTTGTTGATCCAGAAGATGTCATCGGCACCGCCGCCCGCGACGTCGGTGCGCAGCGTGTCGAAGTAAGTGGCGTAGGACACCAGGTTGGTGTGGATCTCGATATCAGGATGGGCGCGGCTGAACTCGGTGAATGACTCGCGATAGGCGGCAGCCACCTGCTCGTCCCACAGGCGCACGGTAACGATGGTTTTACCGGCAGGGTCGGCGGAGCGGCCAAGCAGTATCGCAACACCGGCGAGCATCGCACTGACGGTGATTAGTGCCGCCAGCACCAGCATCGATGACCGGGGCCGGGTGATCATTTGAGTCCTGTGACGACGATCGAGCGGACGATGTGGCGTTGGAACATCGCAAACAGCACGACCAGGGGGACGATCGCCACCGTCGTCGCCGCCATCACCAGCGTCCACTGCGCGTTGTACTGGGACTGCAATCCCGCGGTGGCCACGGTCAGCACCCGCCACCGCCCGCCACTGGTGATGACCAGCGGCCACATAAAGCTGTTCCATTGCGAGACCACGGTGATCAGCGTGAGGGTGGCCAGGATCGGCTTGCTTGCCGGCAGCACCACGTGCACGATCACGTCCAGGGTGTTGGCACCGTCCAATTTCGCGGCGTTGAGTAAATCGGCGGGGATAGCCCGGAAGTATTCGCGCAATAGGAAAATCGCGTAGGGCGAGCCGAACAGGAACGGCAGCACCAGTGCCCAGAACGTATTACGCAATCCCATCTCGGCCATCATGAGATACAGCGGCACCACCGTCACGGTGCCGGGAACCATCAGCGTCGCGACGTACACCCAGAACAGCCCGTCGCGCCCGGGGAACTCCAGTCGGGCGAAGGCGTAGGCGGCCAGCACGGAGAAGGTCAGCTGACCCAGGGTGATGATTGCTGTCATCAGCGCGGTGACCACCAGTGCCCGGCCGAACCCGGCATCTCCGAGTGCGGTGTAGTTGGACAGGGTCGGCGGGCTTGGTAGCGAGAGCGGTGTGCCGGTGGCGAACTGCTGCGCCGAGGTCACCGACGTCAGCAGGCTCAGTGCGAAGGGTGCGACCGTCAGCACTGCGGCCACCAGTAGGCCGGTGTAGATCAGGGTGTTCCCCCGGCTAGGTGAGGTCATAGCTGATCCTCCGGCGGAAGTAGAGGTGCTGGACGATGGTCACTCCGACGAGAACGACGAACAGCACCAGTGCCATCACCGCCGCCCGTCCGATCGCGGCCGCGCCGAAGGCCTCGGCGTAGATGCTGTGTGCCACCAGGTCGGTGCGTCCGGCCGGGCCACCGCCGGTGAGTGCGTAGACGGTGTCGAAGACCTGCGCGGCGCTGACCACCCCGGTCACCGAGACGAAGAAGAAGGTGGGCCGCAGCATTGGCATGGTGATCCGCCAGAACCGCTGCCAGGCGTTGGCGCCGTCGATGCGCGCGGCGGCGTGGATCTGCGGGGGAATGGCCAGGATGCCGGCCAGGAAGAACAGCGCCACATATCCGACGTTGGTCCACACCGTCACCGCCGAGACCACCGGCAGTGCCAGGCCCGGGTCGGTGAGCCATTCGATGCGCCGGCCCAGCAGTGTGCTGACTGCTCCGTCGGTGGGGGCCAGGATCCAGCGCCACAGCACCGCGACGGCCAGGGGCGAGCAGATCCATGGGATCACATACAGCGCTCGGAACACTGCGGTGCCGGGCAGTTCCCGGGCCAGCATCGCCGCTGCCGCCAAACCGAGCACGATCTGAGCCGGCACCACGATCGCGATGAACGCACACGTCACCAGCACGGAATTGCCGAAGCGTGGATCGGTGAGAACCGAACGCCAATTGTCCAGGCCCACATAATGGATCGGGCCGAGCAGATCCCAGCGGTGCAGGCTGAGCCACACCACGACCAGCATCGGCAGCAGAAGAAAACACACCACCCCGAACAGGCTCGGCGCGAGCAGCCCATACCCCAACAGGGTCGAGCGAACACGCCGACTGCTCACCTGTGTCATTAAAGCCCCCGGCTACGGTGGACCGGTGAGTTCCCATCGAACCGGCGCCCATGTCGTGCGTAGCGTTGACGAAGACTTCCTGGCCCTGCCGCTCAATCTGCTGGCCGATGCAGCACTCTCTGCCGCGATCGCCGGCGGCGCGAGCTACGCCGACCTGAGAGTCCATGCGATTACCACCGAAATCGTGCACCTGCGCGACGGTGAACTGGAGTCCGCGGTATTGGACCGTGAGGTGGGCCTGGCGGTGCGGGTGATCGTCGACGGCACCTGGGGCTTCGCCTCGCACGCCGGACTGCGCCCGGATATCGCCGCCGACTCGGCGCGCCATGCGGTGGGCGTCGCGGTCACCCTGGCCGCGCTGAATGCCGAGCGGATCGAATTGGCCGACGAGCCGGTCTACACCGACGCTGCGTGGGTGTCGGACTACCGGATCGACCCGTTCGCGATTCGCACCGACGAGAAAGTCGCGCTGCTGGGGGAGTACTCCGGACGGCTGCTGGCATCCGACGGGGTGGATCACGTCTCGGCGATGGTGAATACGGTCAAGGAGCAGACCTTCTACGCCGATACGTTCGGATCGTCGATCACCCAGCAGCGTGTTCGGACCATGCCGGCACTGGAGGCTGTGGCCGTCGACCCGGCGGCGGGAAGCTTCGAGTCGATGCGCACGCTGGCTCCGCCCACCGGCCGCGGCTGGGAGACCCTGACCGACGATGCGGTGTGGGACTGGTCGGGTGAACTGGCTGAGCTGCCCACCCTGCTGGCCGAGAAGGCCAAGTCGCCTGGCGTCGCCGCCGGCCCGACCGACCTGGTGATCGACCCCACCAATCTCTGGCTGACCATCCACGAGTCCATCGGCCACGCCACCGAGTACGACCGGGCGATCGGCTACGAAGCTGCCTACGCGGGCACCTCATTCGCGACTCCGGACAAGCTCGGCACCCTGCGGTACGGCTCGCCGGTGATGAACGTCACCGCCGATCGGACCGTCGACCATGGCCTGGCCACCATCGGCTACGACGCCGAGGGGGTGGCATCACAGAGTTGGGACCTCGTTCGTGACGGGATCTTCGTCGGCTATCAACTGGACCGGGTGTTCGCCAAACGACTCGGGAAAGCGCGCTCCAACGGGTGTTCGTACGCCGACTCCGCCCACCATGTGCCGATCCAGCGGATGCCCAACGTGTCGTTGCGGCCCGGCACCGAGGATCTCAGCACCGACGATCTGATCAGCCGGGTGGACAACGGCATCTACATCGTCGGTGACAAGAGCTGGTCGATTGATATGCAGCGCTACAACTTTCAGTTCACCGGTCAGCGGTTCTTCCGCATCCGGAACGGCCGGCTCGATGGCCAGCTGCGCGACGTCGCCTACCAGGCCACCACCACCGACTTCTGGAATTCCATGGAAGCCGTCGGTGGGCCGTCCACATGGCGGCTCGGCGGGGCGTTCAACTGTGGCAAGGCCCAGCCCGGCCAGGTTGCTGCGGTCAGCCACGGATGTCCCTCGGCGTTGTTTCGCGGAGTGAACGTTCTCAACACCCGGGAAGAATCGGGTCGGGCATGATCTCGGCGCAGCAGGTCGTCGACCTGGCCCTGGCCGCCGCCGCAACATCGGCGCGGTGCGACGAGACCATCGTGATCGTCTCCGACCGCGCGGAAGCAACGCTTCGCTGGGCCGGGAACTCGATGACCACCAACGGTGTATCGACCAGTCGAACGACTGCGGTCATTTCCATTGTGCGGCGCGGTGATACCGCCCATATCGGGGCGAGGCGCTCCAGCATCGTCGACCAGGACGCGGTCGCCGCGCTGGTGGCCGCCTCCGAGGACGCGGCCCATGCAGCACCGGATGCCAGTGACAATGCACCACTGCTCACCGGATCCGGCGAGCCTGCCGACTGGCATGACCCGGTGCCCGGAACCGGAGTCGGAGCTTTTGCGGAGGTGGCCCGCGCTCTGTCGGCGGGATTCGGCGGCAGTGATCGGCTCTACGGCTATGCCCGCCACGTTGTGGAGACGACGTTTTTGGCCACCTCGACCGGGGTGCGTCGCCGATTCACCCAGCCGACCGGATCAGTGGAGATCAACGCCAAACGCGGCACCGCCAGCGCCTGGGCTGGGGTCAGCACGCCGTGGTTCATCGATGTGCCGATCGACGCGTTGCTCGAAGAGTTGTCGGTGCGTTTGGGGTGGGCGCGGCGAACCGTTGATTTACCGGCCGGGCGTTACGAAACCCTGATGCCGCCCTCGACGGTGGCCGACATGATGATCTACCTGGGGTGGTCGATGGACGGCCGCGGCGCCCAGGAGGGCCGTACCGCGCTATCGGCACCCGGCGGGGGAACCCGGGTGGGGGAGCAACTCACCGACCTTCCGCTGACCATGTACTCCGATCCTTCCTCGCCCGGGTTGGAGTGTGCGCCGTTCGTGCACACCACCGCTGGTTCCGAACGGCTCTCGGTATTCGACAACGGTATGGATATCGACCGGGTTAATTGGATCTGCGACGGCACCATCTCGTCGCTGGTGTACCCGCGTGCGACCGCCGCCGAGTTCGGCGTCACTCCCGCGGCACCGGCCGATAATCTTCTGATGACCGGGGGCACCGCGTCACTGGCCGATATGGTCGCCACCACCGATCGCGGTCTTTTGCTGACCACGCTCTGGTATATCCGCACCGTCGACCCCACCACGCTGTTGCTGACCGGACTGACCCGCGATGGGGTGTACCTGATCGAGGGCGGCGAGGTCACCGCAGCGGTCAACAACTTCCGATTCAACGAGAGCCCGCTGGATCTACTGCGCCGCGCCACCGAAGCCGGGGTCGCCGAAACCACGCTGCCGCGAGAATGGGGCGACTGGGCAACCCGCGCGGTAATGCCGACACTGCGGATTCCCGACTTCCATATGTCCTCGGTCAGCCAAGCGCAATAATCAACTGTGCCCGCAGACGAGATCGATACCCAGCTGAGCCGTTTGGTCGTGCAGTCCCCGGCTGGGCAGCAGCGACTAGTCGGACTGATCCGCGCGACCTGCGCGAGCGCTGTGTCAGTGCCGACGTTGCCATCCGAACTCGCTGTGGCCCAGCCCGAGTCGGATGCCGAGTCGGTCGTCGCCGACTTCGCCGAACAGTTCAGCATCGACGTGTCGATGGTCACCGACGCCCAACGCGCGGCGCTGACCGGGATGCTCGGGCGAGGGGCAATCGCGGCGGTCATGCAGATGTATGTGGCCGATTTTCTGCCCCGGGTCGCCGCGGGTATGACCGCGCTGGGCCTAACGGTGGACTGGGTACCCACTGATCCGCGGTGGGATTTCGGCACCGATGCCTCGGACGTGGTGTTCAACCATCTACTTCCCGGTATCGCGCGCCTGCGATCACTGGACCCGGTGACCACCGAGGTGATCCGGCTGCGCGGGGCGAGAGCACACAACTGCCGGCTGTGCAAGTCACTGCGCGACAGCACCGCGCTGGACGCCGGCGGTTCGGAGGGTCTCTACGACGAGATCGAGCGCTACGAGGACTCCGGGCTGCTCACCGACAGCCACAGGGCCGCACTGCGCTATGTCGATGCCCTGGTCTGGTCGCCGGCCCGCATGAGTTCCGAGATAGCCGGAGGGGTACGGAAGCATTTCACTGCCGAACAGTCTCGCGAGCTGACCTTGGACGTGATGCGCAACGCCAGCAACAAGATCGCGGTGGCGCTGAAGGCGGACACACCTCGCGTCGAGCAGGGTACCGAGCGTTACCACATCGACGCCGATGGGCAGCCGGTCTACGCCTGATGGCCATCGGCAAGCTCTCCGAAGTGGTGATCGACTGTCACGACTGCGACTCACTGGCCAAGTTCTGGGCCGCGGTGCTGGGTGGAACACCGGTGCGGGAATCAGCCGAATGGGTGGCAGTGAAGATGGCCGATGGCTCCACGACGGTCTCCTTCCAGCAGGTGCCGGAAGCGAAGGTGGGCAAGAACCGGGTGCATCTCGATGTACTCGTTGACGACCTTGAGCGGGGTGCCGCCCGGTGCGTTGAGCTCGGGGCAACTCAGCTGACCGATCGGCGGGCTGACCCCATCGGGGATTTCATCGTCCTGCTGGATCCTGAGGGTAATGAGTTCTGCGTCGTCACGAGCTGAGTCGCCCCGGATCTTCCGCACGGTGGACGCTAGGCTCGTAGCGCGCCGATGGTGCAGGGGGCGGTAGCTCAGTTGGTTAGAGCCGCGGACTCATAATCCGTTGGTCGCGGGT
>JBAXIA010000088.1:0-12484 GCA_037138615.1 Mycobacteriaceae bacterium | reverse complement strand
AACAACAAACAAAAACCACCAAACACACTATTGAGTTCTCAAACAACAAGACCCGACATCCCAGTCCGGCCGCGCAACCAACCCGCGGCGATAGCCGCGTGCTCGTAGTACGGACAGTTGGAACGATCCGAAGTCCGGAATCATTCCCCAGGGATGCCGCCGCGCTCTGCGGACGAACCGCGTCGCAACGACCTGCCTAAGTTACGTCACGGTGGCCGGAGAGTCAAATCTACTGCTGTCCGGCGTTTTTCGCGCCTGACTCAACTACCCAACGCGGTGTACGCCGGCAATATTCCGCTTGCCGCGACGCAAAACCAGCCAGCGTCCGTGCAGGAAGTCGGACGGTCCGGCGGCCCAGGTCTCGCTGTCGACCCGGACGTTGTTGACCGAGACCCCGCCCTCGGCGATGGTCCGCCGGGCCTCGCCCTTGCTGGCCGACAGTCCAGTAGCCACCAGCAGGTCGATGATGCCGTCCGGGCCCCCGGGCGCCAGTTCGGCGACCGAGGTCTCCCGCAGCGCCGCCGCCAACGTCGCCTCATCGAGTCGGTCCAGCTCACCGCGCCCGAACAGCGCCCCCGAGGCGTGCTCGACGGACTCGGTGGCCCCCTGGCCGTGCACCAGCGTGGTCAACTCCGAGGCAAGTCGGCGCTGGGCGGCCCGTTCGTGCGGGCGGGTGGCGGTGGCCTCCTCTAATGCGGCGAGTTCATCGGCCGGCAGAAAGGTGAACCACCGCAGATACCGGATGACATCGGCGTCGGCGGTATTGACGAAATACTGGTACCAGGCATAGGGGCTGGTCATCTCCGGATCCAGCCAGAGGCTGCCCCCGCCGGTCGACTTGCCGAACTTGGTGCCATCGGCCGAGGTCACCAGGGGCACGGTCAGCGCATGCACGCTCGCGCCGAGCTTCTGCCGCACCAGGCGCACACCGGCGATGATGTTGCCCCACTGGTCAGAACCGCCGATCTGCAGCGAGCAGCCATAGCGCTGGTGCAGTTCGACGTAATCATTGGCCTGCAGCAGCATGTAACTGAACTCGGTGTAGGAGATGCCCTCGCCGTCGAGGCGCCGGCGGATGGTGTCGCGGTCGAGCATGACGTTGACCGAGAAGTGCTTACCGACATCACGCAGGAACTCGATGGCCCCGAGTGACGCGGTCCAGGTCAGGTTGTTCTCTATGACCGCTCCGGTGGCACCGGCGTCGAAGTCGACGAACCGCTCGAGTTGGCCGCGGATGCGTTCGGACCACGCGGCCACGGTGTCAGCGGTGTTCATGGTCCGTTCCCCAGAATCACGGGGATCACCGATCAGGCCCGTCGCGCCGCCGGCCAGCACGATCGGCCGGTGCCCGGCCCGCTGGAAGCGCTGCAGAGTAAGAAGGGGGACCAGATTCCCGGCGTGCAGGCTGGGGGCCGTCGGATCAAAACCGGCGTACACCGTCATCGGGGGCACGGCGGCGGCTGCGGCGAGCGCATCGATATCGGTGGACTGCGCGACGAGGCCGCGCCACGCCAGTTCGTCGAGAATCGTCGTGGCCATCTGCTGATCTTCCCGCATGGAGCGCGTTCAGTCGCTCTCGCCCGGCCGTGGCGCGCGGGGACTTCGGCGGTACGCCGACACCTCCGGGTGCCCGGCCAGCCAGAATCGCCAGGGCCGATCGGCGGCCAGGCTGACCCCGACCCGGGGACCCGCATCGTGTGTCGCCAGCTTCCGCAGCCGCACTGTCACCGGTGACCGGGGGTCGAAGACGTCGACGCCGTTGTCTTCGATGGCGATGGCCATGGCCGAGCACAGGTTGCCCGGACCGCGCGCGAGCGACCGTGTGACGACACCCGGTCCGCGCCTGGCGTGGGCGATATCGACGCCGGATTCGATGATCGCCGCGCGCAGCAGCACCGCGGCGGCAGCACCATCAGGTCCGCAGGAAACGTTGGCGCACACATGAATTCCATGACTGCGATAGGTGTAGAGCCGACCCGCAGGTCCGAACATGACCGCATTGCGCTCAGTGGGTCCGCGATAGGAATGTGAGGCGGCATCGGGCCACGGACCGTCCGGTGGTCCTCCGTAGGCTTCGACTTCGACCACCACGGCACTGACGTCACGGCAGGTGAGCACCGCACCGAGGAGTCGACGGGCCGCGCTCACCGGGTCGGTTTCCAGTAGTTGCGCCGTCACGTCACGGGTGCTCCAGCCACGCCGAGGTCACCGCTGAGGCAATCGGCGGCCGCCATGCCGGACAGGGCGACCATCGGCAGGCCGCCGCCCGGGTGCGCGCTGCCCGACGCGAGGTAGAGACCCGGCACACCCGACACCCGGTTTGGCGGGCGCTTGAAAGCGGCGAAGCGGTCGTTGCTGGCGGCGCCATAGATGGCACCGCGGCTTCCGGGGAAGGCAGCGGCAAGTTCTGCCGGGGTGCGACGCCAGAGAATCGCATCACCGTCAGACCAGAGTCCCGTCGCCCGAATCCGTTGCACCACTGCAGTTTCCAGTGCTTCCCAGACATCTGATGCCCGTGATCCGCCCGCCGGCTCGGCCGGGGCGTTGGCCATCACGAAGATCGGCTCGGCATCTGCCCACCCGGTTAGTCCGTGGCAGCGTTCCTGGGCGCACAGGTACACCGTCGGTGCGGCAGGCGGTCGGTCGTGGTCGAAAATGTCGGAGAACTCCGCCTCGTAGTCGGCCGGGAACAGCACTTCGTGGGGCATCCGATCGGACCGCCGGGCCGCCCGCAACACCCCGTTCCAGGCGGACATCGACGGTGCTGCCGCGGCCGGCAGGTGACGGTCGGCATGCGGGAGAACACCGTCTCGAAGCATGCCCACATCGGCGTTGATTACGACTGCCCGCCCGCGCCGCTGCCCACCGTCGGCCAGCACCACGCCTACCGCCGCATCACCCTGGACCAACACCCGCTCGACCGGAACCCCGCACTCGATGATCCCGCCATGGTCCTCGATCGCCGCGACCAGCGCCCGAACCAGTGCGTAGATACCGCCCTGAACACCATATCCGCCCAATGAAAGTTCAACGTGCGCAATGCAATTCAGAGTGGCGGGGGCCTGTCGGGGGTCGCTGCCGTTATAGGTCGCGTAACGGCGCAGCAGCATGCGCAGATGCGGCTCCCGGACGTGACGATCGATGCCCGCAGCCATCCGTCGCAGCGGATCCACAGCCGCCACAGCGCGCGGGTGGCGCAGCGCCATGCCCAGCATCGCGGCCCAGGTGGGCGCCGGACCCAGGACGAAATTCGGCGCGGCCGCCTCCCAGATCTGACGGCTGTAGGCCAGGAAGGACGCCAGTTGGGCCTCAGCATCCGGGCCCAGTGCGGACCGCACTCCGGCGAGCGTCTGCTCCGGATCGTGGGCCACCTCGACCACGCAGCCGTCGTCGTAGCGGTAACGGAAGCCCGGGTCGAGTCGGCGCAGGCCGACCACCTCGTCCATGCGCAGTCCGGCCCGGGCGAAGAGCCCGGCGAACACCTCGGGCAGGGTCAGCACACTGGGGCCGGTTTCCACCACAACACCGTCCACCTCGACGATCCCGGCCTTGCCGCCCGGGTGCGGTCCGGCCTCGAGCACCCGCACCGCAAGCCCGCGGGCCACCAGCGCCAGGGCCGCGGCCAGCCCGCCGATGCCGGCCCCAACCACCAGGACCTCGGCACCGCGCTCAGCCGGCATGGGGCTTCCTGCGGTCGAAGACCCGCAGCGCCCGTCCGCCGAGGCCGTCCTGGGCCAGCCGACCCGACGGACGCAGCAGAGGGGCGAAGCCGGGCAGGGGGTCAGCGGGATGGGTGCGGGACCGGCGCCCATCGGTTGCGGCCCGGACAGCTGAGTCGATGACGGCAAGTCCGTCCAGCAGTGCGCTCTCGATCGCGGGCAGCAACTCCTGCCCCGCCGCGCCCTGAATCGGTGCCGAGAACCGGACGATCGCCGCGGGATGGTCGGACTCCAGGAAGACGTAATCGAGGCTCACCGCGATGACGTCCACCGGGTTGCGGTCGTACACGATCCCTACGCCCGGCTTGAGGTCCAGTGGCCGCAGGTGAGCGGGACGCTGGCGACCCTGGGGGAAGATCCACAGACCACGGCCAGGCCGGTCGAGCAGGTCGGCACAGGCGTGAAGACTGGCCCGACTTCGATCCGGGTTGCTGCGGTCCAGTGGCAGGCCGCCGAGCCAGCCCAGGAACGGCAACTTGCGGAGGCTCTCGGCGTCCACAACCGCCCAGCCCAGACCGCCGAGGGCCTCGTCGAGCACCAGCAGCAGCAGCGAGTCCCACCAGGAGACATGATTGGCCGCGAAGATCAGCGGCCGGGCGGAGAGTGCGGCGCGGGCCTGGTCCAGACCCGCCACCCACAGGCCATCCACCCCGCGCGACACCCGGTACCGCGCGTACCGGCGGGCGATGCGGGCGAAGGCCGGACGCCGGGTGTCCCCGGCCCGGGCCAGTGACTGCCGGTCGGCGCTCACGCCGCCTCCCGCTCAGCGCGGGCCGCGTAAGAGCGCCCCCGCCAATGGATTTCGCCGCGGCGGCTCCACCGGAAGCTCTCCACGAGCACGCCCATCATGAGCAGCACGGCGACCGGGTGCAGCAGCACGCTCAGCAGACTGTGGCCGTAGCGCCGGGCCATGATCAGCCGCAGGATCACGTTGGCGCCCACCCCGACGGCGGCGGCTGCGGCCAGACCCCCGGCTCCGAGTGCCGCGGCCAGCGGCAGTGCCAGGTACGGCAGGACGAAGAACATCAGGTGCAACCAGATCACGGCAACCATCGCCAGCGGATGCCCGCCGATACCCTCGTAGAAGTTCTTGGCGAAACCACTCCGGAGCGAGTCGGCATCGGGGTACATCCGGCAGTCAGCCATCTGATCACCGTCGGCGAAGACCACTCGCCCACCGCTTTCCTTGACCGCTCGACACAGCGCCATATCGTCCACCAGTTCCGCCCGGACCCGGGCCCAGCCGCCCACGGCCTCCAGTGCTGAGCGGCGGACCAGGAGCAGCTGCCCATTGGCAGCAAGCACCCGGGAATCACGGGTCCGGTGGATCAGCGGCATCGGCAGCCAGGCGACATAGGAGAGATGCAGTAGCGGAATCATCAGCCGTTCGACGAAGCTGCCGGTGTGCTGGCGGGGCACGGCTGTCACCAGGTCGGCACCCAGGCCGCCGGGCACCAGGTCGGCGGGGCCGAGCAGCGAGAGCATGCGCAGCACGCCATCGGAGCGCAGGGTGACATCCGCGTCGATGTTCAGCAGCAGTTCGCCACCGGCGACCGCGCTAAGTCGTTGTAGGGCATACGGTTTGCCGACCCAGCCGGCAGGTAGGCAGTCGCCGCGCACCACTCGCAGCCGGGGCAGTTCGGCCTCCAGACGAGCGAGGATCGCGCCCGTCCCGTCGGTGGAGCCGTCGTCGTAGACGATGATCTCGGTGATCGGGCCGCGAGCGGCATCGACGGCCCGCACGCAGCGCTCGATGTTCGTCGCCTCGTCACGGGCCGGGATCAACACGCTGACCCCACCGGGGGCGGCGAGGCTGGCATCGGACACTGCGCGGCCGCGGGTCCAGAACACCGCGTTGAACGCCACCAGGCTCAGCGAGGCCAGCGCGGGCAGGGCCAGCATGGCGGCCAAGGCCTGGGCCCACCGCGGGGCGGCGCCGTCGAGCAGATCGTGCAGCGAAAGGCCGTGGATCCCCCGGGCAGCCCCGAGTGCGGGCCTGGTCACGACTATCCACCCGCCGATAGGCGGAGCAGCCTTCGCACCCGGCCGTCGGCGTCGCCGGAGAACAGCGGCAGCCACATCGAGTTGGGACCCGAGGGCCGGTGGACCCGCATTCGAACCAGGGGGCGCAGCAGATCGGGGTCGACCCGGTCCGGAACCAGGTTCTCGCCCATGCCGTAACCCTCATCGTCGCCGCACCGGCCGCGGAGCATATAGCGCTGGTAGAACGGCCCGTTATCGAGCACGGCACTGACATCGACCCGCACCGGGCGACCGTCAGGGTCGGCGAAGGTGGCGGTGCTCGGCCAGCGCAGGCCCCAGACATTGCGGCGCAACCCGCCCATCTGGAACCCGGTGTCCTCCCGCACGCGGCAGGCACCGTCGTCGGCGATCTCGACAACGAGGTCACGCGACACCTCCCCGGGCGCCGACGGGATCAGCCGATAAAAGATCAGGTCCCGGCCCGTTAGCGCGAGCCGACCCCACCACCAGCTCTGAATTCCCAGGCAGTGCAGCGGCAGGGTGGCGCTGTTGCGGTCGTGGTATCCCCGGCCCTCGATCTTCAGCGCGCCGGTTGGGGTGGTCAACTCAAGGCCACCCCGGCTGGCGGCGATCATCGGCGTCCACCGGTGCGTGAACGACGGGTCATCGGAGGACCCGTCTTCCGCAGGTGAACTGAGTGACGCATCGGCCGCGTCGCGCCGCAGTGGGCCGTCGAGCCACAACCGCCCGGTGGCCCGGCCGCCGGTCGGCAGCGCGAGATCGAGGGTGGCCTCAAGTGCGCGGGTCGGGGCGGCACCATCAACGCCCGGAGCGTCGGTCCAGGTGAACGTCGATCCGCCCAGGCGCCAGGATCGGCCGTCATCACCCCAGGAGCACTGATCGCGCGACAGCTCGGAGAGTAGGTAAAACCGCGCCCGGCCACCGTCGTAGACAACGAGGTTGACGCTGGGACGATCCATCGGGAGCTGCGCGCGGCCGGCACGGGCCGCATGAGCGTAGCCCGGCAGAAACGGCAGCCCCCAGGACCAGATGAGCGTCGCGCCCCGGCCCTGATCGTCGACGAGATCGACGTAGAACCAGGTGAAGCCGCCCGGGTTATGCAGCAGGGCAGCGTCGGGCGCGCGGTCGGCCGAACATAACTCGATCAGGAGTCCTCCGGAATCCGGCTCGGGACGGTCCCGAGCACGCTGAAATCTACCGGAAACCTCTCACTGCTCTTCGCCACCTATGCGGGCCATCAAACGCCGATGTTCCTCGGGTCCGATATCCACGGCCTGATCGACCAGCAGAACTGGAATACCGTCGTCGATGCGGTAGGCCTTGTGCAGACGGGGGTTGTAGAGCACATCGTCGACTAGCAGCAACGGTCCCCGATCGGCCGGGCACACCAGGATGCTCAGCAGCTTGGCGTCGAGCCCGTTCTGATCAGGTGCCGCCACGCTATTGAGCCGGAGCCACCGGCACCACGGCGCCGGCCTGGGTACCGCCGGCAGTCATTCCACCGGGATTGCCATCGCTGGGCATCTGTCCGGCCCCCATCACGGCGCTGTTGGCGTTCTGCTGAGACTGGGCCTTCTGGAGCATCTCGGTCTGGGCCTTGATCTTGGCCTGATAGGCGATGGTGTCCTTCAGCGCGTTGATCAAAGGATTCTGGTTCGGGCGGTAGCTCATGGCGGTGGTGATCTCGTCGTAGTAGGCCTTCGACGGCTTGTAGCCCATGGCGCGCAGCTTCAGCGAGACCTTGAGCAGGTTGGACAGCTGTCCCCCACCGCTGCCGATTGCGTACTGGTCGGCCAGCTCGTCGAGAACGTCGGCGTGAGCCATCGCGGTCGACCCGAATACCATTCCGACGGCAAGGGTCACGCCGGCAATGCCGTTGCGCGCACCCCGCAGCCATGATCGCCTGGCGCCTGTTCCGGTCATCTGTCCCCTCCAGCTGGGCTCCTGCTGTTGCCGAGCCTAACAGCGTTCGCGGGTCGGAGCTGCCCTCAGCTACTACCCGTGAGCCAGCGCGGTCCGGGCCGCGGCCGTCAGCCTCTTGTACCCACCCGTATCGGTGTCCAGATACCAGCTGTTACGGCCCGCCTTGGGCAGACCGGCCGCGCGCAGCGCCGACGACACGGGCCGATACGACGCGCTCACCGCCAATTCAGGCACCACGTGCACCACATCGGGCGGCAGGCCGGCGGGCATCGAGGCGACCGCTTCGCTCAGATCAGCGACGGTCACGCTCATTCCCGGTCGCACCGTGATCGCGGTGACGACCCGTGTCCCGGCCGGGGTGTCCACCCCGTAGGTCACCGCCAGATCCACGCCCGAGATGGCGCCGATCGCATCGGTGATCGGGGCGGGGAACACCACACCGCGCGGGCTATGCAGGAACCCGGAGCGATTGCCGAGCAGCCAGAAGTCGCCGTCGGCGTCACGCCAGAACACATACTCGGTGGAAATCCAGATGTCGCCGGGGGCGAACACGCCGCGCTTGATCGATGCGGTCGGGTCTATCGGACCCCACGGACGGGCCAGTAGGACACCGATCTCCTCGCGACCGGCGACCTTCACGAACCCGCGGTGGTCCTCGAGGATGAGATCGGCGTCGACGTCATAGGCGCCCAGTTCCACCTCGCCGCCACCGGGCAGTGGGCGGCCTTCGCTGCCCACCTTCACCCCGGCGACGTTGGCCAGCACGGCCTGGCCGTCGGAGGTGGCGAAGAACTCCACCACTTTGGCCGGTTCGAACACGTCGAGGATCCGCTGCCACAGCCCGGTCGGCAGACCCGAACCCATGAACAGCCGGATCGGGTTATTGCCGGACAGCTTGAAGTCCGGGTCGTCGATGATCTCGCGCAGCATCGACCAGGTGTAGGTGACCACCGTGACGCCGTACTGGCGGATCTCCTCGAAGAACTGGTCCGGGCGAAGCCCGCGGGACAGTGCGATGCGCGCACCGGCGACCACCGATCCGCCCAGGCTGACCAGTAGGCCGGATTGGTGATGCAGTGGCGTCAGGCAGTAGACCGTGTCGTTTCGGGTAAGCGCGGCCGCCGAGGCCGTGCCGAAGGCCGACAGCGCCCACCGGTAGTTGGTGATCTGCTTGGGCACCAGTACCCCGCCACCGACCGAGTTGAACACCACGTACGCCACATCGCGGGCATAACCGGGGTTGGGCCGGTACCACCCGGGTAACTCCACGGCATCCGGGTCGATTCGTTCCATGTCGATCACCCCGCTGCGGGCGGGCAGATCGAGTTCGCGGGTATCACCACCGCCGAGCACCAGGGTCTGGACCGGCAACTTGGCCGCCGCGGCCAGGTTGGCCGGGTCGGTGATGATCTCGGTGATGCCGCCGAGCCGGGTGACCTGCGCGAGGTCGCCGTCCGGTGGCATCAGCACGGCCACACCACCGAGGCGGGACAGCGCGGCGATGGCCACCATCGCACTGGGGCGGGTGTCCATCAGGATCCCGACCCGGGTGCCCTGACGCACCCCGACCTTGATCAGACCGCGCACCACATTGTCGATGCGCCGGTTGACCGCCTCGTAGGTGTGGACTCGACCGTCGAACAATAGGAACTCACCGTTGGGTACCGACTCGGCCTGCTCGGAGATGATGCGGCCCAACGAGATTCGGGTGTGATCGTTGATCTGACCGAGCCGGACCAGTCGCGGCAGGGTGCGTGCGGTTTCGATGGCAAGCGTGCGGATCGACTTGTTGACGCCGACGACGGCATCGGATGCGCCACGGGCGATCGACACGGCCAACTCGGAGGCTTCCGCGACGCCGTGCATCACCCGTGAACTCATCGCGACACCGGTGTCATTGGAGTTGGCCGTGCTGTCCGGCATAGGTGCGATGTTGTCCGGGCGGTCCTGGCCGCCGGACAGCCACTGCACCCAGGTCGCCACGGTCGGCCAGGTGATGTTCGACGCTTTGGATCCGACCACCAGACCGAAGTGGCCGGCCCGGATCATCACCTCGTACACGTCGGCCTTGGGTGCGGCGCGTTTGATGCCACGCACCGAGGCGGGTTGGCCGATGTCATCGACCTCGCCGACGAACGCCAGCACCGGACAGGTGATATCGGTGAGCGTCACGAGTTGACCATTGATCGCGAAACCACCGGTCATCATCCGGTTGTGCGACACGAACTGGGTGAGCAGTTCCGAAACCGCCGGACCGGACCAGGCGATCCAGCCCTCACTGTCCAGGAAGCGTCGCTGTTGTTCGCGCGGCAGGAGGGCGTCCCGATCATGCAGTTGCAGCAGGAACTCGACACGAGACTTGGCGGTCTTGAGCGGATCGAGCAACTGGAACCCGGTGCGGGCAAGCCAGCTCGGGATGTCGATGCGGTTGAAGACATGGTCGGCGAGGAACTCCGCCACGACGACGCCCATGTTGGCCGGGATTCCCATCGGCAGCGCAGCCAGGGTGTCCACCGGGGAGCCGAACGCGACCACGCTGGCGACGTCCTTGGACCGGCGGTAGGCGGCGGTCTGGTAGCTGAACATGCCGCCCTGGGAGTAGCCGACCAGGTGCACGGGTTGTCCGGTGGCACTCGCGACGATGTCGATTGCCTCGCTGAGCGCGACGATGTGGTCGGTCAGGGTGCGCTTCATACCGCCCTCGACCTCGTCGGGCGAGCCGTAGTCGATCACCCACGGATCAACGCCGGCGGCGTGCAGGATGCCGACCGCGCCGTCCTCGCGGGTGACGTCCCACATATTCGCCGACATCATCATCGGGTGGACCATCAGCGCCGGCGGTCCCGCGGGCGCTCGTCCGGGCCGGTTGTCCGGCGGAAAGTACCGCCGGAGCTTGTACATGTTGTTGCTCTCGACAATCTGAAACGGCGAGGGCACCGCTCCGGTCTCCAGGCCACCCCAGCGCGCCACCTCATACCCGTTCTGGGCGGTTGCGACGAGCCGTTCCAGCGGTCGGGTGATCGCCGACAAATTCAGATCTACCACCGTTACTCCCTGCCGAACGCTGCCTGAGGAATCAGGCGAGTCCCCCGACAGCCTAAGCTCTGCGCGGTGGCACACCTGCTGGGCGGGGAATCACTGCACCTGGCCTATCCGACGCACGTCATCTTCGATTCGGTGACCGTCGGGGTCAACGACGGTGATCGGATCGGAATCGTCGGACGCAATGGCGACGGTAAGTCGAGCCTGCTGGGTCTGCTGACCGGCCGGATCACCCCGAACTCCGGGCGGGTGACGTACCGAAGCGGGCTGCGGGTGGCCGCACTCGGGCAGTCCGACACCCTCGATGATGCCCAGACCGTGGCCCAGGCGCTGGTGGGTGAGCGCCCCGAACACGAGTGGGCGGGGGACGCGAAGGTCCGCGACGTGGTCGCCGGTCTGGTGGCCGATATCGACTGGCAGGCACCGATCAGCGCACTCTCCGGCGGCCAGCGTCGTCGCGTGCAGTTGGCCGAACTACTCATCGGCGACTGGGACGTGATCGCACTCGACGAGCCCACCAACCACCTCGATATCGAAGGCATCACCTGGCTGGCCGCCCATCTGAAACAGCGCTGGGCGCGCACGACCGGTGGCCTGCTGGTCGTCACGCACGACCGATGGTTCCTCGACGAAGTGGCCACCACGACATGGGAGGTGCACGGGGTCGGCTCGGATGGGAGCAACCAGGGCAGCGTGGTCGAACCGTTCGACGGTGGCTACGCGGCCTATGTTCTGCAACGGGTGGAGCGCGACCGGGTGGCCGCAGCCACCGAGATCAAGCGCCAGAACCTGATGCGCAAGGAGTTGGCCTGGCTGCGCCGCGGTGCCCCGGCCCGCACCTCCAAACCGAAGTTCCGGATCGACGCCGCTAATCAACTGATCGCCGATGTGCCGCCGCTGCGCGATACCGTCGAATTGGCCAAGCTTGCCACCAACCGGCTGGGCAAAGACGTCATCGATCTGCTGGACGTGTCGGTGTCCTACCCGGGAATCGATGGGACCGAGAAGACGGTGCTGCAGGATGTGGAATGGCGCATCGCGCCCGGCGAGCGCACCGGCATTGTCGGCGCCAACGGCGCGGGCAAATCCACCCTGCTGGGCCTGATCGCCGGCGCAATCCAACCGGACCAGGGCCGGGTCAAACGCGGGAAGACGGTGCGGCTGGCGATGCTGGATCAGCAGGCGGGTGAGCTGACGGTGATAGCCGACGATCTGGTGCGCGACGTCCTCGGTCAGCTCAAGGCCGGTTATCAGGTCGACGGTAAGGAGCTGACTCCCGCACAACTGTTGGAGCGCTTGGGTTTTGGCCGCGATCAGCTTTCGACGCGAGTCCGCGAGCTGTCCGGCGGACAACGCAGACGGCTGCAACTGATGCTGACCCTGCTGGCCGAGCCCAATGTCCTGGTTCTCGACGAGCCCACCAACGATGTCGACATCGACATGCTGTCGGCTACCGAGGACCTGCTCGACTCATGGCCCGGCACGCTGATCGTGGTCTCCCATGACCGCTACCTGCTGGAGCGGATCACCGATCAGCAATACGCGATCCTCAACGGGCATCTGCGTCATCTGCCCGGCGGGGTGGATGAGTACCTGCGCATCACTGCCGCCAGGGAGGCGGCGCCGCAGTCAGCCCGGCCGACGGTTCCGGTCGCCACCATGCTGGCTGGCGCGGAGTTACGCGCTATGCAAAAGGAGATCGCGGCACTGGATCGTGCGCTGACAAAACTGGCTCGGAAGATCGACGCGACCCACGTCGCGCTGGCCGAACACGACCAGTCCGATCACGTTGGGAT
>JBAXIA010000087.1:0-12504 GCA_037138615.1 Mycobacteriaceae bacterium | reverse complement strand
AACATTGCCGGTAAATTTCATGAAATTCGTTCTGCGACAGGGCTTCCTAGCGGCCGCCAATCAGCAGTTCGCACTCGTCGGCGGACCCGATGAGGAGAACCTGCAAGCCCTCGACAACGCGGTGGACGAATACGCCCTCGCGTCAGCGTTTTCCGAACAGATCCTCAACCCGATGGATCCAGCGGTGGTCACCCAGGTCGCCGCCCCGCACAGCTGGTACGGACTCGACGTCGGCGGCTCGCGACTGCTCTACGACAACCCCGACACCATCTACCGCTTTATTCCGGTGAACAAGACCTCGGAGTACGTCCTCACCGGCCGGCTTTACGAGGGCATCCCGGCAGACACCACGTTCAGTGTGCTCGAGGGAACCTCGGGCAAGACGTCGTCGATCTTGAGCCTCGCTGACCTCGATGTCAGCCCGGATGGCTCGTTCGTAATCACCGTCAGTGGCGACGCAGCCGCACCCGGGCAGACCAACCACCTGCAGCTGACCTCGAGCTCAACGCTGATCGCCGCCCGGAACACCCTGGGCGACTGGGTCGTCGAGGAGCCGATGGAACTTGAGGTCCACCGGGTCAGCGGCCCGCCCAACAGTTTGTTCGCCCAACTCGGCGGGTTCGTGCTGCTCGGCTCGCTGGTCAACGACAACCCACTGCTGGCCTCGATCGTGTCGCTGATTCCGCCGTTGGCAATCGCCGAGGCACCGTTGGTACGGGGCACGCTGACCGCGTTGCTGATGATCGTGCGAGGGAGCAATCAGGAGGCCAAGTACATGGCGCTGGCCACGACCGACCCCGTCACCGGGCAGCTCAGGCAGCCCAACGTGATGACCCAACCGGCCAGCAACGCCGAATTCCTGGCCAACCAACTGCAGAGCAATGGCTACTTCCAACTCGCTGACAACCAGGCACTGGTTCTGACCATCGACCAGGCCAGTGCCGGGTTCTTCAACCTTCCGATCTACAACGACTGGACGATCACCGACGACTACTGGAACAAGCAGACGAGCCTGAATAACGATCAGGCCGTGGTCAATCCGGACGGCACCTACACCCTGGTGGTATCGCCGACCGATCCCGGAGTGGCTAACTGGGTGTCCACCGGCGGACTGAACCAGGGCACCATCTCGATGCGGTTCCAGAACGTCGCGGAACCCACACAGGACCCTCCGACCGTGCGATCCCAGGTGGTCTCGATCGATCAGCTCGGAACGGTCCTACCGGGCACCACGGTTTACGTCACACCCACCGAGCGCGCGGCACAGCTCGCCGCCCGCCAACTCGGGTACAACAAGCGATATGCGCCCTACCCACAGCCCTGAGTGCGCAGGACCTATCGCAGACCGAGTTCCCGCGCGATGAGCATCAGCTGGACTTCGGTTGTGCCCTCTCCGATTTCGAGGATTTTGCTGTCCCGGTAATGGCGCGCTACCGGGAATTCGTTGATGAAGCCGTAGCCGCCATGTATTTGAGTGGCGTCGCGGGCATTGTCCATCGCAGCCTCGCCGGCGACGAGTTTGGCGATCGCCGCCTGCTTCTTGAACGGCTTACCGGCAAGCATCAGCGCGGCCGCGTCGTAATAGGCGGTACGCGCCGTATGAGCGCGGGCTTCCATCCGGGCGATCTTGAACTCGATCGCCTGATAGTGCCCGATCGGCTGACCAAAGGCGGATCGCTGCGCGGCGTACTTGACGCTCTCGTCGACACAGCCCTGGGCGGCGCCGACGGCGAGGGCTGCGATCGCGATCCGACCCTCATCGAGAATTTGTAGGAAGTTCGCATAACCGCGGCCGCGTTCGCCGAGCAGATTCTCCTCGGGCACCCGGACGTCGGTGAACGACAGCGGGTGGGTGTCTGAGGCGTTCCAGCCGACCTTGTTGTAGGCCGGTTCGACCGTGAAACCCGTTGCCGGAACTTCGATCACAATCGCTGATATCTCCCGACGGCTAGCGTCACCACCGGTGACGGCAGTGACGGTGACCAGAGCGGTGATATCGGTTCCGGAGTTGGTGATGAACTGCTTGGAGCCGTTGATCACCCAGTGCCCGTCGTCGAGGCGGGCGGTGGTCTTGGTGGCGCCGGCGTCGCTGCCGCCGCCCGCTTCAGTCAGGCCGAACGCGCCGAGTGCGGAGCCACTGGTGAGCATGGGCAACCACTGCGATTTCTGCGCGGGGGTGCCGAACCGGTAAATGGGCATCGCGCCGAGTGAGACTCCGCCCTCCAGGGTGATGGCCACGCTCTGGTCGACCTTGCCGAGTTCCTCCAGTGCCAGACACAGCGCGAAGTAATCGCCTCCCATGCCGCCGTACTCCTCCGGAAATGGCAATCCGAACAGCCCCATCTCGGCCATGCCGGCCACGACCTCGTAGGGGAAGGAGTGTTCGGCGTCGTGTTTGGCCGATACCGGCGCGACGACCTCTCGGGCAAAATCGCGCACCGTCTTCACCAACTGCTGATACTCATCGGGAAGGGTTCCGGTGGAAAGAAAATCGGTCATCGTCAGGTTCCTTCTGTATTCGCTTTGATCCGGGCCAGTAGCTGGCCCACTTTCACCTGGTCGCCTACGGCGACGAGAAGCTCCACCACACCGGCGACCGGCGAGCGTAGTGAATGTTCCATCTTCATCGCCTCGACCGCCACTACGGTTGCGCCGATCTCAACCGCATCACCGTCACAAACACCCACGGCAACAACCGATCCCGGCATCGGACTACTCAGTTCCGCATCGCCGCTATGCGCATCATCCGGCCGGACTGGCTCTTCACCCAGCTCTTCAACCACCAACGTCCGGCCTCCGCCGGCAATCCATAATTGATTCTCGTTCTCAGCGACGACGTTGCGGTGACGGATTCCGTCGAGAACGAAAGATAGCACCCCGTCGGCGGAGTGCGCCGTCAGCGGACGACCCGGCTCGGTCCCCATCTGAACGTGAGCCCGCTCGGGGTTCCCGGTGATCCGCACGTGTTCGGCGCGCTCGCCACATCGCAGCCGGATATCTGTCGCAGCCGACTCACCAAGGCGCCAACCGGAGGGCACATCCCACGGGTCGGCCGGTTCGACCGGCCAGCGTTGCAGCCAGCGGTATGTCGCGGCTGCGATGAACGCCTCGTCACCGGCATCGTGTGGCGCGAACTCGAGGCGTTCGAGCAGCCCGGTGTCGAGACGGCCCGCCTTGACCTCGATATCGGTCAGGACGAATCGCAGGAAGTCGATATTGGTGCCCAACCCCAGCACGGCGGTCTCGGCCAGTGCGCCATCGAGTCGCTGGAGCGCTTCGGCTCGATCGGCGCCGTGCGCGATCACTTTGGCCAACATTGGGTCATAGTCGCTGCCGACCGTCATGCCTGCGGACAGCCCGGAATCCACCCGAATACCCGGACCCCGCGGTTCGGTGACCGCGAGTACGGGGCCGCCGGTCGGCAGGAATCCGGCCGCTGGGTCCTCGGCGTAGATGCGGGCTTCGATGGCGTGACCGCGGGCCACGATGTCGTCTTGGCGGTGGTGGAGCCGCTCCCCTGCCGCGATACGGATCTGCCACTCCACCAGATCCCACCCGGTGACCATCTCGGTGACCGGATGCTCAACCTGCAGGCGGGTGTTGCACTCCATGAAGTAGAACTCGTGGGGCTTATCGGCTGACACGATGAACTCCACCGTTCCGGCGCCGACGTAATCGACGCTGCGGGCGGTCGCGCAGGCGGCCGCACCGATACGGGCCCGCGTGGCGTCGTCGAGCAGTGGCGAAGGAGCTTCCTCGATCACCTTCTGGTGGCGACGCTGCAGGCTGCACTCCCGTTCGCCGAGGTGCAGCACTGTGCCGTGAGTGTCGGCGAGGACCTGAACCTCGATATGCCTGGGGCGCAGGACAAAACGCTCGAGGAACAGGGTGTCGTCACCGAAGGCGGCGGCGGCCTCCCTACGAGACGCTGCCAAAGCTGCGGGCAGATCGGCAGGATCGTCGACCCGGCGCATCCCTTTGCCGCCGCCACCCGCGGAGGGTTTCACCAGCACCGGGAATCCGACGTCGCCGGCAGCATCGATCAGATCGGCGTCCGACAAGCCCGGCCGGGCGATACCGGGCACCACAGGAACGCCGAAGGCCGATACCGCGGTCTTGGCGGCGATCTTGTCCCCCATGGTGGCGATGGCGGCGACGGGTGGGCCGATGAAGACCAGTCCGGCACGCGCCAGTGCGGCCGCGAAATCGGCGTTCTCCGAGAGGAATCCATAACCGGGGTGCACTGCCTGCGCTCCGGTGCGCAGCGCGGCATCGATGACCGCATCGATGTCGAGGTAGCTCTGCCGGGCCGGCGGCGGCCCGATCCGGACGGCGATATCGGCCTCGGCGACGTGGCGCGCGCCTGCGTCGGCATCGCTGTAGACCGCAACCGACCGGATGCCCATCGCCCTACACGTCCGGATCACCCGAACGGCGATCTCGCCGCGGTTGGCAACGAGCACGGTGTCGAACATTCCCGGGGGCATCCCACTACATCCGGAATACGCCATAGGAGACCGGATCGAGGGGTGCGTTGCCCGCGACCGAAAGAGCAAGCCCCAGAATGGTTCTGGTGTCAGCGGGGTCGATGACGCCGTCGTCCCATAGCCGGGCGCTGGAATAATACGGATTGCCCTGATGTTCGTATTGCGCGCGGATGGGAGCTTTGAACTCCTCTTCTTGCTCAGGAGTCATCTCCCCGCGAACGGTGGCCAGTACCGATGCGGCCTGCTCGCCACCCATCACCGAGATCCTCGCGTTGGGCCACATCCACAGGAACCGCGGCGAGTAGGCCCGACCGCACATCGAGTAGTTCCCGGCTCCGTAGGAGCCACCGATGACGACGGTCAGTTTCGGAACGCGGGCGCAGGCCACGGCGGTCACCATTTTGGCGCCATGCTTGGCGATCCCGCCCTCCTCGTACTCGCGACCCACCATGAAACCGGTGATGTTCTGCAGGAAGACCAGCGGGATCGCGCGCTTGTCGCAGAGCTGGATGAAATGTGCTCCCTTGACGGCGGATTCGCCGAACAGCACACCGTTATTGGCGACGATGCCGACGGGGTGGCCGTGAATGTGAGCAAAGCCGGTGACCAGCGTGGTGCCGTATTCGGCTTTGAATTCGCTGAACTCACCACCGTCAACGATGCGGGTGATGACCTCGCGCACGTCGTAGGGCACCCGGGAGTCGACCGGAACAACGTCATAGAGCTCATGCTGATCGGCGATGGCATCAACCGGTGCGCGCACCTCCCAGGGCGCCGGTGCGCACGGGCCGAGGGTCGCCACGATGCGCCGGACAATCGCGAGCGCGTCACGATCGTCGCGAGCGAGATGGTCGGTGACACCGGATTTGCGGGAATGCAGGTCACCGCCGCCCAGCTCCTCCGCGGTCACCACCTCACCGGTGGCGGCTTTCACCAGTGGTGGCCCGCCGAGGAAGATCGTGCCCTGATTGCGCACGATCACCGCTTCATCGCTCATCGCCGGAACGTATGCACCGCCGGCAGTGCAGGATCCGAGCACAGCGGCGATCTGAGCGATGCCGGCCGCGCTCATGGTGGCCTGGTTGTAGAAGATGCGGCCGAAGTGGTCGCGGTCGGGGAATACCTCATCCTGCCGCGGTAGGAACGCCCCGCCGGAGTCCACCAGATAGATGCACGGCAGCCGATTCTGTGCCGCGATCTCCTGGGCGCGCAGGTGTTTCTTGACCGTCACCGGGTAATACGTCCCGCCTTTGACGGTGGCGTCGTTGGCCACGATCATGCATTCGCGCCCGGACACCCGGCCGATCCCCGTGATGATCCCTGCTGCGGGGCACTCGCCGTCGTACATGCCGTCAGCGGCAAGCGGGGCGATCTCCAGCAGCGGGCTGCCGGGATCGAGCAGCCCGTCGACCCGGTCTCGCGGCAGGAGCTTGCCGCGCGCGGTGTGCCGCTCTCGCGCGCTTTGGGAGCCGCCGTGTGCGGCAACGGTCAACTTGTCGCGAAGCTGCGCGACGAGCTGTACGTGTGCCTCGCGGTTGGCCACGGGCGATGCCATCGAAGAACTCACCTTTGGTTAATGACAATTAACTGGATGCTATGTTAGTGAAGATTAACCGAAACGTACAGCTGGGTTCCTGGAGGGTCCCGTGACCGTGCTCACCAGCCGCGAACAGCAGAAATCCGACCGCCGCTCGCAACTGCTGGCCGCCGCCGAACAGTTGATCGCCGAACGCGGTTTCCTCGCGGTCCGAATCGAGGACATCGGCGCCGCCGCGGGCGTCAGCGGCCCGGCGATCTACCGGCACTTCTCAGGCAAAGAGGCGCTGCTGGTCGAACTGCTGGTCGGCATCAGCACCAGGCTGCTGGCCGGCGCGCAGTCGGTCCTGGCGGATAACCCGGATCCGGTCGCCGCGCTGGACGGTCTCATCGAATTCCATCTCGACTTCGCGCTCAGCGAACCTGACCTGATCCGTATCCAGGACCGCGATCTGGCGAATCTCCCGGCAGCCGCGCAACGACAGGTCCGCAGGGCCCAGCGGCGCTACGTCGAAATCTGGGTGGTTGCGTTGCGGGCGCTGGATCCACAGCTTGCCGAGGACCAGGCCCGGGTAATGGCGCACGCCGCCTTCGGCCTGCTCAACTCCACGCCACACAGCATCAAGCCGACAACCCGATCGTCATCGCCGGAGAGCTCCCGGGATGTGCTGCGGGCGATGACGGTGGCCGCGTTGTCCCGCCACCGTCCGGTGCGGCGCGCCTGATGCGGTTGACATCACCGGGATGCGGCACAGGTAGCCTGCTGAGCGTGAGGCGGGCATGAGCGATCCAACGCGACCGGAATGGTCCGATCCGACGCAGGTGGCGGGCAGCGGCTACCCACCCGATCCGGGCCCGGCCTACTCCGGGCAATACCCGAGTTACCCGAGTTACCCGGCCCCGACGTACTACGGACCCGGCTACGGCGTTCCGCAGTCCCCACCCACCGAGCAGTTCGGAACCTACTGGCCTCCCGGCACGGGTTACCCGCGACAACCACCCCCGCCCCCGCCGCCGCCGAAGTCGCCGCGCTGGCTGTGGATCGTGGCCGGTGCGGCCGCACTACTGGTGACCGGACTTGTGTTGGCGCTAGTGGTCGTAAGCAGTTCGTCGAGGGATGCGACGGTGGCCGCCCCGCCGACGCAGACGACATCCGTGGCAGCGACCCCCACGACAAAGTCACCCCCACCGACACCTCAGGTGCCGATCACGACGACGACGCGGTTACCGATGCCCACGGCCACCGAGCGGCCCGCGCCCAGTACGTCGGGCCCGCCCAGTGAGACCACATCAAGTCCGAGTGGCACCGAGACCGTGGTCTACAGCGTGACCGGCGACGGCAGGGCGATCAATATCACCTACGTCGACACCGGCGGCGTGATGCAAACCGAGTTCAACGTGGCGCTGCCGTGGAGCAAAGAGGTCAGCCTCTCGGCCCCCGCCAAGGGTTCGGCAAGTGTCGCTGTGGTCAATGTCGGACGCGATGTGACATGCAGCGTGACAGTCAACGGATCCCAGGTGCGGCAGCGCAGTGGTCGCGGGTTGACCATCTGCACCGGCGCGGCCTAACGCTGGTCTGCCCGGACGTGGTCCGGCACCCTGACCAACAGCATTCCCACCAGGCCGACCGCCAGCACCAGGCAGATCCCTCCTAGGCCGGCGCGGTCAGCGTGAAACAGGTCGACGAAGACGAAAAACAGCCACGGCGCCAGGAAGGCTACCGCGCGTCCGGTCATCGTGTAGAGGCCAAACGCGATGCCCTCCTTACCTTCTCCGGTCATCCGCAACAGCAGCGTGCGGGCAGCCGACTGGGTGGGACCGACGAACATACACAGCAGTAGGCCGCACACCCAGAACGCGACCGGACCCGACAGCGCCAGCAGTGTCATGCCCACCGCGATCATGGCCACCAGTGACGCCACGATGACCGGCTTGGCGCCGACCCGATCGTCAAGTCGTCCGCCCACCAGTGCGCCAATAGCGGCCACCGTCGAGGCGATCACCCCGAAGACCAATACGTTGGCCGCAGAGATGCCATACACACTCACGCCGAGCACAGCGCCGAAGGCGAATACGCCGGAAAGTCCATCCCGGAACACCGCGCTGACGAGGAGGTAGTAGACCAGGTTTCGGTCACGTCGCCATTCGGCGCGAAGGTCCGACCACAGCCGCCGATACCCGCCGAACAGGCTGGGCGGAGGTTCCGCAGCTTCGTCGTAGGCGGTGACGGCGGGTTTGGTCAGCAGCAACGGTAAGCCGAAGATCAGCAACCAGGTGGCCGCCACAATCATTGCGGCGCGCACATTCATGCCGTCGGCGGCGGGCAGGCCAAACAATCCGCGGTGGGGCCCCTGACCCCTGATGAAGCCGAAGTACACCACCAGCAGCAGACCGACACTGCCGCAGTAGCCGGCGGCCCACCCCAGCGATGAGACCCGCCCAAAAGTCTGCGGGGTGGACAGCTGACGCAGCATCGCGTTGTAGGGCACGCTGGCCAGATCGCCGCAGACCGCGGTCAGTGCCAGCAAGGCCAACCCCGGCACGAGATAGCTCGGGTCGTCACGGATAGAGACCATGGCGGCGGTGGACGCCGCCACCATCGCGGTCAGCATGGCCAGCGCGACCCGCCTTCGGCGTGGCGCCTGCACCAGAACGCCGGTAAGCGGAGCGAGCAGAGCGACGGCTACTCCGGCAATCGTCAGTGCCCGGCCCAGCGAGCTGGCCGGCGACGTGCCGCCCGGCATGCCCTGGCCCACCGTGCCGGTGAGATAGACCGAGAACACGAACGTCACGACGGTCGCGCTGAGCCCAACGGCGCCGCAGTCCCACAGTGCCCAGGCCGCGATCTTCGACCGCGATGCCATGAAGCTCACCCTATCCACCCCGCCTACGATTGCCGCATGCCCGTTCCCGCGCCCTCACCGGACAGTCGAGCCGTCGTCACCGGTGCCTCGCAGGGCATCGGTGCGGCGCTGGCAGGCGAACTCGCCGCCCGCGGCCACAATCTGATCATCACCGCCCGTCGCGCCGACGTACTCGGCGAGCTGGCCGCCCGCCTTACTGAGCGGTATCGCGTGACGGTCGAGGTGCGCGCCGTTGACCTGGCCGACCCGCCGCAACGCGAGGCACTGGCCGCCGAGTTGGCCGACCGCAACATCTCGATCCTGTGCGCCAACGCCGGTACCGCCACGTTCGGCGCAGTGGCCGACCTGGATCCGGCGGCCGAGAAGGCCCAGGTCCAACTGAATGTGCTCGGCGTGCACGACCTGGTGCTCGCAGTGTTGCCCGGCATGCTCGCCCGCGGGGCCGGCGGCATCCTCATCTCGGGATCGGCTGCCGGGAACTCCCCGATTCCGAACAACGCCACCTATGCGGCAACCAAGGCCTTCGCCAATACGTTCAGCGAGTCGCTACGGGGCGAACTCCGCAATACCGGAGTGCACGTCACGCTGTTGGCGCCCGGTCCGGTGCGTGCCGAGATGCCGGACGCGGGCGACGCGTCACTGGTGGACAAGCTGATCCCTGACTTCCTGTGGATCTCCGTCGAGCACACCGCACAACTCTCGCTGGATGGCTTGGAGCGCAACAAGATGCGCGTAGTTCCGGGCGTGACATCCAAGGCGATGTCGGTGGCAAGCGGCTACGCCCCCCGTGCCATCGTGACGCCGATCGTGGGATTGGTCTACAAGAAACTGGGCGGCGACTAGCGCCTGCGCAGCCTGATGTCGGCGACTAGCGCCTCCGGCGGCCCGTCCCGAAGATGCTGCGCCCAAGTTCGCGGCCGATCACCGTACCGGCCGAGCGCATGGCGCTCTTGAACGCCGGGTTGTCCATCATGGATTCGAGCACGCTCGGTTCGGCCTTCTGAACCGGTTCGGGCATCGGTGGCAGATCTAATCCCGACGGATAGATCGGTGGCAGGTCCATCGGCTCGACAGCGGACTCCTGCGGTGCAGCCATTTTCGCGGCCAGCATTTCGTAGGCGGACTCCCGGTCCACCGTCGGGCCATATTTCAGGAACAGCGGGCTGGCCTGTGCGGCAGCCTTGATGTAGTCCGGTCCGATGGTGTCCATCAACGATCGCGGCGACCGCAACCGGGTCCATGCCACCGGCGTCGGCGCACCGCGTTCGGACAGCACGGTGACGATCGCCTCACCGATGCCCAATGCGGTCAAATCGGTTGCCAGGTCGTAGAACTCAGTTTTGGGATAGGTGCGGACCGTCTTGGCCAATGCCTGCTGATCATCGGGCGTGAACGCCCGCAGCGCGTGCTGAACACGGGCGCCCAGCTGCGAGAGCACAGCATTGGGTATGTCGGTGGGCAGCTGGGTGCAGAAGAAGACACCCACGCCCTTGGAGCGGATGAGTTTGACCGTCTGCTCAACCTGATTCAGAAAAGCTTTCGAGGCATCCTTGAACAAAAGATGCGCCTCGTCGAAGAAGAACACCAGCTTGGGTTTGTCGACATCACCGATTTCCGGCAGATAGGTGAACAGATCAGCCAGCACCCACATCAGGAACGTCGAGAACATCACCGGCCGGGCGGCTTGTTCACCGACCTCGAAGAGCGTGATGATGCCGCGTCCCTGGTCATCGACGCGGAGTAGATCGGCCGGTTCGATTTCGGGCTCGCCGAAGAATGTGTCGCCGCCCTCGGCCTCAAGATTGATCAACGCACGCAGGATCACACCCGCGGTCGACGCTGAAACTCCGCCGATCGTCTTCAGTTGCTCCTTGCCTTCATCACTGGTGAGGTGGGTGATCACCGAACGAAGATCCTTGAGGTCCAGTAGCGGCAGACCCTGCTGATCGGCCCAGTGGAAGATCAGTCCCAGGGTGGATTCCTGAGTCGCATTGAGCCCCAGCACTTTCGACAGCAGGATCGGTCCGAAGGCGGAGATCGTCGCGCGGACCGGCACACCGATACCGCCGGTTCCCAGCGACAGGAACTCCACCGGGAACGGCGATCCCACCCACTCGTCGCCGGTGTCCTTGGCCCGCGCGGCAACCCTGTCGCTGGCCTCTCCCGGCCGGGACAGCCCCGACAGATCACCTTTGAAGTCGGCCATTACCACCGGCACACCCGCCGCGGAGAGTTGCTCGGCGATCACCTGCAGGGTTTTGGTCTTGCCGGTTCCGGTGGCGCCGGCCACCAGGCCGTGGCGGTTCATCATCGCCAGCGGGATGCGGATCTGGGCTTTCGGGTCCACCTCTCCGCCGACGATGACCGAACCCAGTTCAAGGGCCTGGCCCGTCGTCGCGTAACCGGCCGCGATCTGCTGGGCGGGGGTCGCAGTCGAATCCGTCATAAGGCACCAGACTACTGGGCGGCCACCCGGGCGCGAGGGTGAGCCGCGCCCGATGGGTGCCTGGGCTTAATGTTGAGCGCTGTGCGGGATGAATTGGTATGGATCGACTGCGAGATGACGGGCCTGGACCTGAAATCCGACCGGTTGATAGAGATCGCGGCGTTGGTGACAGATGCCGACCTCAACGTGATCGGTGAGGGCGTCGACGTGGTGATCCACGCCGATGACGCGGCGCTGGACGGGATGGTCGACGTCGTCGCCAAGATGCACCGCAGTTCCGGGCTCACCGAGGAGGTTCGGGCCTCGACCATCGACGTGGCAACCGCCGAGGCCATGGTGATGGATTACATCCGCAGCCACGTCCCGCAGGCTAAGACCGCGCCGCTGGCCGGGAACTCGATCGCCACCGACCGCGGTTTCCTGACGCGAGATATGCCCACCCTCGACGATTACCTGCACTACCGCATGATCGATGTCAGCTCGATCAAGGAGCTGTGTCGGCGGTGGTATCCCAAGATCTACTACGGGCAACCGGAAAAAGGCCTCGCGCACCGGGCACTGGCCGATATCCAGGAGTCGATCCGGGAACTGCGGTACTACCGCCGCATCGCCTTCGTCCCGCCACCGGGTCCGTCTACCAGCGAGATCGCCGAGGCGCTCATCGAACTAAACCAGACCGCGGGCGAGCCACCGGATATTGATTCGGCCGCCGAACTCGAAAGCGGTTAGACTCTCCTCGCTGCGCAGTGCGGCGATGGTGGCTGTAGTTCAGTTGGTAGAGCACCAGGTTGTGATCCTGGCTGTCGCGGGTTCGAGTCCCGTCAGCCACCCGAACCGAAAGCCGCTCCTGACAAGTTCAGGGGCGGCTTTTGGCAATCCGGGACAGAGCCTGCCCGGTAGTTTTTGCCGCTTTTGCGGCCGCGGCGCGAGCCCGGCTGGCCGGTTTGGCCAACCGTGCCGACGACGCGCTCACCGCAGCGGGAACCGCCTCGGCACTACCGACCGTCCCCACACCCCCCGGCCGGCTGTAGCCCGCCTCAATGATCGGTCGAAGAATCTTGTCCAGGGCAGGCTCCAACAGACCGGTGCCGGCGATGAGCGGCAACCTGGGGTTGGGGACGAATACGTAGGTGACGTTTCCGGGTGTTCCATCCGGTTTGTCCGGGGTGTA
>JBAXIA010000086.1:0-12522 GCA_037138615.1 Mycobacteriaceae bacterium | reverse complement strand
ATCCCGCACTGACAGCGGGACCGGTCGACGTCGACCACGCCACGTACTTCCTCTCAGAGGTCAACCTTCGGGCGGGACCCGAACCGACGATGGCGCCCTGGCGCAAGCGACTGTTCATCGCGATCTCCCGGATGACCTCCGACGCCGAGTACTTCGGGCTGCCGATGGACCGGACCATCATCATCGGCGCACGAATCGAGATCTGACACCGCCGGTTAGAGTTGGCAGATGCCGGAGACCACGACGTGTGTGATCGCCGGCGGCGGCCCGGCCGGCATGGTGCTGGGTTTGCTACTGGCCAGGGCAGGGGTCGAGGTGACCCTGATGGAGAAGCACGCTGACTTCCTGCGTGACTTCCGTGGCGACACAGTGCATCCCAGTACCCTGCGGCTGATCGACGATCTCGGGCTGTGGGATGAGTTCTCCACGGTGCCGCAGAGCCGGATCGACCACCTGGGCATCGACGTGGACGGCCGGCAGGTGACTCTCGTCGACCTCCGCCGGTTGCATCAACCGCACCCCTATATCGCCATGGTGCCGCAGTGGGATCTGCTGACCCTGCTCGCCGAGGCCGCCCGGGCCGAACCCACCTTCACCCTGCGAATGAGTACCGAGGTCACCGGACTGCTGCGCGACGGCGACCGGGTGACCGGTGTGCGCTACCGAGGACCCGACGGCGAGGGTGAACTCACCGCCAACCTCACGGTGGCCTGTGACGGCCGCACCTCGACGGTCCGCCGGGAGTCCGGCCTACCGGTGCGCGAGTGGCCGGTGCCGTTCGACGTGTGGTGGTTTCGACTACCCCGCGACGCCGACGCCGAATACTCGTTGGTTCCGCGCATCGAACCGGGCCGGGTGTTGATCATGATCCCGCGCGAGGGCTACTTCCAGATCGCGTATCTGATTCCCAAAGGCAGCGACGAGCGACTGCGGGCCCGCGGCCTGGAGGTCCTCCGCGATGAGGTCGCCGCGCTGGTGCCGGAAGCCGACGCCTCGCACCTCTCGTCATGGGATGACGTGAAACTCCTCGACGTCAAACTCAACCGGCTCAAGCGCTGGCACACCGACGGCCTGCTGTGCCTCGGTGATGCCGCGCATGCGATGTCGCCGATGGGCGGGGTCGGGATCAACATCGCGGTGCAGGACGCCGTCGGAGCGGCCACGCTACTGGCCGAACCACTACGCCGCCGGCACCTGAGGAACGCCGATCTGGCTGCGGTGCGCCGCCGCCGACTTCCGGCGGCCGCCATCACCCAGGCTTTGCAGCGGATCATGCACCGCCGGTTGGTGGTCCCGGTCTTTGCGGGTGCGGACGGGAAACCGCCCGCGGTATTCGTCGCACTGCTGCAGAGGCTGCCCTGGCTGACGGCGATCCCGGCCCGCGTCATCGGCGTCGGCGTGCGCCCCGAACGCGCGCCTGCCTACGCCCGGCGGTAGCCGGTTTGGTGTTGGACGTCACCCTGTCCGCACCGCGCCCCCGCCGCAAACCTACGGTATCGTAGGTTACTGATCGGTAACTTAGGAAGGACGGGTTCCGTGACGGATATGAAGTATCTCGAGCTCAATGGCGACCGGGTCGCCTACCAGGACGAAGGCCACGGTTCAGCGGTCCTGCTCATCCACGGGATGGGCGGCAGTTCGCAGACCTGGCGTGAGGTGCTGCCCCATCTGGCGGCCCGGCACCGGGTGATCGCGCCTGATCTGATTGGCCACGGGCAGTCCGATAAGCCGCGTACCGACTACTCGCTGGGTGCGTTCGCGGTGTGGCTGCGCGACCTTCTGGACCAGCTCGGCATCTCTCGGGTGACGGTCGTCGGGCACTCACTCGGTGGCGGCGTCGCGATGCAGTTCGCCCATCAGCATCCCGACTACGTCGAACGGATGGTCCTGATCAGCAGCGGTGGACTGGGGTCCGAAGTCGGACGCACGCTGCGGCTGATGTCGGCGCCCGGCGCGGAGTTCGTGCTGCCGGTCATTGCGCCGCCGAAGGTCGTCGCCGCCGGCGAGCGGCTGCGCGGTTGGCTGGCTTCGCTGGGAGTACGCAGCGCCCAGGCCGACGAGACATGGAGCGCCTACAGTTCGCTCGCCGATGCGAAGACCCGGACTGCTTTCCTGCGAACCCTGCGCTCCGTCGTCGACTACCGCGGCCAGTCGGTGAGCGCGTTCAACAAGATGCACTTCACCGCAGGGCTGCCCACGCTGCTGATCTGGGGCGAGCAGGACCGGTTGATCCCGACGGCCCACGGTCGGGACGCCCATGAGGCACTGCCCGGCAGCTCTCTGGTGACACTCGACGGCGTCGGGCACTTCCCGCATGTGGAGGCGCCATTGGCCGTCACCGACACCATCGATGCCTTCATGGCCGCGACCCCACCCTGGCAGTGGCATCGGCCGGGCCGGCGCACGGAAGTCGCTGACGCGCTTCGTTGTTGACGCCGGCGCGATACACGACGACCGCTGCCAGTTCTTCGCCGGTGCTGACCGCATCACCCCACGGCTGCTGCACAGCCGCCGACCCTAGCGACCGGGATTCACCCAGCCGTTCCGATGACCTCGATACAACAAGCCGGACCGTGCGCGCGAGCCAACCGAGCATCGAGAGTCAGCAACGTGGCGTCGAACGCTTCGGCGAGAGCGACGTAGAACGCGTCCCAACCCCGCACCGAGTCGCGCAGATCCCAGGCGCGATCGATGATCCATCGATGACCGAACCGCTCGCCGGGCCACTCGCGCAGGTCGGCAACTGCCTGCCCGGCGGCGGTCGCGTCGAGGTGTCCCCGAAGGTGTTGAGCACGGATCACCCCGAGAACCTCGACGTCAATCACATGCGGCGCCGCATGGTCGGGGTCCCGCGCGAGACGGTCGGCGATCTCCCGGGCGCGCGGGGTATCTGCCACCACCTCGAACAGACATGACGCATCAACGACGAGCATCGGGCCACTCGCCGCGCCACTCGTCGAGTGTGGCGAGGACATCCGCCGTCGATACCGCGGACGGACGCCGCCCAATCCGCGAGAGCCACTGAGACATCGAAGGGCGCGATGCCAGCCGGGCGGCCTCCCGGCGCAGGAGCTCGGGCACGGTGATGCCTTCTTCGGCAGCCCGGCGCAGCAGCCCGGCGTAGACCTCATCGTCGATATCGCGGATCTGCACTGTTTTAGGCATATACGCACCATAACATGCAGATACGCATCACCCCAGCTCGCGTCGCTGCGCTGGCGAATTCACGGCTATCCGCAGTGCCTTCGCACGTAGGGTTTGCCCGTGCCCGCTTCGCTCATGCCGCCAGACGCCACCGGAGCCATCCACGAGGTCGCCATCATCGGCGCCGGGCCCGGAGGCATCACCGCGGCGCACCTGTTGCAGCGCAACGGGATCGACGACTTCGTCATCCTCGAACGGGCCGGCGATGTCGGCGGAACGTGGCGCGACAACCACTACCCGGGCCTGGCCGTCGACATCCCGTCGCTGTGGTACCAGTTTCCGTTTGCGCGCGACCCGGGTTGGTCGCGACTGTTCGCCTCCGGCCCGGAGATCCATCAATACTTGCGCGCCGTGGCTTCCCGGGAAGGCGTCTATCCCCACCTGCGGACCAACACCGAGGTGGTGCGCCAGGTGTGGGATGACGATGCCGCGCTGTGGCGCCTGGAGATCAGCGACGGAAGCACCGTCGCGGCGCGGTTCCTGATCTCCGCGGTGGGCGGTTATGTCAACGCCAAACCCGATATCCCGATCGAGGGCATCGCTGAGTTCGGCGGCCGGGTCATGCGGCCCAACGACTGGGACGACAGCTATGACGTCCGCGGCAAACGGGTCGCGCTTATCGGCACCGGGTCCAGCGGTGTGCAGATCGCCGGCGCGCTCGCCGGGGTCGCCGGTCACCTCGACGTGTATCAGCGCACCCCGGCCTGGGTGCTGCCGAAGATTGACTTTGAGATGAGTCCCCGGATGCGAACTGTGCTGAAAGTGCCGGGTGTGCTGCCGGCGATCGACGCCGCCGGACGCTGGATGATGGACCTGCTGCTCGTGGGGCCGATATGCCACCTGCTGTCGAGACTGCCCGAGCGAACCCTGAAGCGGGTGATGCCGCTCTACGACGCCTACTGTCGCACGCTCTATCGGGGATTGCTGCGAGCAACCGTGCGCGACAAAGCTGTCCGGAGAAAACTGCTGCCCCGCTACGGCATCCTGGCCAAGCGCCCGGTCATCTCCAGTGCGTTCCTGCCGATCTTCAACCGAGACAACACCGCTCTGGTCACCACGCCGATCGATCGCATCACCGAAACCGGTGTGCGCACCGTCGACGGGGTCGACCGGCCCGTCGACCTGATCGTCGCCGCGACGGGCTACGAGTTGTGGACCGACCCGGAGACCTACCGGCCCGGAACCATCATCGGACGCAACGGATTCGACCTCGCGGTGCACTACCGCACCCACGGCCTGCAGAGCTATGCCGGCAGCGCGCATCCGGGACTGCCGAACCGATGGGAACTGGTGGGCCCGGTCGGCTTCGTCGGCTTCGCCTGGTTCGACTACCTGCAGACGGTGGCCGCGCACGCGGTGCGCGTGATCGCCGAGACCCGACGCCGCGGCGCAGCCGTTGCCGAGGTGACGGAGACCGCCTTCGCCGCGCGCAATCAGAAACTTCACGACCAGGGCCGGGCGATGCGGCTGTATTTCACCGAGTGCAACCCCGGGCTGAACACCTATTTCGTCAACTCGCTGGGGCAGGCCGTGTACTACCGGCCCGAGACCATCGCGGCCTCGAGGAAGTTCAGCCGATCCTCGCCGCTGACGGACTACTCGTTCCGCACCGCGGCCGCGCAGCTGACGGAGGTTTCCGCGTGACGTCCACGGACCGCCCACTGGAAGGCAGGGTCGCCTACATCACCGGTGCGGCCCGTGGGCAGGGCAGGGCGCACTGTGTGCGACTCGCCCGCGCCGGTGCGAACATCGTCGCCATCGATGCCTGCGGTCCGGTGGGCGCACATATCGGCTATCCGCCCGCTCAGCCCGACGACCTCGCCGAGACGGTGCGGTTGGTCGAGGATGAAGGTGCCAAGATCTCCGCTGATCGGGTCGATGTCCGCGACCTCGTCGGCCAGCAACGCGTAATCGCCAGTGCTATCGAGCAATTCGGCCGCCTCGACATCGTCGTCGCCAATGCCGGCGTGATGAGTTGGGGCCGCGCCTGGGAGATGCCCGCCGAGCAGTGGCAGGAGATGATCGACATCAACCTGACAGGTTTCTGGAACACCGTCAAGGCGTCGGCACCGGCGATGATCGCCGCGGGCAACGGCGGATCGATCATCGCGATCAGTTCGGCCGCGGGCATCAAGGCCGTCCCCGGCGCCGGCCACTACAGCGCGAGTAAGTTCGGCATCGTCGGTCTTACCAATTCCCTGGCAATCGAGTTGGGCGAGTACGACATTCGAGTCAATTCGGTGCACACCTACGGTGTCGATACCGCACTGGGCAATGACCCGTCGCTGTACGCGACCTTCGAACAGCACCCGCGCTTTGCGTACAGCTTCTCGCCGGGTGCGCTGGAAACCGAGTCCCTGACTCCGCCCGAGCAGGTCAGCGAGATCGTGCTGTTTCTGGCCAGCGATGCCTCAGCGCTGATGACCGGCGCTCAGGTGGCAGCCGACAAGGGCTACCTGAAGATCTAGTCGCCGAGAGTCCCGGCGGCCAACGCTTTGGCCCATCGGTAATCGGCCTTACCGGCTGGCGACCGCACCACGTGATCGGTGCGCACGAACGCCTTCGGGACTTTGTAGTCGGCGATATGCGCCCTGCAGGCCTCCGCCAGCTCCGCGTCGGTGGCGCTGCGGTTCTCGGCGAACTGAACGATCGCGACCACTTCGCTGCCCCAGCGCTCCGACGGCCGGCCGGCCACCACCACATCGTAGACACTGGGATGGCTCGCGACGGCACGCTCCACCTCCTCGGCGAAGATCTTCTCCCCGCCGGAGTTGATGGTCACCGAGTCGCGGCCGAGTAGTTCGATGCGGCCGTCGGCCAGATAGCGGGCCTTATCGCCGGGGATGGAGAACCGCACGCCGTCAATGGTGGGGAAGGTGCGTGCGGTCTTATCGGCGTCGCCCAGATAACCCAGCGGAACGAACACCCGTCGTGCCAGCCAGCCCTCGCCGTCACCGGGTTCCAGGACGCGGCTGAAGTCGACGGCCACGACGGTGGTGTCGGCCATCGGGGTGAATGTCGCGGCCTGCATATCGGCGCCCTTGGTGGCGATGCTGGTCATCTGCGCGCCGGACTCCGAGGCGCCGACGGCGTCCATGATGATCAGGTTCGGCAGCGCCGTCAGCATGCGATCGCGGATCGTCGGCGACAGCGGCGCCCCGCCGTTGGTCAGGGCCATCAGCCCGGACAGGTCGTAGTCGCCCTTCTCGATCGCCTCGACCAGCGGTCGGGCCATGGAGTCCCCTACCACCGGGATGCTGAGCACCCGCTCCCGCTCGGCCAGTCGCAGGACGGCGTCGGCGTCGAAGCGGGTGACGTCATCGGGTACCGCGACCCACCCGCCGGCGCTGATGGTGTTGAAGACACCCCACTGGGCGGCGCCGTGCATCAACGGCGGCAGTAGCAGGAACGACCGCAATCCCGGTGCTGCGCACACCTGGTCGATCAGATCCTGGTAGGTGTTCAGCTCCGGTCCGCCGGTGAACGGGCGCCCGCCCATGGCGGACATGAAGATGTCGTGCTGGCGCCACAGCACACCCTTGGGCATCCCGGTGGTTCCGCCGGTGTAGAGAATGTAGAGATCGTCGCCGCTCGGGGTGGGCATCCCGCCGGCGGGTTGCGCTGTGGCGGTGATGGATTCGTAGTCGACCGCATCGGGAAGCAGGTCGTTTCCGGAGTCGTCGGCGACCTGGATCAGGACCTCGAGGTCCGGCAGCCGTCCGCGGATCGCCTGTACGTTCGGCGCGAACTCGGCGGCGTACACCAGCGCCTTGGCCTTCGCGTCGGCGAGCAGGTAGAGCAACTCCTCCTCGACATAGCGGTAGTTGACGTTGAACGCCGCGACGCGGGCGCGGTAGCTACCCACCATGGCCTCGAGGTACTCATTGCCGTTGCGCATGTACAGCCCGACGTGGTCCTGGCCGGACTCGTGGCCAGCCAACCGGTCGCGCTCGACATGGCAGCCGAGCCCCCGCGAGGTGAGGTAGTGGGCGACTCCGTCGATGCGAGCATCCATCTGCGCGTAGGTGAGCCGGAGGTCCCGCCAGACCAAGACCCTCTGATCCGGAATCGCGGTCGCGACGGTGCGGAACACAGTGGACAGATCGAAGTTCGCATCGGTCATGGCCACACTGTATTCGCCGCCGGGCCGGGGCATAGGGTGCTGACAAAAGCCGCCGCACCGATATCAGGAGGCCCCGTGAGCACCGACCGCGCGCGCATCGACTTTCCGTCCCGCGTCGGTGTCTGGTGGGCCAGCGACACCTGGCCGATGTCGGCCGCCCAGGAGGTCGCCCACGAGATCGAGTCACTCGGGTTCGGTTCGCTGTTCATCCCAGAAGTGGGCTTGAAAGACTGCCTGGTGGAATCGGCGGCCTTCCTGGCTGCCACCCGCCGCCTCGTGGTGGGCACCGGGATCGCCAATATCCATGCCCGGATCGCCGGAACCATGGAGGGCGGCGGGCGCACGCTGACCGCGCTGCACCCGGGGCGCTTCGTTCTGGGTCTGGGCGTCAGTCACGGGCCGCTGGTGGAGAACATGCTGGGTGGTACCTACGACAAGCCGCTAGCCACCATGCGCGGCTACCTGGATCGGATGGCGGCCCTGCCGGAGATGATCGAACCGGGATCGGGCCGGCCCACCCGGTTGCTGGCGGCGTTGGGGCCCAAAATGATTGAGCTGTCGGGCACCCACGCCGACGGCGCGCATCCGTATCTGGTCACGCCCGCACAGACCGCAATCACCCGCGAGATCCTCGGACCGGACAAATGGATCGTCTCCGAGCAGGCCGTCGTCGTGGGTGAGGACGCCGATGAGCAGTTACGCCGGGCGCACCTGCATCTGGACATCTATTCGGGTCTGCCCAACTACCGCAACTCGTGGTTGCGTCAGGGATTCGATGAGTCCGATCTGGTTCGGGGTGGTTCGGACCGGTTGGCCGCCGGCATTGTCGGCATGGGTTCGGTGGAACATGCCGCCACGATGGTGACGGCGCATCTGGACGCCGGCGCCGACCACGTGGTGGTTCAGGTTCTCGGCGACGGCAACCCGGCCTGGGATCCCCGCCCCGCACTGCGGGAACTCGCCGGGGTCCTGGAGTTGTCCGGCGCTACCGCTTAAACCAGGCGCGCACGGTCGCCAGATCACGGGTGTAGTTGTCGTACCACTCGTTGACGAAGATGGATGCACCGCTGAGCTTGCTGTTGCCCTGCCAGATCAACCGGATGCGGACGGCACCGCGGATATAGACGTCGACGCGATCATCGGTAGCCCGGCGCTGCCAGCCCTGCTCCTCATTGGATTGGGCGAGCGCCGCCCTCTCATCGATCGCGGTCGTCATGGCGTCTCCCTCATCCAGCGATGGTGTCGGTGGCCTCACGCTACTGCGACGGGCGCGGCGGCAGTAGCGCCGGGTCAGGATCCGCGTGCGCGGTGCACTAAATCAGCTGCCGCCGAACGTAACTCACCAAACGACGTGAGTGCGCTGCCAAAACCAACTCGGGTGTAGGCCTCGCCACGCGGCGTAGCGACCTTGAGGTCTAGGCCGTAACGGTCGATGCCGGTGCATATCGCGACATCGGCGTCCGGGTAGCCGCCCAGTGCCCGGGCCATATCGGCCAGCCCGGCCGCGTGGTCGGCGTTGAGGTGCTCGATCGCCCCGGCGGCCTGCGGCCGGATCGGATCCGGCGCCGCGGTGGCGTAGTCGGCCGCACTCGCCGAGTCCATCCGGCCGTAGCCACCAACCCAGCGCACCCGATGGACCCGCAGCACCCACACCGAGAAGTCGCTGTAGTCGATGTAGTACTTCGCGGCCGCGATCGCTGCGACGTGGGCATCGCGGGCGGCTGCCAATTCGTCGCCGACCGGACGCTCCACCACACCGGCCAGGGTGATCCGGCCACTGGCCAACGGATCAGACCCGGCGTCGGGAGCGACGATGGCCAGGCTGGCCCGCGGGTCGGCGGCAAGATTGCGACCGTGCTCGGCCAGATGCGACACACACAGCACCGGCGCACCGCCGAGCAGTCCGTAGGTGACGAAGGATGCCCAGGGATCACCGGTCGCGGTCAGACTCGCCAGCGTGCCGGTGTTGGTGGAGGCGGCGATGGTGCGCGCCTCCTCTGCCGCCGACGGTCGGGTCTCATCGGCGATCGCGCTCAGCGGCGGCGGGATGCTCGGGGCATCACCGGGGTCACCATGGTCGCGGGATGCCATGGCGCCGACGATACCGGGCTGATGATCCCGGCTAGCGGGTGAGCAGAATCCATCCGGTGGCGATGGCGACGATCAGGCACACCGCCGTCACCGGGATTCCGTAGCGCACGAAGGTTTTTGTCGAATATCCGCCCGGCCCCATCACCATCATGTTCGTCTGATGGGCGATCGGGTTGAGAAACGTCAGCGAGATGCAGGTGCCGATCAGGGTCAGCAGCACAATCGGGTTCAGGCCGGCCGAGGCCGCGACGGCGATCGCGACCGGGGTGAGGATCGCGGCCGCGGCGGCATTGGTGACGATATTGGTCATCAATGCGGTGACGACGGCGAACACGACGACCACCAGTGCGGTCTGCCCACCGGATAGCCGGACGATGGCCGACGAAATCAGTTCGCCCAGGCCACTTTTCACGACGATGGTGCCCAGACCGATCGACCCGGCGATCACCGCCAGGATGTTCCAGTTCAGTGCCCGCACCGCGGAACGCGGCGTCAGAACGCCGGTCAGGACCATCAGGGTGGCACCGGCTGTCGCGATCAGTTCCACCGAGGACAGCCCGAACGAGCCCGCCACGATGACGGCGGCCAGTATGGCCAGGGCGATCGCGGTCTTGGCTGTCTGCGGTGCCTTCCCGGCCACCTTCTGCCACAGCCCGATCATGGGATGGGTGTCGAGGACATCGGCGGAACTGGCCGACACCAGACACATCGACCCCGGTTTGGCGGCCGTCTCACGCAGCGGCACAGTCGTTTCGGCGGCGACCGCCAGCACGTCCTCGTCGGCTTCGATATCGCGGATCGTCGCTTGTTCGTCCGACGAGATGGACACCAGATATAGGTTTTGCGGGGCCAGGCCGAACCGGGGGCTGCCCCACAGCATCCGCACGCCGGGTTCGGTAGCCCGGTAGACCAGGACGTCGTCGGCCTGCAGTGTTGTGTCGAGGGCGACCGGTGCCCCCCAGCGTCGCACCTCGATCAGTTCGAACTGGGGTGTGGACTCGATTCCCAATTCCGCCGCGGCGCGGCCGATGCTGTTGGCGCCGGCCGACAACGGAATCTCCGCGCGCCAGGTGAGTTGCTGGGTTGGGGAGTCGGCACTGCCGCGTTGCAGCAGCGGCGCCGTCAGCAGCAGGACGGCCCAGCCGGCAAGGGCCACCGGTATGGCGACCGGCACGAAGGAGAACATCGTGAGGTGCACTCCGGCGGGCTCGGCCAGCCCGGCGATGAGCAGATTGGAACTGGTCCCGATCAGGGTGGCCGAGCCGGTCAGGGTGGTGGCGTGCGCGACGGGCAGCAGCACCCCGCGGGCGGGCACACCGGACTGCTGTTCGAGTTCCTTGGTGGCCGGAATGAGCATCGCCATGATCGGGGTGGTGTTGATCAGTGCTGAGAGCAGGCCGACCGGTGGGATCAGCCGGACCAGAGCCTGGCGCACCGACGTGACCCCGAACAGCAGGCGGTAGGTCACCCGGGTGACCACGCCGGTGCTGAAAACGCCCTTGGCGATCACCAGCATCGCCGCGATCGTGATGACGCCGCCATTGCTCAGGCCGGCGAAGAGCTCGGCTGGTGTCGCGATACCGATAAAGCCGGCCGTCAGCAGTGCGGTGATCAGGACCAGCACGGCAGGCACCCGGCCGCTGACGATCACCACGAGCGCGACCAGGACGATGATCCCGGCGATGGCTGGCATGGCCGTCAGTCTGGCATGGCGGTACTTTGACGGACATGACTTCAGACACTGGAACAGGCAGCTTCGCTGAACGGGAACACGCCCACCTCGAGGCGGAATTGGCCGAACTCCGCCGCCGCCGCGACCAGTTGAGGTCCGAACTCCAAGACGATGCCGAGACGGTGGGGGACCGCGGCGACGCCGCCGACTCACTGCAGCGCGCCGAGGACCTGGCTGGCATCGAAGAACAGATCGGGCACGTGAGCTGGCTGCTTGCCGGTGGCAACGAGACCGTCGAGGGGCAGCTGCCCAATGGCACCGAGGTGACGCTGCGCTTCCCCGATGACAAGCACGACGTCCGGATGCGGGTGGTCAACTTCATCGAGGAGACCCCGGCCGGCGCCGAGGATTCCACCCTGACCGCGGACAGCCCGCTGGGGCTGGCGCTGTTCGGGCACAAGGCCGGCGACAAGATCACCTATCAGACTCCGCGCGGTGAGTTGAAGGTGACGCTGCGCGCCATCGAGTTGCCCTGATGCGCGCGGTCAGGGTCACCGAACTGGGCGGCCCGGAGTCCCTGACGCTGGTCGAGGTTGACGAACCCGCCGCCGACGGCGGGATCGTCATCGATGTGCACGCGGCCGGGGTGGCGTTCCCCGACGCGCTGCTGACCCGGGGGCTCTATCAGTACCGCCCCGAGTTGCCGTTCACCCTCGGCGCCGAGTTGGCGGGCGTGGTGCGCGAGGCACCGTCCGGTGCGCACGTCAAACCCGGCGATCGGGTGATCGGCCTGACGATGATCGGCGGCGCGATGGCCGAGACCGCCGTGCTCAGCGCCGATCGGGTATTCGCACTGCCCGATAACGTCAGCTTCGAGGCCGGCGCGGGACTGTTGTTCAACGATCTGACGGTCTACTTCGCGCTGACCACGCGGGCCCGCCTGGCCCGGGGCGAGACGGTGCTGGTGCACGGGGCGGCCGGCGGTATCGGAACCTCGACGCTGCGGCTGGCGCCGGTGCTCGGAGCGAGTCGGGTGATCGCGGTGGTCAGTACCGAGGAGAAGAAAGAGGTCGCGCGTGCGGCCGGTGCCACCGATGTGGTGCTCGCCGAGGGGTTCAAGGACGCGGTGGCCGAACTGACCGGTGGTAGAGGTGTCGACATCGTGATGGATCCGGTGGGTGGTGATCGGTTCACCGACTCGCTGCGCTCGCTGGCGCCGGCGGGGCGACTACTGGTGGTCGGTTTCACCGGCGGTGAGATTCCGACGGTGAAGGTCAACCGGCTGCTGCTCAATAATGTCGACGTGGTCGGCGTCGGCTGGGGTGCATGGACGATGAGACACCCCAACGCGCTCGCGCAGCAGTGGGAAGGCCTTGCGGCACTGCTGAAATCAGGCAGGCTGGCCGCGCCGCACCCCGATGTCTATCCGCTC
>JBAXIA010000085.1:0-12574 GCA_037138615.1 Mycobacteriaceae bacterium | reverse complement strand
CGGTCCAGGCGGGTGACGGCCGGAAGCGGTCCGGTGAATCCGGCCTGTGCGGCGTTTTCGCCCAGTAGGGCGAACTCGTCGAGGGACAGCAACTCGTCGTCGGAAATCACGGTGTCTATATAACGCGAGAGTGCGCCGAGATCATGTTTCGGGGTGAAATCGCGATCTGGGCGCACCCTCGGCGGGAGAGCTACTCGCCGGCGATGAATTCCTCCAGCTGGGCCCGGGCGACATCGTCGGGCAGTTGCTTGGGCGGGCTCTTCATCAGGTAGGCCGAGGCGGCGACCACCGGACCACCGATGCCGCGGTCCTTGGCGATCTTGGCCGCACGCACCGCGTCGATGATGACGCCTGCGGAGTTCGGCGAGTCCCACACTTCGAGTTTGTACTCGAGGTTGAGCGGAACGTCACCGAAGGCACGGCCCTCGAGTCGGACGTAGGCCCACTTGCGGTCGTCGAGCCAGCCGACGTGATCGGACGGTCCGATGTGGACGTCCTTGGCATTGAATTCCTTCTGCAGGTTGGAGGTGACGGCCTGGGTCTTGGAGATCTTCTTCGACTCCAACCGTGAACGCTCCAGCATGTTGAGGAAGTCCATGTTGCCGCCGACGTTCAGCTGCATCGTGCGATCGAGTTGAACGCCACGGTCCTCGAACAGTTTCGCCATCACGCGGTGGGTGATGGTGGCACCGACCTGGCTCTTGATGTCGTCGCCCACGATCGGCACGCCCGCGTCGGCGAACTTCTTGGCCCACACCGGATCAGAGGCAATGAACACCGGCAGTGCGTTGACGAACGCCACGCCGGCGTCGATCGCGCACTGGGCGTAGAACTTGTCGGCCTCCTCCGAACCCACCGGCAGGTAGGACACCATCACGTCGACCTTGTTGTCCTTGAGCACTTTCACCACGTCGACCGGCTGCTCGTCGGAGAGCTCAATCGTCTCGGCGTAGTACTTGCCGATACCATCCAGCGTCGGTCCGCGGCGCACGACCACATTGGACGGCGGCACATCGGCGATCTTGATGGTGTTGTTCTCCGAGGCGAAGATGGCCTCGGAGAGGTCGAAGCCCACCTTCTTGGCATCGACATCGAACGCGGCGACGAACTTCACGTCGCGTACGTGGTAGGCGCCGAGCATCACATGCATCAGGCCGGGGACCGCCGAGTTCGGATCGGCGTCTCTGTAGTACTCCACGCCCTGAACCAGCGAGGACGCGCAGTTACCGACACCGACGATGGCGACGCGCACATCCGTCGACACTCCCCGCGCGTTGTGCTCAGTCATGGACGTTCTCCTTCGTGTACTTCTGTTTATCGGGTTGTACTTCAGCCTTGTTCGGAGTGGCTTTGTGCCACCCGTTCCGCGGCGATCAGTTCGTTGAGCCAGGTGACTTCCCGCTCGCTGGACTCAAGGCCCAGTTGATGCAGTTGCCGGGTGTAGCGATCCAATGAGTTGCTCGCCCGCGCGATGGCATCACGCAGACCCTCGCGGCGTTCCTCCACCTGACGGCGACGCCCCTCGAGGATTCGCATCCGGGCCGCGGCGGGTGTCCGGTTGAAGAACGCCAGATGCACGCCGAAGCCGTCGTCGGTGTAGTTCTGCGGGCCGGTATCCGCCACCAACTCGGTGAACCGCTGGCGTCCGGAGTCGGTGAGTTGGTAGACACGGCGAGCGCGCCGCAACACCGCCGTGCCCTCGGGGGCGGCGTCTTCGGCGATCAGGCCGTCGGTCTGCATCCGGCGAAGTGCTGGGTACAGCGAACCGTAGGAGAATGCCCGGAAGGCTCCCAGCAGCCCGGTCAGCCTTTTACGCAATTCGTAGCCGTGCATCGGGGACTCGAGCAGAAGCCCCAGGATCGCGAGTTCCAGCATCGAGTCACCTCCCTGTGCGCTGAATTTAGGGTGTTACAACACCTCTGCGAATAGTATCGGAGCGATATATTCGCCGCTAATTCAGGGTAGCCAAAGTCCTCGGAGCTGCACAAACCCGCTTACGGGTAATTGATCCGCTTGACCGAGCCGTCCGGGTTGAGCTCGATGAAGCCGCCGCCGAAGTCGCTGGAAACGTAGATCGACAGGCTCAGCGTGCCCGGCGCGGTCGGATCGCGGCCCGGCTCGATGATCAGGTACGTGGTCGTGACGTCGGCGGGCTTGATGCCGAGCGTTTCCGGTGCTCCCCGCAGCACGCCGACGATCGCCCTGATGTCGAACTTGCCGAGGTCGACGAGGGTGGCATCGCCCCCGGCCGCAGATGACGTCGGATCGTCGAAGCCACCGCGGTAGTAATAGTTCAGCGCGCGGCGCACATCGCTGGGATCTGGTCTGTCCAGGGAGGCGTAGTCCGGGTAGATGACCAGCCGGTAGCCCATGGTGTCGCCGAATTTCGTCTTGATCTGCTCAAGCAGACCGGTAAGACCTCCCAGTGATTGGAGCTGTCTGGGCGGGGTCAGTACCGCCGGCGCGACGCCGTCGGGTTTAGCACCCGGATCGGAGGTGAAGTCCAACGGTGAACTGGTATTGCCGTACAGACCCCAGCCAACGCCAATGCCGATACCCAAGCCCAGCAACACCAATGCGGCGCCGACGGCACTTCGCATTCCCCAGCCGGCTCGTGAACCCGGGTCGGTTCGCGACCCGAAGACGGGCACCCGCAGTGCCGGAAGTTGTACCGGCGCATTGGCTGTCTGCAGATCGCTCACCAGCGAGCGCAGTTCCCCGAGCGTCGCGGCATTCGTTGCGGTCTTGACCCGTTCAGCGTGCTCCGTCATCGAGAGCTGGCCCTCGGACAGTGCGGTGTCGAGTATCTGGCAGGTGTCGGAGCGGTCGCTGTCTTTGGCCCTGGTGCTGGCCGTCCTGCTGATCGCCACTGAGTCATCGTAGGAGGGCAATCGCAGGAGGCGTTCGCAGGACTTACCGGTCGGTCGCACATCCGCGTCCGGGGCACCGACGTACTCTGGTCAGCGTGCGATTGCAGCGACAGGTGGTGGACTACGCGCTTCGGCGCCGTTCCCTGCTGGCTGAGGTCTACTCCGGTCGCACCGGGGTGACTGAAGTCTGTGATGCCCACCCCTACCTGCTGCGTGCTGCCAAGTTCCACGGGAAGCTCAGCTCCGTGATGTGTCCGATCTGCCGGAAGGAACAACTCACGCTGGTTTCGTGGGTTTTCGGCGACCACCTTGGTGCTGTCTCAGGGTCTGCACGAACCGCCGAGGAGTTGATCCTCCTGACGACCCGGTTTGATGAGTTCTCCGTACACGTGGTGGAGGTTTGTCGGACCTGCAGTTGGAATCACCTGGTGAAGTCGTACATGCTCGGCACGCCCCGCGCCGCGAAGGGCTCGCCAGCCACCCGGACTGCGCGCCGTACGGGCGCGCGCACGGCCAGTGAATAGCGGCGAGGGCCAGGACCGCTCGGCCACCGGACCGCGTCACAGGGCTGAAGGCCGCGAGCCGGCACCTGAGTGGTCCGACGATGTGCACACCATCCGCCAGCCGATTCCGGCCGACGAACACCAGACTTCTGCGATGCCCGCACGGCCCGAGTCCTCTACAACCGCGGTGCCGGATGACCAGGTTCAGGCGGTCAAGGCAGCACTCGACCGGCCAACGGTAAAGCCGGGAATGCGACGGACGGTGCCACCCGCAGGGCCGCCCCCGGCACCGACCACCAGGCCGTCGGACGGCGGCAGTCCGGAGCCGTCCGCGTACCTGCGATGGCGGCATCGGGTCGCTGGCTGGAGTGTGCGCCGCTGGCTGGCTGCAGCCGCCGCGGTCTTCATTGTGCTGCCGATACTCACGTTCGGGATGGCCTACCTGATCGTGGCGGTACCCAAGCCGGGTGATATCCGCACCAACCAGGTGTCCACGATCCTGGCAAGTGATGGTTCCGAGTTGGCGAAAATCGTTCCACCGGAAGGCAACCGGGTCGATGTTGATATCGCTCAAGTGCCGGTGCACGTCCGAAACGCGGTGATGGCCGCTGAGGACCGCGACTTCTACACCAACCCGGGCTTCTCGGTGTCCGGCTTCGCCCGAGCGGTGCGCAACAACCTGTTTGGCGGCGACATTCAGGGTGGCTCGACGATCACGCAGCAGTACGTCAAGAACGCACTCGTCGGCGATCAACGGTCCGGCATCGGCGGTCTGATCCGTAAGGCCAAGGAGTTGGTCATCTCGACCAAGATGAGCCAGCAGTGGTCCAAAGATGAAGTGCTGCAGGCATATCTGAACATCATCTATTTTGGGCGCAGCGCCTACGGGATCTCGGCGGCATCGAAGGCCTACTTCGACAAACCGGTCGATCAGCTGACCATCTCCGAGGGCGCGTTGCTGGCTGCACTGATCCAGCGACCCTCGACGCTGGATCCTGCGGTGGACCCCGACGGTGCGCTGGCCCGGTGGAACTGGGTCCTCGACGGCATGGTGACCATTGGCGCGCTGTCACAGGAGGAACGTGACCAACAGGTCTTCCCGGAGACCGTCGCGCCGGACAAGGCCAAGACCGAAAATCTGACCACCGGTCCCAACGGCCTGATCGAGCGCCAGGTCACCAAGGAACTCCTCGATTTGTTCAACATCGACCAGGACACGCTGAACACCCAGGGACTGCAGATCACCACGACGATCGATGCACAGGCCCAGAAGGCCGCCGAGAATGCCGTTGCCAATTATCTGGACGGTCAGATGTCTGACATGCGCTCAGCGGTGGTGTCCATCGACCCACGCACCGGCGGGGTCAAGGCGTACTACGGCGGCTCGGATGCGGCGGGCTTCGACTTCGCCCAGGCCGGTTTGCCCACCGGTTCGTCGTTCAAGGTGTTCGCTCTTGTCGCCGCCCTCGAGCAGGGCATGGGTCTGGGTTATCAGGTCGACAGCTCGCCGCTGAAGGTCGACGACAAGCTGACCATCAACAATTCCGAGGGCGAGAGTTGTGGCACCTGCAGTATCGCCGAAGCGCTCAAGCGCTCGCTGAACACCGTTTACTACCGACTGATGCTGAAGCTCAAGAACGGCCCGGTCGATGTAGCTGAGGCCGCACACCGTGCGGGTGTTGCGGAGAGCTTCCCCGGCGTGGAGCACACCCTCTCCGAGGATGGTCTGGGCGGCCCTCCGGGCGCCGGTGTGGTGCTGGGCAAATATGAGACCCGGGTCATCGACATGGCCTCGGCCTACGCCACGATCGCCGCCTCCGGCATCTACCACCGCCCGCACTTCGTGGAAAAGGTTGTCAACGCCCAGGGGGAGGTGCTGTTCGACGCCGCCACCGAAGACACCACCGGTGAGCGCCGCATCGAGAAGCCCGTCGCCGACAATGTCATCGCCGCCATGCAGCCGATCCCCGGTTGGTCCAATGGCCACACCCTGGCGGGCGGCAGAACCTCTGCGGCCAAGACCGGAACACACCAGCTCGGCGATACCGGCGCCAATCGAGATGCCTGGATGGTCGGTTTCACGCCCTCGCTGTCGACGGCGGTGTGGGTGGGCACCGTCAAAGGTGACCAGCCGTTGGTCAACAGTTGGGGCGGATCTGTCTATGGATCCGGGCTTCCGGCCGATATCTGGAAGGCCACCATGGACGGCGCCCTGAAGGGCACCGACTTCGAGTCCTTCCCCACGCCCGCCGAGGTAGGCGGCTATGCCGGTCTGCCACCCCCGCCGCCTGAGCCGGCCCGCCCGAGCCCACTGCCGAATGAGGGTCCCGGCGGAGTGCCACTGGACCCCGCAGCGCCGCCGCCACCGACGGGTTTTGAGGTACTGCCCGGAATTACCATTCCCTTTCCGCCGCCGGGCAATCCACCGCCGCCCCCCGGCGATCAGCCACCGCCGCCGCCGGAGCCGGCCCCTGCCGTGGCGCCGCCGGTCGACGCGAATGTGCCTGCCGCGCCCCCTCCGCCCCCGTGACCGGAGGTCTGTCCGGTGGCTTGCTGATGGGCGAATGGTCACGCTCGACGGTGTCGCCTCTGCCGCTTGCCGACGATCTGCGCAGTGCTGACGATCGCGACCTGCCCAGTCGCACCGACACACTGGGTGCGGCGCTCTCGCAGGTAGTCGGCGGGCCGGTGGGTCGCCACGCGTTGGTGGGCCGGACCCGGGTGTTCACGCCGCTTCGGGTCATGTTCGCCATTGCGCTGGTGTTCTTGTCGCTCGGGTGGTCCACGAAGGCACCCTGCTTGCAGACGGTCGGCACCGGCTGGCCGGACCAGCGGGTCGCCAATTGGGAGAACCAACGCGCCTACTACGAATTCTGCTATTCCGACACGGTGCCGTTGTACGGCGCCGAGTTATTGAGCCAGGGAAAGTTTCCGTACAAGTCAAGCTGGCTGGAACTGGACGCGAACGGCAAACCCCGGATCCAGTACGACGGCCGGAGCGCGGTGCGCTACATGGAGTATCCGGTGCTGACCGGTGTCTACCAGTTCGTGTCGATGTCGCTGGCCAAGACCTACACCGCCATCGCCAAATCGAGTGGACTGGCGCTGCTGGCCGGGGTTGCCGAGGTGGTGATGTTCTTCAACATCGCGGCCTTCGGTCTGGCGCTGGCGTGGCTTGCCACGGTCTGGGCCACCTCGATGCTCGCTGGGCGGCGCGTTTGGGACGGTGCACTGGTGGCCGCGTCGCCGATTCTGGTTTTCCAGGCTTTCACTAATTTCGACGCTCTGGCAACGGCTTTGGCGACAGCTGGGCTGTTGGCCTGGGCGCGCAGGCGACCGGTACTGGCCGGCGTCCTCATCGGTCTCGGGGTATCAGCCAAGCTCTACCCAGCATTGCTGCTGCTGCCCCTGATTCTGCTCGGCATACGCGCCGGCCGGCTCGGTGATGCCGTGCGCACCACGTCGGTCGCCGTCCTCGTCTGGTGCGCGGCCAACGTTCCGGTACTACTGCTGTATCCGCGTGGGTGGTCGGAGTTCTTTCGACTCAATGCACGACGTAATCAGGATATGGATTCGCTGTACAACGTGATCAAGTCTTTCACCGGCTGGCAGGGGTTCGACCCTGATCTCGGGTTCTGGCAGCCGCCGAGCGTGCTCAACGCCGTCGTAGGTGCGCTCGTCGTATTGTGTTGCGCTGCAATCGCTTATATCGCTCTGACCGCCCCCCGACGGCCACGGGTCGCGCAGCTTGCGTTTCTGATGGTTGCTGCTTTCCTCTTGGTCAACAAAGTTTGGAGTCCGCAGTTCTCACTGTGGTTGGTGCCACTGGCGGTGCTCGCTCTGCCGCATCGGCGCGTGCTGCTGGCATGGATGACCGTGGATGCGTTGGTGTGGGTGCCCAGGATGCTCTATCTGTACGGCGAGCAGAACAAGGGCCTGCCCGAGCAGTGGTTCACCGTGACAGTGCTGATTCGTGACCTCGCAGTGGTAGCGCTCATCGTCATGGTGATCCGCCAGATCTACCGGCCCGCGGAGGATCTGGTGCGCATGGGCGCTGGTATCGACGACCCATCCGGCGGGGTTTTTGATGGCGTGCCGGACGCATTTCCGTCATGGTGGCCACAATGTCTACGTCCGGGTCTACGTCCGGGTCTACGTCCGGGTCTACGTCCGGCCCAACACCGTCAGGAGGTTTTTGATGCACGTCGCGATCGCACTGTTTCCACGCACCACCGCACTTGATTCCGTGGGACCCTACGAGGTCCTGCAACGGGTGCCGTCTATCGACGTCGTCTTCGTCGGTCATCGGCGCGGGGAGGTGCGAACCGAAAACGGCATGTTGGGTCTGACCTGTGACGCGACTTTCGACGAGGTCCGCGAACCCGATGTGCTGTTGATTCCGGGCGGCGTCGGTACCCGCGAGTTGATGACTGATGAGCCGATGCTGGACTGGGTGCGCGACGTACACCGCCACACCCGGTTCACCACATCGGTGTGCACGGGGAGTCTGGTCCTGGCCGCCGCTGGCCTGCTGGACGGGCTGACAGCAACGACGCACTGGGCCGCGGCCGGACTTCTGGAGCCATTCGGCGCGCGCTATACGGCCGACCGCGTCGTGGAGCACCTGCCACAACGGGTTATCACCGCGGCGGGGGTGTCCAGCGGCATCGACATGGCGCTGCGCCTCGTTGAACTTCTCGTCGACCGGGAGGCGGCCCAGGCCAGCCAGCTGATGATCGAGTACGACCCGCAGCCGCCGTTCGACTCGGGCGCCGTTGCCAAGGCATCCGAGGCCACGCTGCTGCGCGCCCAGGAGTACTTCACTACCCGCAGCTGATTTCGCTGATCAACCCTGCTGCCTGTAACCTGACGGGGTTGCCGACGCAGGTAACCCTCCTGCCACGGATTGGCCGTGGCCGTATATGACCGTAGGAGGTGATGAGGTTTCCATGCGTCCTTACGAAATCATGGTCATTCTTGACCCCACTCTCGACGAGCGCACCGTAGCCCCGTCTCTGGACACGTTTTTGAACGTGATTCGCAGTGACGGCGGCTCGGTCGACAAGGTCGATATCTGGGGCCGGCGCAGGCTGGCCTACGAGATTGCCAAGCATGCCGAGGGCATCTACGCCATTGTCGATGTCAAGGCGGAGCCGGCCACCGTGTCCGAGCTCGACCGTCAGCTGAACCTGAACGAGTCGGTGCTGCGGACCAAGGTGATGCGGACCGATAAGCACTGAGCCCGGCAGGGACTCCGACTCACAACTGTCGTGGATAACGTTCACGCGGTGTCGTAGTCCCTACGTAGGCTCACGGGTATACCCACTATTCCCAGGAGGATCTTGTGGCCGGTGACACGACCATCACCGTCGTCGGAAATCTGACCGCCGACCCCGAACTGCGCTTCACCCCGTCCGGTGCGGCCGTTGCCAACTTCACGGTGGCATCCACGCCGCGCATCCTCGACCGCCAGACCTCGGAGTGGAAGGACGGCGAAGCGCTGTTCCTGCGCTGCAGTATCTGGCGGGAGGCCGCGGAGAACGTGGCCGAGAGCCTCGCTCGCGGATCGCGGGTCATCGTGACGGGCCGGCTCAAGCAGCGGTCCTACGAGACCCGTGAGGGCGAAAAGCGCACTGTCGTCGAGGTTGAGGTCGAGGAGATCGGACCCTCGCTGAAATACGCCACCGCGAAGGTCAACAAGGCCTCCCGCGGCGGCGGCGGGGGCGGCGGCTTCGGCGGCGGCGCTCCCGGCGGTGCACCTGGCGGAGCCCAGCGCGGACCGGCCGCCGAGCCTGCCGAAGACCCGTGGGGCAGTGCCCCGGCGTCGGGCTCCTTCGGCGGCAGTGACGACGAACCTCCCTTCTGACACAGCACAATCCACCACAGGACCCCCGCGCCCCCGGCGCGAGACGCGAAACGAAAGAGATTGAACGATGGCGAAATCAGGACCTACCAAGCGACGTCCGGCACCGGACAAGCCGATCAAGACCCGCAAGTGCGTGTTCTGCTCCAAGAAGGGCAAGCTGCAGAACATCGACTACAAGGACACTCAACTGCTGCGCACCTACATCAGTGAGCGCGGCAAGATCCGTGCCCGCCGGGTGACCGGTAATTGTGTCCAGCACCAGCGCGACATCGCCATTGCCGTCAAGAACGCGCGCGAGGTTGCCTTGCTGCCGTTCACCTCGGCATCGCGCTAGATCGCCATCAGGACGAGAACGGAGAAATCAATGAAGCTGATTCTGACCGCTGAGGTCGACCATCTGGGTGCGGCCGGCGACACCGTCGAGGTCAAGGATGGGTATGGACGCAACTTTCTGCTGCCGCGCGGCCTGGCCATCGTGGCCACCCGCGGTGCGCAGAGGCATGCCGACGAGATCCGGAAGTCCCGCGAGGCCAAGACCGTGCACGACCGCGAGCACGCGGACGAGCTCAAGGCGGCCATCGTGGCCCTCGGCCCTATCTCGCTGGCTGCGAAGGTTGCCGGCGATGCCGGCAAGCTGTTCGGTTCGGTGACCGCCAGCGACGTCGCTGTGGCGATCAAGAAGGCCGGTGGCCCCAGCATCGACAAGCGTTCGGTGCGCCTGCCCAAGGTCCATATCAAGGAAACCGGCAGCCACGCCCTCTCGATCCACCTGCATCCCGAGGTCGACGTTGAGTTCACCCTCGAGGTCGTGGGCCAGAAGTAACCGCGCCCCAGAGCGTCGGAATCCCCGGTGGCAGCCAACTCGGCCGCGCCGGGGATTCTTTTTGAGCTGGCGAACGAATGGGCCGGCGTTTGCCACAGTTAACGTAACCCGTCGTTAACCCCGCGATCGGTAGGCGGCAATACAACACGCCCGAAACGGCAACTTGGCCCGACACGCCGCAGCACTTGCCATCCACAGTACGGCGGTGCCGTTAATCTGCGTTTACGTGGTGCGATGACCAAAAAATTCATAGTGATCCACAGGTTCTCCCCAAGCAGCCAACACGGTTGTGGGCAGCTATGCACAGACCACTAACAGGTTGATGTACAGGCCAGGTTTGCTATGGCTCCAGCAACGTCTAGCGTTCCTCTCGGCAGTCGGGCGGACCACTTCGGGCCGCCGCCGCCGTCGGTGCCCTGACCTACAGTGGGATTGAGAGATCGAACCTACGTTCGATCATGTGCACGGGACTCTCGAGAAGGAGGTGGGCCAGCCCGATGGCGGTCGTCGACGATCTCGGACAGCCGGGAACTGACTCACCTGCGCCTGCTGAGGATTACGGTCGCCAACCCCCGCAGGATCTCGCTGCCGAACAGTCCGTGCTGGGCGGGATGATGCTCAGCAAGGACGCCATTGCCGACGTGCTCGAAAAGCTGCGGCCGGGTGACTTCTACCGGCCCGCGCACCAAAACGTCTACGACGCGGTGCTGGATCTCTATGCACGCGGTGAACCGGCCGACGCCGTCACCGTCGCCGCCGAACTTGACCGCCGCGGTCTGCTGCGTCGCATGGGCGGCGCGCTGTATCTGCACACCCTGATCTCAACGGTGCCCACTGCCGCCAACGCCGGCTACTACGCCGGCATCGTTGCCGAGAAGGCACTGCTGCGTCGACTGGTGGAGGCCGGTACCCGGGTGGTGCAGTACGGCTACGCCGGCGCGGAGGGCGCTGATGTCAACGAGATCGTCGACCGCGCCCAGGCCGAGATCTACGACATCACCGAACGGCGAACGTCTGATGATTTCGTGGCGTTGGAGGCCTTGCTCCAGCCAACGATGGACGAGATCGACGCGATCGCTTCGCAAGGCGGTATCTCCCGTGGCGTACCGACCGGCTTCACCGAACTCGATGAGGTGACCAACGGTCTGCACCCGGGACAGATGATCGTCATCGCGGCGAGGCCGGGTATGGGGAAATCGACTCTGGGATTAGATTTTTTACGCTCCTGCTCGATCAAGAACCGGATGGCGAGCGTGGTGTTCTCACTCGAGATGAGCAAGTCCGAGATCGTCATGCGCCTGCTGTCGGCGGAGGCGAAGATCAAACTCGCCGATATGCGATCCGGCCGGATGAGCGATGACGACTGGACGCGGTTGGCGCGGCGGATGAGTGAGATCAGTGAGGCGCCGCTCTATATCGACGACTCACCGAACCTGACGATGATGGAAATCCGTGCCAAGGCGCGGCGGCTGCGGCAGAAGGCCGATCTTCGGCTCATCGTGATCGACTACCTGCAGTTGATGACATCAGGTAAGAAGGTCGAGTCCCGCCAGCAGGAAGTGTCCGAATTCTCAAGGCAACTCAAGCTTTTGGCCAAGGAGCTTGAGGTACCGGTGGTTGCGATGAGTCAGCTGAACCGCGGACCTGAGCAGCGCACCGACAAGAAGCCGATGCTCGCCGATCTCCGCGAATCGGGTGCTATCGAACAGGACGCCGACATGGTCATCCTGCTGCACCGGCCCGATGCGTTCGAGCGCGATGATCCGCGCGGCGGTGAGGCCGATCTAATCCTGGCCAAGCACCGCAACGGTCCTACTAAGACGGTGACGGTGGCGCATCAACTGCATCTGTCGCGGTTCACGAACATGGCGCGGCAGTAGCCCCAACGGCTATAGGTTCCGCTTTTCGATGGCCAAACTCCGCTTTTGATTGGAGAAGGTTGGAGGGCAGGGCCGGCGGAATCATAGAGTGGTCGCATGTGCACTAACTTCAAAATCAAGCCTGCCGCGGACGGCACCGTTGTGGTGGGGCGCACCATGGAGTTCCCCGACCTCATTCCGTGGGAGGTCCAGGTTGTGGCGGCGGGGCTGCCGCGTACTTCTGCCGGGGTGAAGAACGGTATCGCCTGGACGCCGCAGTGCGGCATCGTCGGCATGGGTGCCTGGGGTGACGGGCTTCTTGCAGATGGCATGAACACTGAGGGACTGAGTGCTCACGCGCTGTACATGGCCGGGTTCTGCGACTACGCGGAGCCGACTGGGGCGGGCAACGATATCGGCGAGATGGATGTCATCGCCTACCTGCTGGGTACCTGCAAAAACGTTGCGGAGGCCAAGGCCGCCGCGGCAGGCATGAACGTGGTGGGCGTTGACCCGGGCCTGGGGTTCAATCCGCCGCTGCACTTCCTGCTGCACGACGCCACGAGCTCGGCGGCCATCGAATTCCGCCCCGAGGGAGTGAGCATCGTCGACAACCCCACTGGGGTGGGCACGAACGGGCCGTTCCTCGACTG
>JBAXIA010000084.1:0-12593 GCA_037138615.1 Mycobacteriaceae bacterium | reverse complement strand
GGTGGCCAGCGCCGTGCCCCCGGCCGCGTTGACAACGATGCCGGATCCGCCTGCTCCACCGGTCCCGCCGTTGCCACCCGCCGTGCCGATCGGGGCCAGCGGATCGGAGGCAGCGTCGTAGCCGTTACCGCCCCGCCCACCGGTGCCAGCCGGACCGATGTCACCGGACCCGCCCTTAAGTCCTGCGAGTGCTGTCGGTCCCCCTGCGGCACCCCCCTTGCCCCCCGCACCCGATCCCGCCCCGGCGTCTCCGCCGGCGCCACCGGGGCCACCGTCGGGCGTCGCTGAGGTGCCATTGCCACCTGTGCCGCCATTGCCCGCCGCCCCGGCGTCTCCGCCCGCGCCTCCGTTGCCGCCGTTACCCGCAACACCGGTCTGTCCGAAGAACAGCAGTAAGCGTGCCGTGCCGGCCCGGCCTCCCCCACCACCGTCGCCGCCGGCGCCACCGACACCGCCCGCTTCGCCATCGCCCCCGACACCACCCGCGGTGGTGGCCGCGGCGCCGTCGGTGCCCGCCGCGCCCGTACCACCGTGGCCGCCCGTACCACCGGCTCCGCCGCTGCCGCCCAGGCCGACGATCCAGGAGCCCATACCGCCGTTGCCGCCGACTCCGCCGCGTCCGCCTTGGATTCCGTCGGCGCCCGGCGCGCCGTCCCCACCGTCGCCGCCGGCACCACCGGCACCGAGAATCGACAACAAACCGGTGTTGCCACCGCTGCCACCATCGCCGCCTGCGCCGTATCGGTTCGCTGCCGTTGGCACCTCATGTAGAGTGCCGAAGGCCGTTGGGCGCCATGGTGTTTGGCCTTCGACAGCGGTACCGATGCCGCCGGCACCACCATTGCCGCCGTTACCGCTCAGAAAGCCGCCGCGGCCGCCGTCGCCGCCGTCGCCACCGCCCGCCCCGCCCGCGCCGCCGTCACCGCCACGGCCGAACACCGACAACCAGCCAGCGTTACCGCCGGCCCCTCCGTCAGCACCGGTGCCGCCAGCCAAGCTGCTGCCGCCGACACCGCCGTTGCCGCCGTTACCGCTCAAAAGGCCTCCGCGGCCGCCGCCGCCACCCGTCCCGCCGCCCGTCCCGCCCGCGCCTCCCGCACCGCCACGGCCGTGCACCGACAACCAGCCGGCGTTACCGCCGGCCCCTCCGTCAGCATCGGCCCCTCCGGCTCCGCCAGACCCGCCGTTGCCGAACAGCAGCCCGCCGTTGCCGCCATCGCCGCCGCTCTGGCCGGGGGTGCCGTTGCCACCGTCGCCGCCGTTGCCGATCAGCCCGGCATTGCCGCCCTGGCCGCCGTTGTATCCGTTTCCGCCGGATCCCACCAGACCCGCGCGACCACCGTTACACACCAGTCCTGACGTGCAGGTGGTCGCGGTCCAGCTGTAGCCGTTCCCGACGAGGAGGCCGGCGTTGGGGTGATCGGCAGTCCCGTTCCCGACGAAAACCCGGATGAGATCACCGATCTCGCCGACACCGGGGTACGGGGCCGGGCGAGAAACCACCCCGGCAGCCCCGAACTTTGCCGCTGGAGCGGCGGCGACTCGCGCAGCGGGGCCCCGGCGGCCGCCGAGGCCAGAGCCCAGCCAGGACGTCGCGCGGGGCCCGACCGGCAATGCCGACCCGGGACTCCCGGCACGCGCTCCACCTGACCTGATATTAGCCATGACCGATGCCGGCAAAGAGTGACGCGCGGCAGACCCGGCCGTACCGGTGCGCCCCACCGCGGCGGTTCGTCGATGATCTTCGGCGGCGGGCCGAGCCGATCGGATGTCACGTTGCGAAGTGGTGCCGCCAGGCGGGGGCGATGACGGAGTGGTCGCCCCGCGGGCAGGTGCAACCGAACTCGAAGAACCCCCTGAACCGGTGTTATCAGCCGCCGCAGTCGGAATCGCGAGAACGGCCGCACCGATCCCCAGAGCGATTGCAAGGACCCCGACCCGGCCTACGTGAAGAACGGCGTCGACGTGCGGCAGTGACCCCACAAACCGCGTATCCGCAACCGCACGCTTGGCCATAATGCCGAATTCCTCACCAACTCTGGCTAGATGAGATCATCTCCTGAACGTTGCTAAGTGTGCCATCAACGCGCTTTTTTTCGGATTAATCCGTGAGGAAAGTCGGCCCAAATTCCACCGCGGGGTCCCGGAATGCAAAACCGACCGCCGGGTTAGCCGGTTTATCGCGCAGATCCCGCACCACCCGGTCGGCAAGCCGCCAGGTAGCTACGCCGTATCGGTCAGCGGCCGGTCAACCCAGCTCATCAGATCGCGCAGCTTCTTACCGGTGACCTCGATGGGATGTTCGGCATTCTTCTTGCGCAGCGCCTCCAGCTCCTTATTGCCGCCCTCCATATTGGCGACGAGCCGTTTGACGAAGGTGCCGTCCTGGATCTCGGTCAGGATCTGCTTCATCCGCTGCTTGGTATCGGCGTCGATGACGCGCGGGCCGGATAGGTAACCGCCGTACTCGGCGGTATCGGACACCGAGTAGTTCATCCGGGCGATCCCGCCCTCATACATCAGATCCACGATCAGCTTGAGCTCGTGCAGCACCTCAAAGTAGGCGAGCTCGGGTGCGTAGCCGGCCTCGACCATGACCTCGAAGCCGGTCTTCACCAATTCCTCAGTGCCGCCGCACAACACGGCCTGCTCACCGAAGAGGTCAGTCTCGGTCTCGTCTTTGAACGTGGTCTTGATGACGCCGGCCCTTGTGCCGCCAATGCCCTTGGCATACGACAGCGCCAGCGCGACACCCTCGCCGGTGGGATCCTGCTCGACGGCCACCAGACACGGCACACCCTTGCCGTCGACGAACTGCCGACGCACCAGGTGACCCGGACCCTTTGGCGCCACCATGCCGATCGTGACGTTGGCGGGCGGTTTGATCAAACCGAAGTGGATGTTGAGGCCGTGGCCGAAGAACAGCGCGTCACCGGCCTTCAGGTTGGGCTCGATATCGTTAGTGAAGATCGCGGCCTGCGCGGTATCGGGCGCCAGCAGCATGATGACATCCGCCCACTTGGCCACCTCGGCCGGAGTGTCGACCTCGAGGCCCTGCTCGGCAACCTTCTCGCGGGACTTCGAACCCTCTTTCAGGCCCACCTTCACCTGCACACCGGAGTCGCGCAGGCTCAGTGAGTGGGCGTGGCCCTGGCTGCCATAGCCGATGACCCCGACCTTGCGACCCGCAATGATCGACAGGTCTGCATCGTCGTCGTAGAACATCTCGATTCCGGTTGAAGCCACGGTGAATTTCCTTCTGTTTTTGGTTGGTACTGCTATTTCGAGTTCGTCATGCCGCGCGGACCACGCGACAGTGCTACCACACCGGACTGCACAAGTTCACGGATGCCGTAGGGCTCAAGCACCCGAAGCAGCGCGTGCAGCTTCTCCTGCGTACCGGTCGCCTCGATCGTCAGCGACTCGGTGGAGACGTCGATGACTTTGGCGCGGAACAGATTTGCCGCTTCAATCACCTGGCTGCGGTTCGCGGTGTCGGTGCGAACCTTGATCAGCCACAACTCGCGCGCCACCATATTGCCATCGTCGTGTTCGAAGATCTTGATGACGTTGATCAATTTGTTCAGCTGTTTGGTGATCTGCTCGAGCGGGGTCTCCTCGGCGGTGACCACGATCGTCATCCGGGACATGTTCTTGTGCTCGGTGGCACCCACGGCCAGGGACTCGATGTTGAAGCCGCGCCGGGAGAACAACGCTGAGACGCGCGCCAGCACGCCGGGCTTGTCCTCGACGAGAACCGACAGCGTGTGGGTGACCGTCCTTGGATCAGAGGAAGTGGCCATCAGGCGCGCCCCTCGGAGTTGTCCTCATCAAACAGCGGACGGATATTGCGCGCCGCCATGATCTGATCGTTGCCGGTTCCGGCGGCGACCATCGGCCACACCTGCGCGTCGGCGCCCACGATGAAGTCGATCACCACCGGCCGGTCATTGATCGCACGCGCCTGGTTAATCACGTCGTCAACGTCTTCGGCCCGCTCGCAACGCAGTCCGACACATCCCAGCGCTTCGGCGAGCTTGACGAAATCGGGGATGCGGTGGCTGTGGGTGGACAGGTCGGTCTGGCTGTAGCGCTCGCCGTAGAACAGCGTCTGCCACTGCCGGACCATGCCGAGGTTGCCGTTGTTGATCAGCGCGACCTTGATCGGCACGCCCTCGATGGCGCAGGTGGCCAACTCCTGGTTGGTCATCTGGAAGCAGCCGTCACCATCAATTGCCCACACCTCGGCGTCCGGGCAGGCCATCTTGGCGCCCATGGCCGCCGGGATGGCGTAGCCCATGGTGCCCAGGCCGCCGGAGTTCAGCCAGGTGCGCGGCTTCTCGTAGGAGATGAACTGTGCGGCCCACATCTGGTGCTGACCCACGCCGGCGACGTAGATGGCGTCCGGCCCGGCGATCTTGCCGAGTTCGGAGATCACGTACTCCGGGCTGAGGCTGCCGTCGGTCTGCGGATCCCAGCTCAACGGATAGGTCTCGCGCAGGCCGTCGAGGTAGGACCACCAGCCGGCAAGGTCGGGATCGTCGACGCCCTCGTTGCCGATCCGGTCGTCCCCGCCGCGGTCCTTGCGCAGTACCTCGATCAATTCGGCGATGACAGCTTTGATATCGCCGACGATCGGCACATCGGGATGGCGGTTCTTGCCGATCTCGGCCGGGTCGATATCGGCGTGAATCACCTTGGCACCGGGCGCGAAGGAGTCCAGTTTGCCGGTCACCCGGTCGTCGAAGCGGGCACCGAGGGTGATCAGCAGATCACTCTTCTGCAGGCCGGCCACCGCGGCGACGGTGCCGTGCATACCCGGCATACCGAGATTCTGGCGGTGACTGTCCGGGAACGCCCCGCGCGCCATCAGCGTGGTCACCACCGGGATACCGGTCAGCTCGGCCAGCTCCAACAGTTCCTCGCACGCCTCACCGCGAATCACGCCGCCGCCGACGTACAGCACCGGCTTGCGGGCCGCGACGATCAGCTTGGCAGCCTCCTTGATCTGACGGCTGTGCGGTTTGGTGTTGGGCTTGTACCCGGGCAGGTCCATCTCGGGCGGCCAGACGAACGTGCACTGGCCCTGCAGCACATCCTTGGGGATGTCGACCAGCACCGCACCGTGCCGGCCGGTGGAGGCAATGTGGAAGGCCTCAGCGAGCGACCGGGCGATGTCATCTCCGTCGCGAACCAGGATGTTGTGCTTGGTGATCGGCATCGTCATACCGGTGATGTCGGCCTCCTGGAAGGCGTCCGTGCCGATCAGGCTGCGGCCCACCTGACCGGTGATCGCGACCACCGGAATCGAGTCCATCTGGGCGTCGGCCAGTGCGGTGACGAGATTCGTCGCACCCGGACCAGACGTGGCCATCATGACGCCGACCTTGCCGGTGACGTGGGCGTAGCCACTGGCGGCGTGCCCGGCGCCCTGCTCGTGTCGGACCAGGACGTGGCGCAGCTTCGTCGAATCGAACAGCGGATCGTAAACGGGCAGCACCGCGCCGCCGGGAATGCCGAAGATCAACTCGACGCCGAGTTCCTCCAGCGACTTCACCACCGCCTCGGCGCCGGTGAGCTGTTGGGCCTCGACGCCCTTGGCGTGCTTACGCCCGTTGCGGGCTTCGTCGGCGATGTTTCCGGCGACGTGGGTCGACGGCTCGGGCGCTCGCGTGGTCGGTGCGCTCACTGTTGTCCTCGATATCCTCGTTGTTGGTTTGGCTCTGTTGGTTTGGCACTGTTGGTTTGGCACTGTTGGTTTGGCAAGAAAAAACCCCCGTCAGCATGGTCAGCTGTACGAGGGTTGCGCGCTGGTGCGTGTGGCTAGACCCGGGCGGGGACGAGCGCGGCACCAACGCGCTGACCTACTACTACGAGATTTCCGCCGGATGTCATAGTTGCGAAGGGTAGTCCCGGCACAGGTCAAGCGTCAAATGCCAAGCCCGGGCCGGTCCGGTCCGCCCCGGTGACATGATGCTGGGATGCCCACCGCCGAGACCAGGACGCCAGGGACAAAAGCGACGGTGATCCGGATCTCGCCGATGGCGCATTTCGCATCCGGCTTCCTCGCCCTGAGCGTTCTGGTCTTCATTCCGCTACTCGGGACCGCAGCCCTGGCGCTGCTGCTCATTCCCGCGCTCGCCTCGGTGGCAATCGAGCGCCTGCGTACGGTCGCCGATCACGACGCCGTCACGGCCCGGGGCCTGCTGAACAGTCAGACGGTGCCGTGGCCGGAGATCGAGGGCTTGAAATTCACCAGGGGCGGGTGGGCGCGGGCCTGCCGGGTCACCGGGGATGAGCTGGCGTTACCGGCGGTCACGTTCGCGACGCTGCCCCGACTTGCCGAGGCCAGTGGCGGACGGGTGCCCAACCCCTACCGGCGATAGCCACCCTCCCGGCAGCGACCCGGGTCAGGCGAAGGGGTTGATGCCGTGCAGGAACAGCCAGGCCGCGACGCCGCCGCCGATGCCCAGCAGCAGGGCCAGGAAGGACCCGATGAACGGCCGGCGAGCCCAGCCACGTCCACCGTCGAAGCCATATCGGCCCGGCCCGATCAGGATGATCGCCGCCGCCACCGCGACCAGAACCAGCAGGTATTCGGCATCGGAGCCGAACACGAACAGCCCGCCGTTCTTTCGTTGAGCTGAGAACGTGACCAGCACGCTGTTGACCAGGAATGCCAGCGCCCCGGCCGCGGCCACCGGCGTGAACAGCCCGAGCACCAGCAGCACGCCGGCGGCGATCTGCACGCCTGCCGCGACGTAGGTGAGCAGGCCGGCGTGCTGATACCCGGCCTCGGTCAGGGCGCCCTTGAACCCGTCCAGGCCCGATCCGCCCCACCAGCCGAAGGCCTTCTGCAGGCCATGGGCGATGAACACCACCCCGAGGCTTACCCGCAGCAGCAGCAGACCCAGGTCCTGGGTGCCGCGTCGGCCGGCCGCCTTCGCGTGTTTCTCCGCGTCGACGGGGGCGATCTCGACCGGTGCCGCCGACGGGTGGCTGGTTTCGGGTATCGGCTGCACGTAGGGCAGCGGTTCGGGGTCATGGAGCAGGCCGTAGGCGGTACTCGACGGGGTTGGCTCGGGAATTGACGCGGCCGGAGCAGCCGGTGCGCCGAAGGGCGGGATTTTTGTGGTCTCGAAGTCGCCACCGTAGGTCGCCGCGGCGAGGTCGTCCTCAGGATCGACCAACCGCGCTGACGCCGGCCGTACCGGGGAATCCTCAGGCCGCTGCCAGCCGGGGTCGGGGTTCGGGCTCGTCACACCCGCCAGCGTAAGTCCAAATCGGCTCAAACCGTGGATTTGCGCCGCTCATGCGCCGCGCAATATCTGCCCCGGGGTCTCCGGCGAAACCTGCGCCCGACCGGCGCCGTGGCGGATATCGGCACCGTGTCCGTAACCTGACGGGCATGCGAACGCGTCGACCGATCACCGGGAGCCTGGCCGCCCTGTGCGTGGCCCTGGCGCTGGGTGCCGCCTCCGGTTGCGCACGTTTCGACAACGCGGTCTCTCAACCGTTCACCACCCCGCCCGAGATGGGACCGGGCCAACCGTCCACCCCACCCCCGCCGCCACCTTTGCCGGCTAAGCCGTTCCCGAAGGTCTGCCCCGCCCCCGGGGTGATGCAGGGCTGCCTGGAGTCCACCAGTGGGCTCATCATGGGCTCCGATGCCAAGACCGCCCTGGTCGCCGAGCGCACCACGGGCGCAATCAAAGAGGTGTCGGTCAGCGCCGAACCGAAGGTGAAACTGGTCATCGGCGTCGATGGCAGCGGCGACGGTGGATTGATGGACATCGCGCTATCGCCCACCTACGAACAGGACCGGCTGATGTACGCCTACATCAGCACACCGACCGATAACCGGGTGATCCGCATCGCCGACGGGGACGTACCCAAGGACCTGCTGACCGGAATTCCCAAGGGTGCTTTCGGCAATACCGGTTCGCTGCTCTTCAGCAGCCCGACAACACTGGTCGTGCAGACCGGCGATGCCGGCAACCCAGGGCTGGCCGCAGACCCGAATTCGTTGGCCGGCAAGGTCATTCGGATTGAACAGCCGACAACCGTCGGGCAGGCACCTCCGACGACGGCACTGACCGGTCTGGGTGCCGGTGGCGGCATGTGCATCGACGCGGCCGATAGAGCGCTCTACGTCACCGACCGCGCCCCGGCGGGTGACCGGCTACAGCGCATCGGTTCCGACGGCAAGGCCACCACGGTGTGGACCTGGCCGGACCGCCCGGGGGTGGCGGGATGCGTGGCACTGGACGGCACCGTGCTGGTGAACCTGGTCAACACCAAGCAAACCGTGGCGGTGCGGCTGGCTCAGGCCACCGGCGCGGTGACCGGCGATCCCGAAGTGGTGCGGCAGGACACCCACGGCCACGCCTGGTCGCTGGCGGTGTCGCCGGACGGCAACATCTGGGGTGCAACGGTGAACCGGACCGCAGGCGACGCCGAGAAACTCGACGACGTGGTGTTCCCGCTCTTCCCGCAGGGCGGCGGTTTCCCCCGCTCGAATGCCGACAACGTCTGATATCGGGCAGAGCTAGCGCAACGCCAGGTGCAGATATTCGCGGCGGCGTGCAAGCACGCTGGGTAACCACGGACCGACGTCGACGGCGTCGAACCAGGCGGTGCGGTCCAATAGCAGCCCCAGCACGGTGGATGCTTCCAATCTGGCCAGTGATGCTCCGAGGCAGAAGTGCAGACCCTTGCCGAATGTCATGTGGCCCTTGGTCTTCGGCCGGTCCAGACGCAGCTCATCGGGTACGTCGAACTGCACCGGGTCACGGTTGGCCGCCCCCCACAGTAGAAGAATGCGGGAGTCCTGGGGCAGGGCGCAGCCGGCCAGTTCGGTGTCGTGCAGCACATGCCGGTGATGCGCCCGGAACGGCGGCTCCAGCCGCAGCGTCTCCTCGATGAAGGTCGGCATGAGTTGCCGATCATCGCGCAGCGCTCGCTGTAACTCCGGTTGCGTGGCAAGGATGGTTACCGCGGTGCCCAGCAGCGAGGCGGTTGACTCCCCGCCGGCGCTGAACAATGAGATCAGGATCATCTGGGCGGTGAAACGGTCCAGTTGCCCCTCGGCGGACGCGCCTGCCAGCACGCTGATCAGATCATCGGAGGGAGCGGATTGGGCTCTGTTGAGGTGTTCGACGATGTAGGCGTTGAGTTCACCGAGTGACTTCATCGACGCGTTGACCGAATCTTCGGACAGCAGGCCGTCGAGCAGCTGGGTGCTGGCGTATCCCCACCGCGCGAGCTGGTCGGAGTCGGCGTCGGGAACCCCGATCAGCCGGGCGACGATCATCATCGGCAACCGATTGGCCACGGCGTCCATCCACTCGACCGTGTCGGCGGAAGCCCTGTGCGCCCAGAGGTTCTCGAAGGTCGCCACGATATGCGGTACCAGCTCGCGCACGTGTTTAGCCGTGAACTGGCCGAGCATCAGCTTGCGGTGAAGGGCATGGGCGGGATCATCGGCGGTGGCCAGGATATGGGTCGGTCCCCCGAGACCGTCCATCATCAGCGGTGCGACGCCGCGCTCCGGGCTGTAGGTGATCGGGCCGGTCAGGTTTGATGAGAAGTCCTCCGGCCGGTTGGCCGCATCGGTCACCGCAGCCCAGCTGGCGACGAGATAGAACCCGGAGTCACCAACCCGGTGCACACCCCCGTCCTCCCGGAGTCGGGCGTACAGCGGGTAGGGATCCTGAACGGCCGCATCACCGAAGAACTCAGCGGGGTCGATGGTCATCATGGCTCAACTCCGCCGAACGGGGGTCAGCACCAGACCGGGATCAAAGGTCGCCCGCGCGGCGACCGAGGCCGCGGCCGCAGCAACCACAAGTGCCGCCTCGCCTTCATAACCTTTGGGGAAGACGATCTCGGCACTATCCGGGCCGTCGCGGTGGGCCATCAGCCAGTCGTAGAGCAGCCAGTCCAGTGCGCATGCCACGGTCAGTGGATCGGCATCCGAGGATCGCGCTGCCGTCACGACCGATTGCAGGGCATCGCGGTGCTCGGTGCGGGCGGCTTCCTTGTTCACCCCGGAGCTGTCGAACATCATCATCGACAAGGTCAGCGGAAAACGTTGGCCTGCTTCAGTTCTGACCACCCAGCGGCCACCCTTCCAGGGCTTGGCCGGATCAACCTGATGCATCTCACCGAAGCCGCCGACCACACCGAGGGCGGGGTCGTCCAACTCGCCGTCCAGCGGCGCCGGCCCGAGCAGTCCGAGCGGTTGGCGGGCCAGGATCGAGAATAATGTTGCGGTACCGACGATCTTCCCGGCCCGCAGATCCGCGGGTAGTCCAGTGGTCTCCAATGCGGCGGCGTACTCGAAGCACAACCGGTCGAGGGTTCGGTGCAGTTCCAAAAGTTCATCGCGTTCGCTCGCGTCCGCGGGCCGGCGTCCGCCGCCGAGGATCTCGCCGAACCTGCCGGCGGCACTGATCAGCGCGTCATCAAGCGCCTCGAGGTGGGTGGCGACCAGACGATCGGGTTCCTCGTCATCAATTACCAATGCCTGCAGCGAGGTCGGCACCCCGGCAGGAGTGGCCCAGTAGAAGCCGATCTGCTCATCGGTCTGCACGATCCGGGGCCTCATGTCACACCCGCTCCCCGTCGTCGCCAGAGCATGACCCGGTTGTTTCCGGAGTCGGCGACGGCCAACAAATCGCCGCGCAGCGACAACCCGTAGGGCCAGCACAGGGTGTCGTGTTGCACCGACGTCCATCGGTTCTCGCCGTTGGATCCAAAATCGGGTTGTGCCAGTACATGGTCAGCACCGCGGCAGATGGGGCCATTAGGCACGTCGTCCCACAGCAGGACGCGGTTGTTGGCGGTGTCAGCCATCGCCAACCGCCCGCCGTCGAGGGACAGCGCGTACGGGAACCGGAAGCGATCTCCTGTGTGCGGGCCGTAGGGCCATTCCTCGGAACCGGCGAAGTCCGCTTGGCCGATGACGAGGTCAGCGTCGCGGTCGGCGTCCGGGTGCGGAGACCAGCCCAGCACCCGGTGATCGCCGGCGTCGGCGATCAGCAGCAGGTCCTCATTCCCGGCGATGTCGTGCGCCCACCGGAAGCTGGCCGGACCGGCATCGCCGCCGCGGTTCTCCGAGTTCGACGACCCGTCGGGCTGACCCAGGATGACGTCGGCGGGTTGGTTCGCGTTGGGAATCCCGTTGCGCCAGCCGAGAACCCGGCGGTTTCCGGTGTCGGCGACCCAGAACGACGAGCCGACCACGGCGATGCCGAACGGCCAGTACATGCTCGATGCCGAGCACTCGCCGCCGCGGTTGGGCTCGACCGAAACGGAGTCGGACTGTCCGATGATGACGTCGGGTGCAGTGTCGCTGGTCTGCGGCACGGTGTTCCACACCAGGATGCGGTGGTGCCAGGCGTCGGCGACGACCAGGCGGCCGTCATGGATGAGCACTCCGGTCGGCAGGTGCATCCCGCGTTCGGGTCCGCGTCCGCCCGCAGCCGGGCCTTCGGTCTCGCCGTCGGGCTGGCCGAGCACCACGTCGGCAGGTTGCTCGTCGCCGCCGGGAATGCCATGCCAGATCAGCACTCGGTGATTGCCGGAGTCGGCCACCACCACATGGTCGTCGCCCCCCGTATTGCTCAGGCACACCCCGCGCGGGGAGTACATCCATGCCATCGACGGATTCGCGGCCGGCAGCGCCAGTCCGCCCGGCGCGGGCGCGCCCAGCCACACCTCCGGTCGCCAGCCGTCGCGAAGATCCGCCTCCGGAACCACATCGGGCCGGGTGCCGACATTGCTGATGTTGTGCCGGACGGTGTATCGGCTCATGGGTTGATCACTGCGCGAGGAATCACTGCGCCACACGCACCCAAACGTCGCCGTCGTCGATCCGCAATGGCAGTTGCTCGAGCTGGGCACCGGGCGCGCTGAGGCACTCCCCCGAACTCGCGTCGAAACAGAATCCGTGCCACGGACAGGTCAGCGTCCCGTTGCTCAGGTCCAGCATCGCGTCGGTGAGCGGCAGCCCCTCGTGCGCGCATTCGTTGCGGTAGGCCGAGAGCCGCTGGCCCACATTGACGATCAGTACATCGGTCGGCTGACCACGGTCACCCGTCAGCGACACCGCGGTGAGGTCGTCGATGGCGATGCCGGCAGCGGGTCCCACCTTCGCCCACCCCTCACTGGCCGGATCCCTGCCGATGCGCAGCGACTCCAGTGGGATCAGCGTGGGGCTGGGTTGGTCGGCCACCACCTCCACGGCGGTGACGGCCGGAACCCCGGACACCAGAGCCTCCTCGACCAGATTGCGCAACGTCACCGAGGACATCGAACATCCGTTGCACGCGCCCTCGAGACGGACGAAGGCCGTTCCGTCCTCCACCCGCACCAGCGACACGTCGCCGCCGTGGCTGTGCAGTTGCGGGCGCACCGATTCGAGTACCTGGTTGGCATGGGTCACCGGATCCGGGCGCACGATCCCGTGCAGCGACAGCAGCAGATGAACAACAGGGTCGGCGGCGAGTTCGAACAGGGCCGGGCGGGTGGCGTCTTCGGCGCGCAACCGGCGCACGATGGTCACCAGTCCGGCTTTGTGGATGGCCTCG
>JBAXIA010000083.1:0-12700 GCA_037138615.1 Mycobacteriaceae bacterium | reverse complement strand
GCCGCGCTGGAAGAAGCTGTCGACCGAGTGATCGGCGGCCCGCGCCGCAAGGGCCGGATCATCAGCGAGACCGAGAAGAAGATCACCGCCTACCACGAGGGCGGGCACACCCTGGCCGCGTGGGCGATGACCGATATCGAGCCGATCTACAAAGTGACCATCCTGGCCCGTGGCCGCACCGGCGGACACGCGGTGAGCGTGCCGGAGGACGACAAGGGCCTGATGACCCGCTCGGAGATGATCGCCCGCCTGGTGTTCGCCATGGGCGGTCGCGCCGCCGAGGAGTTGGTGTTCCGTGAGCCGACCACCGGCGCGGTCTCCGATATCGAGCAGGCCACCAAGATTGCCCGCGCGATGGTGACCGAGTACGGCATGAGCTCCAAGCTGGGTGCGGTCCGCTACGGCACCGAGCACGGCGACCCGTTCCTGGGTCGCACCATGGGTACCCAGGCCGACTACAGCCACGAGGTGGCCCGCGATATCGACGATGAGGTGCGCAAGCTCATCGAGGCGGCGCACGACGAGGCCTGGGCGATCCTGACCGAACACCGTGATGTGCTCGACGTGCTGGCGGCCGAACTTCTGGAGAAGGAGACGCTGCATCGCGCCGAACTGGAGGTCATTTTCGCCGGCATCCAGAAACGGCCTCGCCTGACGGTGTTCGACGACTTCGGCGGACGTATCCCGTCGGACAAGCCACCCATCAAGACCCCGGGGGAGCTTGCGATTGAACGCGGTGAGCCGTGGCCGCAGCCGATGCCGGAGCCGGCGTTCAAGAAGGCGATCGCCGCGGCGAGTGCCGCACACGCCCAGCAGGGCCCCGACGCCAACGGCAACGGTGCGGACCCGACGGGTCGCCACCACGCGCAGAACGGTCCAACCCAACCCAACTACGGCGCCCCGTCCGGGTGGCAGGCACCCGGGTGGCCACCTCCGCAACAGCAGCAGGGTTACTGGTATCCACCACCGCCCGGGTGGGGAACCCCTCAGCAGCATCAGGGGCAGCCCTATCCGCAGCATCAACCTCACCCGACTCATTCCGGACCGGGCGCCGCCCCCCGGGGTGAGCCTGCTGAGGAATCCACCCACCGGCCCACAGCTGAATGACGGACGGAGAGTCCATGCCGAAGCGCGACTCGATCACGCTCGACGTCCCTGAGTTCGACCAGGCCCGCGCTGAAGCCGCGGTCCGCGAACTGCTGCTGGCGGTGGGTGAGAATCCTGACCGTCAAGGGCTACAGGACACCCCGGCGCGGGTCGCTCGCGCGTATCGGGAAATGTTCGCCGGGTTGTATACCGACCCGGATACGGTGCTGGACACCACATTCGATGAAGAACATGACGAGCTGGTGCTGGTCACGAAAATCCCGCTGTACTCCACGTGTGAGCATCATCTGGTGGCGTTCCACGGAATGGCCCATGTCGGCTACATCCCCGGCAGCGATGGTCGGGTGACCGGGCTGTCGAAACTGGCCCGGGTCGTCGATCTGTACGCAAAACGTCCCCAGGTTCAGGAACGCCTTACTGCCCAAATCGCCGATGCCGTCGTTCGCAAACTCAAGCCGCGTGGTGTCATCGTCGTCATCGAAGCCGAGCATCTGTGCATGGCGATGCGGGGGGTGCGCAAGGCCGGTTCGATTACCGTGACATCGGCGGTGCGCGGACAGTTCAAGACCGACGACGCATCGCGATCCGAGGCGCTGGGCCTGATTCTGCGCAAGTGAAGCCGACTCGGGTGCAGGTGATGGGCATCGTCAACGTCACCGACGACTCATTTTCCGACGGCGGGCGCTATCTCGATCCGACCCGAGCCGTGGAACATGCACTCGCTTTGGCTTCCGAAGGAGCGAACATCATCGACGTCGGTGGCGAGTCCACCCGGCCCGGTGCGGTACGCATCGAACCCGCCGTAGAAACGGCGCGGATCCTTCCAGTCGTGAAAGAGATTGCTGCACAAGGAATCACCGTCAGCATTGACACCATGCATGCCGTCGTGGCGCGGGCTGCGCTGGAAAATGGAGCCAGCATCGTCAACGACGTCAGCGGTGGCCGCGTCGATCCTGATATGGCGCCACTAATCGCCGAGGCGGCCGTGCCGTGGGTGCTGATGCATTGGCGATCGGTGCAGCAGCCTCAACCGCACGATGCGCCGTACTACCGTGACGTGGTGGCCGAGGTTCGTGACGAATTGCTCGCCGGAGTCGATGCCGCGCTGGCCGCCGGTATCGATCACGACAAGCTGATCATCGATCCGGGCCTGGGGTTTGCCAAGACGGCACAACATAATTGGGCGTTGTTACGCGCCCTGCCCGAGCTGGTCGCGACCGGTATTCCGGTGCTCGTCGGGGCATCCCGCAAGCGTTTTCTCGGCACCCTGTTGGCCGCGCCGGACGGCACCCCGCGGCCGCCGGACGGGCGCGAGACCGCCACCGCGGTCATCTCCGCACTGGCCGGGCTGCACGGAGCATGGGGGGTTCGTGTGCATGATGTCCGCGCCAGCATCGACGCCCTCAAGGTGATGGATTCCTGGCAGACCGACTCGGAGGGCACTGATGACTGACCGGATCGAGTTACGCGGCCTGGCCGTCCGGGGAAACCACGGCGTCTTCGACCATGAACGGCGCGACGGGCAGGACTTCGTCGTGGACATCACCGTCTGGATCGACTTGACCGATGCCGCCGCCAGCGACGATCTCAGCGACACCTACGACTACGGCGTGCTGGCACAGCGGGCCGCGGACATCATTGGCGGGCCCGCGCGCAATCTCATCGAGACGGTCGCCGCGGAGATCGCCGACGGTGTGATGGCCGACCATCGGGTGCATGCCGTGGAGGTGGTTGTGCACAAACCTCAGGCTCCGATTCCGCTGACGTTCGCCGACGTGGCAGTGGTCGCCCGCCGATCCCGGCGGGGTGGGCGCGGCGCGCAATGAGTCGGGTCGTGCTGTCGATCGGATCCAACCTGGGTGACCGGCTGGCTCGGTTACAGGCTGCCGTCGACGGCCTGGGGGATTCGGTCAAAGCGGTGTCACCGGTCTTCGAGACGGACGCCTGGGGTGGTGTTTCGCAGTCCCCTTTTCTCAATGCTGTCGTCATCGCCGATGACGACAGACTGGATGCACACGGCTGGCTGCAGCGCGCTCAGGCCATCGAACTAGACAATGAACGGGTGCGCACCAAGAAGTGGGGACCGCGCACTCTCGATGTGGACCTGATCTGTTGCTTCGGCGCACCGCTACCAGGCCATGAGATATCCGGCGACGAGATATTCAGTCAGGATGCTGAACTCACGCTGCCGCACCCGTTTGCCCACGAACGGGCCTTCGTCTTGCTGCCCTGGCTTGCCGTCGATCCGGCTGCCCGACTGACCGTTGAAGGGCGGTCCACACCGGTGGGGGAGTTGCTGAGTCAGTTAGAGCCGGCCGAGCGCGACGGCGTCCGGCCGACTGCGTTGATGTTGACGCTCAGAGACCCGCGGTAGAGATGGGACCGACACGTTATCGCGACCTGTGCGCGGCGGCCGTCGGTGCCGCGGTATTCGGCTATTTGGTGATTCACGCGCTTTATCGCTACTTCCCGGCGGTCACGTTGTGGACCGGTCTCTCGCTGCTGGCGGTGGCCGCGGGTGAGACTCTGTGGGCGGTATCGGTGCGTGGGCGGATCCGCGATGGTCGCATCGGCGTCGGAGCGGGACGGCTGCATCCGCTGGCAGTCGCGCGCACTGTCGCGATCGCGAAGGCATCGGCCTGGGTCGGTGCCGTGATGTTCGGCTGGTGGGCGGGGGTGTTGGTCTATGTCCTGCCCCGGCGTTGGGAACTGCGGATGGCCGCGGCTGATACTCCCGGCGTGATCGTCGCGGCCATCAGTGCGTTCGCCCTCGTTGTCGCGGCGCTGTGGCTACAGCACTGTTGCAGGTCTCCTAATGAGCCGACCGGTGTCGAGGATCCGATCTCCGATTAGGTCCCCGACACCAGCAGCTGAAGGCGAATCGCCGCAGCTTGTCGCGGCGGGCAACCACTTTCGACGCGGTACAGTCAGCCCATGACCGTTCCGTCCCGCGGCGCCAGAAGCAGGCGCAGCGGCCGCAGGCCGGGTTGGTTGCTTGTTACGGCATTGCTTGTTCTGGCCATCCTCGCAAGTTCGACCCTGGTCTTCACCAACCGGGTGGATTTGCTGCGCCTAGCGGTGATCCTGTCATTGTGGGCCGCAGTGGTGGCGGCCTTCGTTTCGGTGAGCTACCGCCGTCAGAGTGAACTCGATCAGGCCCGGGCACGGGATATGAAGTTCGTTTACGACCTTCAATTGGACCGGGAGGTTTCCGCTCGCCGCGAATATGAGCTCGCTGTGGAGGCGCACCTGCGTCGCCAGCTCGCCAGGGAACTACGTTCGCAGGCCGCCGATGAGATGGCTGCACTCCGGGCTGAACTCGCGTCTTTGCGATCCAACCTTGAGGTGATGCTGGGCACCGACCTGGGTGAGCAACCAGCGTTGGCCTCCGAGCGTGTTGCGGCCGCGATGCCCGCCCCGCCGGGGCGGGTGGAGAGCAGCCGGATCACCCCGGTCGCCGTCGAAGACGACACCCTGCTGGACGAGGAAACCACTACAGGGGCACTTGAGAGTCCGATCATCGATGTCCCCGAGGAGCCGTTGGCACCTCCGCCGCCTCCGGTGCCGCAACCGCAGGATTACCGTGGCTCGCATCGGCGGCCGGCCGACGGTTTTCCGCCGCAACCGATCCCGGCTGAACGGCCCCTGCGCCCTGAGCCGGCCATCGTCTACCCCGCTCCGTCAACCACCCCGCCGATGCCGCCTGCCCCGGCGGCCCCTCAGCAGCCCGAAGCGCCGTGGCGCCCCCCCGAGGTCCGTCGTGGCCGACATTGGTCGGCGGAGGAGAGCACGGCCCCGACAAGTTCCGAATCCGCCGCTGAAGACAAGGGCCGCGAGTCACAGGGCCAGCACACCGGCGGCCACTCCGTCGCTGATCTGATGTCGCGCCTGCAGGTCGACGGCACGGGCGGCGGCGGCGGGCGTCGACGCCGCAAAGACTGAGGCGGCCACTAGACTCGCACCGTCCGTCCGGTACCGGAAAGCTAGGCCCGGAACGCATATTTCTTCGACGTCAGCGAGGGTGAGATGGGGACCCCCAACGGACTGCGCCCGGCGCGACTCAAGGTGGGCATCATCTCGGCCGGTCGGGTCGGCACCGCGTTGGGGGTGGCGCTCGAACGCGCTGACCACGTGGTGGTGGCCTGCAGTGCGATTTCCAGTGCGTCGCGACGTCTCGCTGAGCGGCGGTTACCCGATACCCCGGTGCTGGCGGTGCCCGACGTTGCCGACCGGGCTGAACTGTTGCTGCTGACCGTTCCAGATTCCGAGTTATCTGGACTGGTCAACGGCCTTGCCGCGACCGGCGCGGTTCGACGGGGCACCATCGTGGCCCATACTTCCGGTGCCAACGGCGTGGCACTGTTGGCTCCTTTGGCCGCCCATGGCTGCATTCCGCTTGCGATCCACCCGGCGATGACGTTCACCGGTGCCGAGGAAGATATTGCCCGACTGGCTGAGACATGCTTCGGGATCACCGCGGCCGACGAAATCGGATACGCCATCGCCCAGTCGCTGGTACTGGAGATCGGCGGTGAGCCGTTCGGCGTTCGCGAGGAGGACCGCACGCTGTATCACGCCGCGTTGGCGCACGGCAGTAATCACGTTGTCACCCTCATTGCTGATGCGCTCACGGCACTGCGGGCCGCCCTATCAGGACAGGGACTACTGGGGCAAGAACTCGTCGCTGATGCCCCGGGCGGGCTGGCCGAAAGGATTATCGGTCCGCTTGCGCGCGCCGCGCTGGAGAACACCCTGCAGCGCGGTCAGGCGGCACTCACCGGACCTGTCGCCCGAGGCGATGCCGCCGCCGTGATCGCCCATCTTGCTGCCCTGGATGAAGTCAATCCTGAACTGGCGCAAGCGTATTGCGCCGATTCACTCAGAACCGCGCAGCGCTCACATGCCCCCGAGGAGGTTTTTGACGTGTTGACCGAATGGTCCCGCCCGGCAGGGCCGCAACGATGACCACTAGACCCCCGCAGTTCAGCGCCGGAGAATTAAACACCTACCCCACACCGCATGCGGTCTCGGAGGTGTCCCGAGCTCTGCGTCACACCGGCCGACGGGTGATGCTGGTACCCACAATGGGTGCCCTGCACGAGGGTCACTGTGCGCTGATCCGAGCGGCTAAGCGGATACCCGGTGCGGTCGTGGTGGTGTCGATCTTCGTCAATCCGTTGCAGTTCGGCACGGGAGAGGATCTCGATGCCTATCCCCGAACGCTCGATGCGGATCTGGAGCTACTGAGCGGCGAAGGTGTCGAGATCGCTTTCACGCCGACGGTAGCCGCGATGTACCCCGCCGGTCCGCGGACCACCGTCCATCCTGGCCCGTTGGGCGCAGATCTCGAAGCTGTTTCGCGCCCAACGCATTTCGCCGGAATGTTGACCGTCGTTCTGAAGTTGCTGCAGATCGTACGGCCGGACCGCGCATTCTTCGGCGAGAAGGACTACCAACAGCTAGTGCTGATCCGGCAGATGGTCGCCGATCTCAACGTCGACGTAGGGATCATCGGTGTGCCGACCGTGCGCGAATCGGACGGATTGGCGATGTCATCGCGGAATCGGTATCTCACTGCCGAGCAGCGTGAGCTGGCCAGTGCGCTGTCTTCGGCCCTGCTGGCCGGAACGTATGCGGCATCCGGCGGTGGCGCAGCCGTAACGGACGCTGCCCGCGCGGTCCTCGACGAGGTGCCCTCGATAGAGACCGAGTACCTGGAATTGCGGGGGCCTGCTCTTGAAGCCGCACCCGAGTTCGGTCCGGCCCGACTCCTTCTCGCTGCACGGCTGGGCGCAACCCGGCTGCTGGACAATATCGGAATCGACTTGCCAGGTGGCGAGTTCGCGCCTGAGCCGGGCACAGCCGATGACCACGAAATAACTTGGAGGAACTGATGTTCCGGTCACAAGCAGCGGTGCGGTAGCCGTGCTGCTCGCCATCGACGTCCGTAATACCCATACCGTGGTGGGTTTGATCGCCGGCGCGGGTGATCATGCGAAAGTGCTGCATAACTGGCGGGTCCGCACCGAGCCTGAGGTCACATCCGATGAACTCGCGCTCACCATCGAGGGGCTGATCGGTGACGACTCCGAACGCCTCACCGGTGTGACCGGATTGTCGACCGTGCCCTCGGTGCTGCACGAGGTACGCGGGATGCTGGATCAATACTGGTCCGGCGTTCCGCATGTGCTGATCGAGCCGGGCATTCGGACCGGAATCCCTCTCCTGGTCGACAACCCCAAGGAGGTCGGGGCTGATCGCATCGTGAACTGCCTTGCGGCCCATGCCAAATTCAAGTCTGCGGCGATCGTTGTTGACTTCGGTTCGTCGATCTGTGTGGATGTGGTCTCGGCGAAGGGCGAGTTCCTGGGCGGTGCAATCGCTCCGGGTGTCCAGCTTTCCTCTGACGCTGCGGCTGCCCGCTCGGCTGCTCTGCGCCGGGTGGAGCTCACCAGGCCTCGATCGGTTCTCGGTAAAAACACCGTGGAATGCATGCAATCCGGTGCAGTTTTCGGGTTCGCGGGGCTTGTCGACGGCTTGGTCTCGCGCATTCGAGCAGATGTTGAGGGTTTTGCCGGCACCGATGTCACAGTCGTGGCAACAGGGCACACTGCTCCGCTGATGCTGTCCGAACTGCACACCGTTGATCACTACGACAAGCACCTCACGCTTGATGGGCTGCGGATGGTCTATGAGCGAAACCAGGATGCCCAGCGCGGACGCCTGAAACCGTCCCGCGAACCAGGCGTTTAAGCTGGCACGCCGTGAGTGAAGCGGAAACACCGGAGGCCGTCCAATCCGAACATCCATCCACCGATGATGTTCCCGAGCAGTTTCGGATCCGGCAGGACAAACGACAGCATCTGCTGGATCAGGGCCGTGAGCCCTATCCGGTATTCGTGCCGCGGACCCACTCGCTGGCCGAGATTCGCGCCGCCTACCCCGATCTGCCAGCCGACGCCACCACCGGTGTGCGCGTCGGAGTTACGGGCCGCGTGGTGTTCGCCCGCAACTCCGGCAAGCTGTGCTTTGCCACCCTGCAGGAGGGCGATGGCACGCAACTGCAGGCAATGATCAGCCTGGCCGGGGTTGGCGCGGAGGAGTTGGATTCCTGGAAATCCGATGTCGACCTCGGCGATATCGTCTTCATCGGTGGCGAAGTGATCAGCTCCCGGCGTGGGGAGCTGTCCGTGCTCGCCGATACCTGGCAGATGGCCGCCAAGGCACTGCGTCCCCTGCCCGTTGCCCACAGGGAGATGAGCGAGGAGTCGAGGGTCCGGCAGCGCTACGTCGATTTGATCGTTCGTCCCCAGGCCAGAACAGTGGCACGGCAGCGGATCGCAGTCGTGCGTGCGGTCCGCAACTCCCTGGAGCGACGCGGTTTCCTGGAGGTCGAGACCCCGATGCTGCAAACACTTGCCGGTGGTGCAGCGGCCAGGCCGTTCGTGACGCACTCCAATGCCCTGGATGCTGATCTGTTCCTGCGGATAGCACCGGAATTGTTCCTCAAGAGGTGCGTCGTCGGTGGTTTGGAAAAGGTCTTCGAACTCAATCGGGTGTTCCGGAATGAAGGCGCTGATTCAACGCATTCACCGGAATTCGCGATGCTCGAGACTTATCAGGCCTGGGGAACATACGACGATTCGGCCATCGTCACGCGGGAACTTATTCAAGAGGTGGCTGACGAAGCTATCGGAACCCGCCAGGTGCCATTGCCGGACGGCACCACTTATGATCTGGACGGACAATGGCCGTCGGTGCAAATGTATCCCTCGCTGTCCGAAGCGCTGGGCGAGGAGATCACACCGGAGACGCCGTTGGAATATCTACTCGCAATTGCCGAGCGGCGTGGCGTGGAGATTCCCCCTGATCGCGGCTACGGTCACGGCAAGCTGATCGAGGAACTGTGGGAGCACGAAGTTGGTGCGGCATTGTGGGCGCCGACTTTCGTCAGGGATTTCCCGGTCGAGACGGCACCGCTGACGCGCCAGCACCGCAGTATTTCCGGCGTTACAGAGAAATGGGACCTTTATGTCCGCGGGGTCGAGTTGGCCACCGGATATTCCGAGCTTGTCGATCCGATAATCCAGCGGGAACGATTTGAGGCCCAGGCCCGCGCGGCCGCGGCCGGCGACGATGAGGCGATGGCACTCGACGAGGATTTTCTGGCGGCAATGGAGTACGGGATGCCGCCAACCACGGGCACTGGAATGGGTATTGATCGTTTATTGATGGTCCTTACCGGCTTGTCAATTCGGGACACGGTTTTGTTCCCGATTGTGCGGCGCCAGGGCAACTGAACTGCCCTGATTCCCTCTTGTTGTAGTTCGATGTCTTTTTATGGCACATTGTGGCGAGGAACTTGTTTTGACCCCGTTCACAGAAAGACCGAGGAAGCCATGGCTAAGAAAGTAACCGTCACCCTTGTCGATGATTTCGACGGTGATGGACCTGCCGATGAAACGGTGGAATTCTCGATCGACGGAGTCGCCTACGAGATCGACCTTTCAGCCAGGAATGCGAAGAAACTCCGCGAAGATCTGAAGCAGTGGATCGAGGCTGGACGTCGTGTGGGTGGCCGGCGGCGAGGTCGTTCCGGGGGTCCGGGACGCGGTCGCGCCTCGATTGATCGCGAACAGAGTGCTGCAATTCGAGAATGGGCCCGGCGCAGTGGTCACAAAGTTTCTACCCGCGGTCGTATTCCGGCCGAAATCATCGACGCCTTCCATGCGGCTACCTAGCCATATTCAGACGGGCAATTTAGACCCCGATCCGACCTTTCCGGCCGCATCGCCCAGGCGGCGCCTAGTGGCCTCGTCACAACTGTTTCGCTAGACGCGAAGAACTCACTGACGGTATTCGGGAAACAGATCAGCGGTCCTGGGCGTTGGACTGCTATGTTCGCCGCTTTGCGGGGTATGGCCAGCAGGGGAGAGCACCCCCCGGCACCTCCCACTAGAGTGGTCTGAAGGTACGCGGTGCCGACCGTGGCGCCAGGTGATGGAGAGCAGGTATCAGGCGATGTTTGAGAGATTTACCGACCGTGCGCGGCGGGTCGTCGTGCTGGCCCAAGAAGAAGCCCGGATGCTCAACCACAACTACATCGGTACCGAGCACATCCTGCTGGGACTGATCCACGAGGGTGAGGGCGTAGCGGCCAAGTCGCTTGAGTCCCTGGGCATCTCGCTGGAGGGCGTCCGCTCCCAAGTTGAAGAGATCATCGGCCAGGGCCAGCAGGCGCCGTCAGGGCACATCCCTTTCACTCCGCGCGCTAAAAAGGTGCTCGAACTCAGCTTGCGCGAGGCGCTGCAACTCGGCCACAACTACATCGGAACCGAGCACATCCTGCTCGGTCTCATTCGTGAGGGTGAGGGTGTCGCCGCCCAGGTTCTGGTGAAGTTAGGTGCGGAGCTGACCCGAGTCCGCCAGCAGGTCATCCAGCTCCTCAGCGGCTACCAGGGTAAGGAAACCGCTGAGGCCGGTTCCGGTGGTCGTGGCGGTGAGGCCGGCAGTCCGTCGACCTCACTGGTGCTCGACCAGTTCGGCCGCAATCTGACCGCCGCGGCCATGGAGGGCAAGCTGGACCCGGTCATTGGCCGTGAGAAGGAAATTGAGCGGGTCATGCAGGTGCTGAGCCGACGCACCAAGAACAACCCGGTATTGATCGGCGAGCCCGGTGTGGGAAAGACCGCCGTCGTCGAGGGTCTGGCGCAGGCCATCGTCAACGGCGAGGTTCCCGAGACGCTCAAGGACAAGCAGCTCTACACCCTCGATCTCGGGTCATTGGTGGCAGGCAGCCGTTACCGCGGCGACTTTGAGGAACGCCTCAAGAAGGTCCTCAAGGAGATCAACACCCGCGGCGACATCATTTTGTTCATCGATGAGTTGCACACTCTCGTTGGTGCTGGCGCCGCTGAAGGTGCAATCGACGCGGCGTCGATCCTCAAGCCGAAGCTGGCGCGCGGTGAATTGCAGACCATCGGCGCGACCACACTCGATGAGTACCGCAAATACATCGAAAAGGATGCCGCACTGGAGCGCCGCTTCCAGCCGGTCCAGGTGGGCGAGCCGACGGTTGCTCACACCATTGAGATCCTCAAGGGACTGCGCGACCGCTACGAGGCGCACCACCGCGTGTCAATCACCGACAGCGCTGTGGTGGCTGCGGCCACCCTGGCAGACCGCTATATCAATGACCGCTTCCTGCCGGATAAGGCGATCGACCTGATCGACGAGGCAGGCGCACGGATGCGAATCCGCCGGATGACTGCTCCGCCGGACCTGCGCGAGTTCGACGAGAAGATCGCCGACGCTCGCCGGGAGAAGGAGTCCGCGATCGATGCGCAGGACTTTGAGAAGGCGGCCTCACTGCGGGACCGTGAGAAGACACTGGTCACTCAGCGTGCCGAACGTGAGAAGCAGTGGCGCGCAGGGGATCTTGACGTCGTAGCCGAGGTCGATGACGAGCAGATCGCCGAGGTGTTGGGCAACTGGACCGGCATTCCGGTCTTTAAGTTGACCGAGGAGGAGACGACTCGACTGCTGCGCATGGAAGATGAACTGCACAAGCGCATCATCGGCCAGGACGATGCCGTCAAAGCGGTCTCCAAAGCGATCCGTCGCACCCGTGCCGGCCTGAAGGATCCCAAACGTCCGTCTGGGTCGTTTATTTTCGCGGGCCCCTCTGGCGTGGGGAAGACCGAGTTGTCCAAGGCGCTGGCGGAGTTCCTGTTTGGTGACGCCGACGCGCTCATCCAGATTGACATGGGCGAGTTCCACGACCGCTTCACCGCGTCTCGACTGTTCGGCGCCCCGCCCGGATACGTCGGCTACGAGGAAGGCGGCCAGCTCACCGAGAAGGTGCGCCGTAAGCCGTTCTCTGTGGTGCTGTTTGACGAGATCGAGAAGGCACATCAGGAGATCTACAACACCCTCTTGCAGGTACTCGAGGACGGCCGCCTTACCGATGGTCAGGGCCGTACGGTCGACTTCAAAAACACCGTGCTGATCTTCACCTCGAACCTGGGTACCTCCGATATCTCCAAGGCGGTCGGCCTGGGCTTCACCCAAGGTGGCGGTGACAATAACTACGAGCGGATGAAGCAGAAGGTCAACGACGAGCTCAAGAAGCACTTCCGCCCGGAGTTCCTCAACCGCATCGACGACATCATCGTCTTCCACCAGTTGACCCAGGACGAGATCATCCAGATGGTCGATCTGATGGTGAACCGGGTGTCCGAACAGCTCAAGGCCAAGGACATGGAGATGGAGCTGACCGACAAGGCCAAGTCGCTGCTGTCCAGGCGGGGCTTCGACCCGGTCCTGGGTGCCCGGCCGTTGCGCCGGACCATCCAGCGCGAGATCGAGGATGCGCTGAGCGAGAAAATCTTGTTCGATGAGATTCGGCCGGGCCAGCTGGTCACCGTCGATGTGGACAACTGGGACGGCGAAGGGGTCGGCGAAGACGTGAAGTTCACCTTCAGTGGTGGACCCAAGCGTGAAGTGATCGAGCCGGACCTGGCTGTCGCAACGACGGAATAACCCCACCGATGAGACGCGGGCGGTCATCTTCGGGTGACCGCCCGCAGTCGTC
>JBAXIA010000082.1:0-12923 GCA_037138615.1 Mycobacteriaceae bacterium | reverse complement strand
CTGGCGCCCTCCCAGATCCGTTCCACCCGCAACTCCCGGAACATCCGCTCGGCCACGTTCTCTCGCATATAGCCGCGTCCGCCGAAGACCTGCACCGCGCGGTCGGCGACCCGGCCGGCCATCTCCGAGCAGTACAGCTTGGCCATCGATGCCTGGCCGTGCAGTGCCTTGCGGTCCAGGCCGGCGTCGATACCGCGGGCCACCTCGTAGAGCAGGCTGCGCGCGGCGAAGAGTTCGGTGGCACTGTCGGCGAGCATGCCGGCGACCAACTGGTGCTCGCCGAGTGGTTTCCCGTCCACGATCCGCTCGCGAGCGAATGCCGTCATCTCATCGACAAGTCGCTGTGCCGCACCCACACACCGCGAGGAGACCATGATCCGCTCGAAGCGGAACCAGTCCTGGGTGAACGTCATCCCCTCACCCTCAGCACCGACCAGATGCGTCGCCGGTACCCGCACATCGGTGAACGACACGATCGGATGCTCGTCGGGAATGTTGTGGGTGTACTTCGGACTGCGCACCACCTCCACGCCTGGCCACGGTAGGTCGACCACCAGCAGGACATGATCGCCGTCGTGATCGCCACCGACGAGGCGAGCCTGGACGAACACGTAGTCGGCGAGGTTGTAGGAGGTGACGTGCCATTTGACCCCGTTGATGACGTAGTCGTCCCCGTCACGGCGTGCAGTGGTCTCCAATGCCGAGACGTCCGAGCCCGCGAACTCCTCGGTGATCGCGTAGGCCTCGTGTTTCTCGCCCCGCACGCTAGGCAGTAACCAGCGCTGCAGTTGATAGTCGGTAGCCACATCGGCCCACCACTGAGGCGGGGTGTGCATCACCCAGGCCAGTGCGTTCGTGGCCCTTCCGGTCTGCTCCTGAACCAGAACCTGTTGTAGCGCAGTGAATCCCGGTCCACCCACCGATGCGGGCATGTTGGTGGCGTACAGGCCCAGTTCGATCGCACGCTCGTGGTGTTGGTCGGCGAGTTCCTTCGGCAGATAGCCGCCGGCCAACTCGGCCTCAACCTCGTACGGGATCAGGCTGTCGACGAATGCCTTGGCTCTATCCCGGATCTGTATGTCCTCGGCTGTCAACCCGTACATCGGCCGCGCTCTCCGCTCCTATTGACTGAGCGTTCAGTCTATGCCACGGTCTCGTGGTAAGACCAGTTCCGAGAGCGCCGAGAAATAAGGACTACCCATATGAGTGAAGCTGTCACCACGCCCGTACTTGCCGATGCCGTCAACGCCAAACTGGAGGACTGGGGTCCGCTGGAGGAGGCCACCGGTCATCCGATGGCGACCCATGGTGTCGAGATCTGGGCTCAGGGCACCGCATCGGCAGGTATCTGGCAGTGCGCCCCCGGCCCGTCGCACTGGGTACTGGATACCAATGAGGTCATCTATCTCGTGGCCGGCCGGATGACAGTCACTCCGGATGGCGGGCAGTCCAAGGAGATCGGTGTGGGCGATGTCGCGGTCTTCCCGCTCGGCTGGTCGGGGACCTGGGAGATCCACGAGACGGTCCGCAAGGTCTATTCGATCTTCTGATCCCGCGCGATCACCAACGCGTCCACGGCGATCGCGCCGGCCGGCGAGGCGATGACGGGATTAGCTTCGACGGCGTCGAGGACATCGCCGAGTTCGGTTGCCAGTTGCGAGAATCCGACGACGACGTCGACGAGTGCGTCAATGGCCACCGGTTCCTGACCGCGCCAGCCCGCCAACAGCGGTGCGATTCGCAGCGAGTGCAGCATGCTGAGCGCGTGGGTTGGTGTGATCGGGGGACAGGCGACGGCGCGGTCGGCGAGCAACTCGACCATGATCCCGCCGGCGGCGACGACTACGAGTGGTCCGAAGTTGCCGTCTCGGACCACTCCGACGGAGACTTCGACGCCGGCGGGTGCCATGGCATGCACGCTGACACCGACACCCAGTCGCTGCGCCATCAGCCGATAGGCATCGGTGCATGCTGCCGCGTCGGCGATGTTGAGGACGACCCCGCCCACGTCGCTCTTGTGATCGGCACCAAGGGTTTTCAGCACCACCGGATATCCGACGGCATCCGCTACTGCCAGAACCCCGTCGAGGTCGTGGGCGGTATCGGAGGCTGGAATCGCAATGCCGTAGTCAGCCAGTAATGCGAATGCCTCATGGGCATCCCAGTCAGGCGCGCTGAGCCGCGATGACCAGCGTTGCTGACGATCGGTGTCGATCAACGCCGTGTCGGTGTTGGCCGGCAGCGGCCAGCGGGCCAGATGACCCAGTGCGGCGATGCCACTGCGGGCGTTCTCCAGCACCGGTACGCCACTGGCCCGCAGTCGATGCGCAGTGCTGCGATCCACGGCGGATTCCACCGAGGCCAGCACTGCGATAGGTGCAGTCGTGTGAGTCGCCACGTCGATCACCGCGTCGGGATAGGAGGTGTCGCCGTCGAACTCGCTGACCAGGTCTACCGCCAATGCAGTCACCGCAACCTCGGGATCCGCGGCGCAAATCTGCAAGCAGCTACTGAACAACTCCCTGGTGTCCGCGCCGGTACCCCACACGTCGAGCGGGTTGGCGGGTTCCAGCCCATCGTCGAGCAACTCGGCGAGGGCACTCAGGGTGGCCGACCCCAAGTCGGCGAAATCGACGCCCAGATCATGGGCGAGATCGGCGCAGAGCGCCCGCTCGGCTCCGGAATCGTGCACGGTGGCAATCCCACGCGAACCGGGGCGGCGGCGTCTACCGGACTCGAAAAGTTCGACGGTGTCGCATAATTCGGCCATATCCCGGACACGGATCGCGCCGGTCTGTGAGCAGAACGCCCGCCAGCCGACATCGTCGCCGGCCAAGGCCCCGGAGTGCGCGGCCACCATCGCGCGGCCGCGCGGTGAATGGCCCACCGACAGGATCACCACCGGTACACCCTGCTCGGCGGCGCGGTGCAGGGTGGCACGCAGGCGGCGGGCGGCTCTTGGTGTCTCGAGCAGCAGCGCGATCACCGTCGTCTCAGGATCGTCGAGCGCGTAGTCGACATAGTCGGCGGTGTCGGTGACCAATTCCTGCCCGGAGGAGACCGCCAGCCGGAAACCGAATCCGCGGTTCGCGCGCAGCAGGGTGGAGAAGGCCGACCCCGAGTGGGTGATCAGCGAAACACCCCCGGCCGCAAGCGGATCGGGTTCCAGATATCCCAGTGCCCGCAGCCCGATCGCGTTGTTGACGAAACCCATACAACCCGCCCCGCATAACGCCATACCGGCCGCTGCGGCCGTGGCGGCGAGCTCCTCGCGAAGCCCGGGAGCATGCGCGGAGCCGAAGACCACGGCGCCCCGGGCTCCGGCGGCGGCGGCGGCCTGAAGTTCGCCGTGTAGCGCTGAGTCGGGCACGCCCAGTAACACCAGATCCACGGGTTCGTCGAGTGCGGCCAGCGACGGTGCGCAGGCAACTCCGTTGATGTTCTCGTAGCGGGGATTCACCAGATGCATTCGTGCGGAACTGCGCATACCTTCGAGGATCATGCGCGCGCCGAAGCTATCGGGCCGTGCACTGGCCCCGACAAGTGCCACCGATCGGGCGCCGAGCATCGCGTCTACCGCGGCGCTGCGCAGTTTGCCGCCGGGCGCATGCCCGGGTAGGGCGGGAGTCAGGAGCGCCTGCCGAGCGAGGCCAGGCCTCTACGGCTGCCACGCTTCTTGTCGGCGAGGGCGGCACGCGCGGCCTGCCAACCGGGAATGCCACAGACGCCGCCGCCGGCGTGGGTTGCCGAGCTTCCGTTGTAGAGTCCGGCGATCGGTGTGCGGTAGTCGGCAAAGCCGGGTGCCGGCCGCATATGGAACAGCTGCTCCAGGGACAGTTCGCCGTGGAAGATATTGCCGCCGATAAGCCCGTACTCCACTTCCATCTCGTGCGGGCCGACGATGTCGCGATGCAGGATCGAGCCCTTGAAGCCGGGTGCGACCTCGTCGTAGAGGTCGATGAGCCGGTCGGTGTAGGCCTCGAGTTCCTCGGTGTGCGGTTCGCTCGCCCACTCGGATGGCACCCACTGGGTGAACAGCGACATGATGTGCGTGCCATCGGGATTCAGCGTCCTGTCCAGTGTGGTGGGAATGACGCTGTCGCTGAACGGTGCCAGGGCCGGGCGGCCGGCGCGGGCGTCCTGGAAGGCCGCTTCGATGAACTCCATGGACGGGGCCATCTCGACCGAGCCGGTGTGGTGCTCGGCCTGCCCGCGACTCGGATTGGCGGTGAAGCTCGGTAACTCGCTCAGGGCCAGGTTGATCTTCACCACGCCGCTGCGGGTCTTCCAATGCTCGATATCGTTGACGAAGTCCTCAGGTAATTCGTGGCGAGGGATCTGGTCCAGGAATGCGGTGCGCGGGTGCAATGTGGTCACCACCAGAGGCGCGTGAATCTCGTCGCCGTTGTCGAGCGCGACGCCCTGGACCCGGCCGTTGCGGACCAAGACTTTCGACACCCGCGCATTGGTGCGGATCTCAGCGCCAAAGCTGCGGGCTGAGCGGGCGATGGCATCCGACACCGCACCCATGCCGCCTTCGGGGTAACCCCAGCTGCCCATCTGGCCGTCGCCGACGTCACCGATCGAGTGGTGCGCCATAACGTAGGCGGTTCCGGGTTCGTAGGGGCCGGCCCAGGTGCCGATGACACCGTTGACCGCAAGCGAGCCCTTGATTTGTGGAGACTCGAACCAGTCGTCGAGGAGGTCGGCGACGCTCATCGTCAGCAGGCGGGTGATGTCAGCGGTGCTGCGGACCGTGATGTCCCGCTTGCTCCACGCGAGCTTGGCGAGATCGGCCAGGTCCGAGGGACGCCGTGAGCCGACCTTGGGTGGCACCTGCGTCAGCAGCGGCCCGAGGAAGTCGCCCAGCCCTTCTAGCCATGCGTTCCACTTCGGATAGGCGTCGGCATCTTTCTTCGACCACTTGGCCATTTCCTCATGGGTGCGGGCCGGGTCCTCGTAGATCGTCAGCGATCCGCCCTCGGGGAAGGCCTGGTAGTACGGACCCATCGGATGCACCCTGTAGCCGTTTCGCTCCAGACTCAGATCTTTGACGATCGTGGGCGGCATCAGGCTCATCACGTAGGACAACCGGGTGACGCGCAGATGTGGTGCGTCCTCCCATGGTGATTCGGTGGTCGCCGCGCCGCCCAGCGATGCCCGCGATTCCAGCACCAGGGTCCTGGCTCCCGAACGGGCGAGATAGGCGGCCGAGACCAGCCCGTTGTGGCCGCCGCCGATGACGATGGCGTCGTAGGTGTTGGACATGAGCGCCCCACTTCCGTTGGCCCCGCAGATTTCTTGACTGACTGTTCAATCTAACCAAGTGTTAGGCTTTCAACAAGTGCAAGCGCCGACCCGGGGGGGCACGAAAAGATGGCAGAACCCGCAACCGCGACCGAGAACAACGAGGCTCGCCGCGTCCAGATGCTACGCGCGGCCGCCGAGTTGATCTGTGAACGCGGCTTCTCCGAGACCCGGATCTCCGACGTCGCCAAGCGAGCCGGAGTGAGTTCGGCCCTGGTGATCTACTACTTCGGAACCCGTGACCGGTTGTTGGTCGATGCCCTGCGTTTCTCCGAAGAGTCGTTTTACGAGGCAGCCGAGCAGATGCTCGCCGAGGTTCCCTCTGTGCGCGAACGGATTTCGCTGCTGATCGAGTGGACCTGTATTCCGTCGCGCGATGGTGAGATTCCCGGCGCCTGGGGACTCTGGTTCGACCTGTGGGTTCAAGCCTTCCGGCACGAGGAGGTCAAGGCCGGCCGAGTTGAACGTGACGCTCGCTGGCGGCGGATGATCGTCGATGCGATCAAGTCGGCCGAAATCGAAGCCACGGTTCATCCCTCGATGTTCGCACTCGAGTTCGCCGCACTGCTCGACGGTTTGTCGATTCAGGTCGCACTGGATGACCCGGAGGTGAACGCCAAGGTCGCGTACGACATTGCTATGCGATTCGCCGAACGCGAACTCAACCTGCCCGCCGAACGACGCCGCACCCGGCCCAAGTCGGTTGCCGGACCCAAGTCGATCGGGCGTAGTCGAGTTCGTTGAGGCGTCAGCCGACTTTCGCCGCGGGCACTTCGGCCACCGTGGCAGGGCTGCGATGGAGCACGCGCACCGCGTCGGGTGCACACACGCAACTCACTGCCAATCCGGTCTGGTAACCGACGGACTGTGGTCCGGAGTGGTTGGGCACATCGACGACGAGCGCAGCGGACTCACCGACATCGACGTGTACCTGCGTTGAGGCTCCGAGATAGACGACTTCGGCCACGGTTCCGGCAATGGCGTTGTAGCCGGCCGGCACCGGGTCGTGGGGAAGTTGCACAGTGATGCGTTCGGGCCGGATCACGACAGCGGCGGGTCCAGGTGCGCAGCCGTTGTCCACCACGGCGTTGAGTCGCGCCGACATCGCTGAACACACGGCGGCACCGCCGGTGCACTCCAGCACTTGGGCATCAAAGATGTTCGCAGCACCAAGAAACCCCGCGACGTAGGTTGTCGCCGGCGCGGTGTAGATCTCCTGTGGCGGACCAATCTGCTCCACCCGCCCTTCGGCCAGCACGGCGATCTGGTCGCTCATCGTCAGCGCTTCCTCCTGGTCGTGGGTCACGTAGACAAAGGTGATACCGACCTCACGCTGGACCGCGCGCAGCTCAAGCTGAAGTTGCTTGCGCAGTTTGGCATCGAGCGCGCCGAGCGGCTCGTCGAGCAGCAGAACCCGTGGCCGCAGCACCAGTGCACGTGCCAGTGCGACTCGCTGCTGCTGGCCGCCGGACATCTGGGTGGGCCTGCGCTTGGCGAATTCATTCATCTGGACCAGGTCGAGGGCGGCGCCGACGCGCTCCTTCGTCTCAGCCTTGGTGGCGTTGTGATAGCGCAGCCCGAACGCGACGTTGTCCCACACGTTCATGAAGGGAAACAGCGCGTAGGACTGGAAAACCGTGTTGACCGGTCGCTTGTGCGGCGGGTCGGCGACGACGTCCCGGCCGTCGAGTTCGATTCGTCCGGAGTCCGGCTTCTCGAAGCCGGCGATCATCCGCAGGGTGGTGGTTTTGCCGCAGCCCGATGCTCCCAGTAGGGAGTAGAACTGTCCCGCGGGGATGTCGAGATCGATACCGGTGACGGCGGGAACCCCGTCGTATGCCTTGGCCAGCTTCTCGAGCCGGATCGCGCCGCCACTCACCGGACGCCCGGGATTGCGGTCAGACCGCTACCGCTTCGGCCAGCCGCGCGAAGTTCGCGGCGAAGCGGTCGACATCGGCATCGTCGTGCTGGACGGACAACAACCATTGTTCGATCTTGCCCCACGGCGGCATGAAAACGCCGCCGTTGTGCTGCATGAGCCAGTGCAGATGCCCGATATTGGTGTCGATCTGCAGGAAATCGCGGAACTCCCGGACCGGTTCTGACCGGAAGGTCACGCAGCCCTTGGCCCCGAGGCTGACCACGCGCCAGCCGTGACCGTGCTCGGCGATGGTTGCTTCCAGACCAGACCGTAGCCGGGCGGCCAGGTGGTCAAGATGCGCGTAGCCCTCGGGGGTGAGTACCTCGGAGAGGTTGGCTCTGGTGGCGGCCATCGCCAGTGGATTGCCGTTGAAGGTGCCCACCTGTTCGTAGCGGCCGTCAGCGATCGCCGACATGACCGCGGTGGTACCGCCGATCGCGGCGACCGAGATGCCGCCGCCCAGGGCCTTCGCCAGGCAGACCATATCGGGCGTGACGCCGGACAGTCCGGTGATTCCGGCGGGCCCGGTAGTGAACCCGGTCTTGACCTCATCGAAGATCAGCAGCGCTCCCGCCGCGTGCAGGAGCTCGCGGATCGCGGCCAGGTAGCCGTCATCAGGGGGGATGATTCCAGCGTTCATCATCGCCGGTTCGACGATCATGCCGGCGATCTGATCCGGGTGCTCAGCCAGCGCCCTGGCAACTGCCTCTGGGTCATTGAACGGCACGACAACGACTAAATCCCTTATTGCAGAGGGGATTCCGGAGTTACCGGGAACATTGCTGGGGTGGTCGCGTGGGCCGACTTCATCGGCCTCTGGCAGCACTGAGACCTGCACTGAGTCGTGATGGCCGTGGTAGCAGCCTTCGACCTTGATGATCAGATCGCGTCCGGTCACCGATCGGGCCAGGTGCACGGCGTCCATGGTGGCTTCAGTACCTGAGTTGGCGAATCGCCACTGTGGCAGGCCGAAGCGGCGGGCCAATTCGCCGGCGTTCCAGATGGCGTCTTCGGTGGGTTGTGCGAAATGCGTTCCGCGGCGAACCCGGTCGCTGACGGCGGCGACAATCGCCGGGTGCGCGTGGCCTGCGATGGAGGCGCCGTAACCACCGTGCATGTCGACGTACTCGGTGCCGTCGACGTCGTACACCTTCGATCCGGCGCCGTGACTCATCCACACCGCCTGCGGTTGGGCGATCTGCCAGTTCGAGGTGGCGCTGCCGGCAAGATGTCCACCGGCGAGTGCGATCAGTTCGGTGCTGCGCGGCTGCCGGCGCAGAAACACCTGCTCCTCATGTTCGATCAGGGCGGCGACGTCGCCCCGGACCGGTCTGTCGATGGTCGGGGATGCCACGGGAAACCTCCACTCGATTGCCTCGGCCACCTGGGAAGGGGCGGCCCGGACAATTCCTGACTGAGCGTTCAGTCTATGCCAGAGTCCGCGGGGCGACAAGCAGTGAAACGCCAGTTGATCTAACGCCGGGCATCGGCATCCCAAGTGTGCGAGAGTCCAAGGACCGACACACGTGCGACTTCGGAGGACCTAATGGCAGTTCCCAACCGACCCAGTCCGAACCGACGGCAGTTTCTGCTGCGCGCCGCACTCCTGGCGGGCGGAACTCCCGCCCTGATGGCGTTTCTTGACGCCTGCGCCACGGGTGATCAGACGTCGTCGTCGGCCCCGAGTATGAAAGTCGCGTCACCAGACAAGCCGGTCACCTGGGATATCGCGAAGGACAATGCGCCGATCGCCGATGGGCTTGCCCCGGAGAAGGCTGCGACATTACAGCTGTACACCTACGCGGACTATGTCTCGCCGGATGCCATCAAGTCGTTCCAGGACAAGTACGGCACGACCGTGCAGGTCTCGACCTTCAACGACACTGACGAGGCGATCACCAAGATCCGCGCCGGCAGTGTCGATTACGACGTCTTCTTCCCGAGTTACGACCAGATCGGAAAGCTGGTGAACGGCTCGCTGCTCCGGCCGCTGAATCACAGCTATGTTCCCAACATCAAGAACGTCTGGCCGGTGTTCACCAACCCGTTCTACGACCAGCAGTGGCGCTACACCACGCCTTACACCGTGTACACAACGGGAATCGGCTGGAATAACACCGTGGTGCCGGCCGACATCGGTGCGTTGGCCAATCCCTATGAGTCACTGTGGGATCCGGCCTACAAGAACAAGACGGCTGTGATCGATGACTGGCACACCGCGATGTCGATGGTCCTGCTCAAGCTGGGTAAAACGGACGTGAACACCTCGTCCGCAGCGGACCTCAAGATGGTCGGAGAGCAGTTGACCGCACTGGTGGCGGCGACTTCGCCGAAGGTCACGATCACGATGTACACCGACGTGCCCACCGGTCAGATCGGGCTGACGCAGATGTGGTCCGGCGACATCATCAACGCGCAGAACTACCTGCCGGAGGGCACGACGGCCGAGGTTCTGCGCTACTGGTTCCCCACCGACGGAAAAGGTCTGGTTGACAACGATCTGATGGTGATTTTGCGTGGCGGTAAGAACCCGGTGCTGTCACACCTGTTCATCAACCACATGCTGGAGACCGAATCCGCGAAGCAGAACTTCAAGCAGATCGGTTACCAGCCGCCCCAGGTCTCGATGAATCCGGACTCGTTGGTGGCGGACGGCTTCGTTGCCGAGAACATCAAGACCGCCATTGTTCGGCCCGAGTACTACGACGTCGGTTACCGGATCCTTGAACTCGATCCCGATAACGACGCGGCGTGGCACAACGTCTGGCGTGCCTTCAAGGCTGGGGGATCCTGACCCCGGTGACGCTGACGGAGGTTGCGGCGCAGGCGAAGCCGCAGTCGAAGCGGGCGCGGGGAAGTGCGCTCGGGCCGGTTTTGGCCGTACCGGGAATCATCTGGCTGCTGCTGTTCTTCCTCGCTCCGCTGTATGTGGTGTTGGCCATTGTCTTCGGCCGAACGGATCCGATCTTCCGCACGGCTGTCCCGGTGTGGAATCCGCTGCAGTGGAACCCTTCCCAGTTCAACTATGTGCTGAGTCGCATTGTCGGAGATAACGGCATATTCGGCCCGGCCCTGCTGCGTACCGCGGTCTACGTCCTGCTGGCCGGCCTGCTATGTCTGCTGGTGGCCTTCCCGGTCGCCTACTACACCGCGCGGTTGTCCGGCAGGTGGAAGGGCCTGCTACTGGCCGCGTTGATCGCACCGTTCTGGATCAGCTACATGATGCGCATGCTGGCCTGGGTGAACCTCCTACAGGACGATGGTCTGGTCAACCGGTTGTTCAGCCTCGGCGGATTCTTCGACGTCCGGACGCATTGGTTGACCGGTCAGCCGGTGGTCGTCGTGCTGGGACTGGTCTACGGCTACGTGGCGTACATGATCCTGCCGTTGTATGCCGGATTGGACCGCCTTCCGCAGTCCACACTGGAAGCGGCCCGCGATCTCGGCGCCAGTCGGTTCGCGTCGTTCTGGCGCGTCACCCTGCCGATGTGCCGACCGACCATCGTCGCGGCGGTCCTGCTGACATGTCTGCCGATGCTCGGCGACTACTTCACCTCCGACATGCTGTCGGCCTCGCCGAAGACCGCCATGGTGGGCAACCTGATCAACGACAGCGTGCAGTCGCCTGGACAGACCGGCCAGGCCGGTGCGTTGGTAATGCTGGTCCTGCTGGTCGCGGTGGTGCCGATGTTCTACTACGTCCGGGTCACCGCCCGCGGGGACGTGGCGTCGTGAGGGGCCCGGTCACGTGGTGGAACGACCCGTGGCGACCCCCGCGGTTCCTGGTCGCGGTCACCTTCGGGTATCTGGCGTGGTCGCTGATCCCGGTGCTGATCGCGGTGATCTTCTCCTTCAATGACGGACGGTCGCGGACCGTCTGGCAGGGATTTTCGACCCGCTGGTACTTCGGTGATCCGGTCAAGTCGGTCTGGCACGATGCGGCATTGCACACCGCCCTACTCCAGACGTTGAAGCTGGGCGTGATCACCACACTCATCACGGTGCCACTCGGCGTGATGTTCGCGATCGGGATCGATCGCTGGCGGGGTCGGTTACCCGCTGGAGCGAACTTGCTCATGCTGGTGTCGTTCGTCCTGCCCGAGGTGCTCCTGGCCGTCGCACTGTTGTTCGTGGTGACCTCGCTGCCCTTGCCGATCAAGTTGGGTACCGGGGCCCAGGTACTTGGTCTGGTCACCTTCCAGATCGCCTACCCTGCCGTGTTGGTTCGTGCACGCCTGGCAACCATCGGCACCCAATACGAAGAAGCCGCACAGGATCTCGGTGCGTCGCCGATCGCGGCATTGCGCAGGGTTACGTTGCCGATGTTGATGCCGGCGATCTTCGCCAGCACCGTTCTGGTCTTTGCCGACGTGATCGATGACTTCGTTCTGGTGCGCTATCTGTCCGGAAACTCCTCGACCGAACCGGTCTCAGTGAAGATCTACAACACGGCGCGCGCCGCACCGACGCCGGCGCTCAACGCACTCGCCACCCTGCTGTTGTTCGCCGCACTTCTCGCGATCACTGTGGGCTACCTGATCTACCGCAGGATGACTCGCGGGGACAACGCCGCAGCGGGCGGTATCGCGGCATTCGCGGGTGAGGCTTGAGTGCCCGCGGGGTAGACCACGAACGCAGATCAGACTATTCTTGACTGCATGTTCAAACAATCGGATCCTGCCCCGGTATCTGCCGCCGGACTCGCCGCGTCGCTGGCACCGTTTGGGTCCTCCCGAATGCTGCCGCGCGAGGCCTATGTCGACCCAGAAGTGTTCGAGTGGGAACAGCGCAATATCTTCTCCGGCTGGCACTGTGTCGGCCATGCCTCCGACCTTGACGGTGTCGGCGCACAGCGGGCCGTCGGCACCGGCGCCAACGGTGTCCTGCTGGTACGCGATGAGGTCGGGGTCGTGCGGGCGTTCGCCAACGTCTGCCGCCACCGCGGACATGAGCTGCTGGCCTGTGGGGCCACCACCAAACGCCGCGGCGTGGTGTGTCCGTACCACTCGTGGTCGTTCAAACTCAATGGCGAACTACGCAAGGCCCCCGGCTTCGACGAACTCGACAACACTCAGTTTGGATTGACCGAACTTCGGCTCGTTGATTGGCACGGCTGGCTATTCGTCGATCCCAGCGGACGCGACACCGATTTCGCCGAGCACATCGCCGGAACTGAGGAGGTCATCAGCCCCTACCGGCCGGAGGATCTCACGATCGTCGCGCGGCACTCCTACGAACTTGCCACCAACTGGAAGGTCATCGCCGAGAACTACCAGGAGTGCTACCACTGCTCGACGATCCATCCCGAGTTGTCCAGAATCAGCCCGCCGACGAGTGGTGACAACGTAGAGCTGTCCGGAGACTGGATGGGGGGCTCTATGTTCCTGATCGACGAGGCCGAGACGATGTCGCTCTCCGGACGCAGCGGCGGGGTTGCCATCAAGGGCCTTTCCGAGCAGGAACTGCGCACCGTGATGTATCTGGTCGGATTCCCCAACCTCCTGGTGAGCCTGCACCCCGACTACGTGATGACTCACACGATGACCCCGTTGGCCGTGGACCGTACCTACGTCGAATGCGCCTGGGCGTTTCCGAAGGAGGCCGCTGAGCGGCCCGGCTTCGATCCGTCCTATGCGGTCGACTTCTGGGATCTCACCAACCGGCAGGACTGGGCGGCGTGTGAATCGGTCCAACG
>JBAXIA010000081.1:0-13235 GCA_037138615.1 Mycobacteriaceae bacterium | reverse complement strand
CGCGCTGATGCGCATCGACCTGCCGGCCAGCGTCGACGTGAACATCCAGTAGGGGTCTGCGAAAACATGGCTCACTCACGTAAAGGAATCCTGGGCACCAAGCTCGGCATGACCCAGGTGTTCGACGAGAACAACCGCGTCGTCCCGGTCACCGTGGTCAAGGCTGGACCAAACGTGGTCACCCGCATCCGTACACCGGAGCGCGACGGCTACAGCGCCGTGCAGCTGGCCTACGGCGAGATCAGCCCGCGCAAGGTCAATAAGCCGGTCACCGGGCAGTACGCCGCCGCCGGGGTCAACCCACGGCGGCACCTGGCCGAGTTGCGTCTTGACGATGAGGCTGCGGCCTCGGAATACGAGGTCGGTCAGGAACTGACGGCGGAGATCTTCGCCGACGGCAACTACGTCGACGTCACCGGAACATCCAAGGGCAAAGGCTTTGCCGGCACCATGAAGCGCCATGGATTCAGGGGCCAGGGCGCATCCCACGGCGCCCAGGCGGTGCACCGTCGGCCGGGTTCGATCGGCGGATGCTCCACACCGGGCCGCGTTTTCAAAGGCACCCGGATGTCAGGCCGGATGGGCAGCGACCGGATCACCACGCAGAACCTGGTGGTGCACAAGGTCGATGCCGCCAATGGCGTGCTGTTGATCAAGGGTGCAATCCCCGGTCGCAACGGCGGCCTGGTGATGGTGCGCACTTCCGTCAAACGCGGTGGGGCCAATCGAGGTGACAAGTAATGGCTATGAAGATTGACGTCCATTCCCCGGATGGCAAGAAGAGCGGCAGCGTCGAGTTGCCCGCCGAACTGTTCGACACCGAGGCGAATATCGCGCTCATGCACCAGGTGGTGACAGCGCAGTTGGCATCGGCCCGGCAGGGAACGCACTCGACCAAGCGTCGCGGTGAGGTCTCCGGTGGCGGCCGCAAGCCGTACCGGCAGAAGGGCACCGGCCGTGCTCGTCAGGGCTCGACCCGCGCCCCGCAGTACAGGGGCGGTGGCGTCGTGCACGGTCCCAAGCCGCGTGACTACAGTCAGCGCACGCCCAAGAAGATGATCGCCGCTGCGCTGCGTGGCGCTCTGAGTGACCGTGCCCGCAATGAGCGGATCCACGCGGTGACCGAACTGGTTGCCGGGCAGACCCCATCCACCAAGAGTGCCAAGACGTTCCTGGACACCCTGGTTCCCGGCCGCACGCCCGGAAAAACCGCAAAGGTTCTGCTGGTCATCGGCCGCAGCGATGAGATCGGCGCACTGAGCGTGCGCAACTTGCCTGGTGTACATGTGATCGCACCGGATCAGCTCAACACCTATGACGTGCTCAATGCCGACGACGTGGTGTTCAGCGTCGAGGCGCTGGACTCCTACATCGCGCATCACACCGCTGACAAGAATGCGGCGGACAAGAGCGCGGCGGACAAGAACGAGGAGGTATCAGCCTGATGGCAACTGTGACTGACCCCCGCGACATCATCCTGGCTCCGGTGATCTCCGAGAAGTCCTACGGGCTGATCGAGAACAACGTCTACACGTTCATCGTCCACCCGGATTCGAACAAGACGCAGATCAAGATCGCCATTGAGAAGATCTTCGCGGTCAAGGTCGATTCGGTGAACACCGCCAACCGGCAGGGCAAGCGTAAGCGCACCAAGTCGGGCTACGGCAAGCGCAAGGACACCAAGCGCGCCATCGTGACCCTGGCTGCTGGAAGCAAGCCGATCGACATCTTCGGAGCACCGGCCTAGGCCGGCGGAAAGCTTTAGGAAACAGATATGGGAATTCGCAAGTACAAGCCGACGACCCCCGGTCGCCGCGGTGCCAGCGTCTCCGATTTCGCCGAGATCACCCGCTCGACGCCGGAGAAGTCGCTGATCCGTCCATTGCACAGCACCGGCGGTCGCAATGCGCACGGCCGAATCACCACCCGCCACAAGGGCGGCGGCCACAAACGGGCCTATCGGGTGATCGATTTCCGTCGCCACGACAAGGACGGCGTGAACGCCAAGGTCGCTCATATCGAGTACGACCCGAACCGCACCGCCAACATCGCGCTGCTGCACTACCTCGATGGCGAGAAGCGCTACATCATCGCGCCGCAGGGCCTGGTCCAGGGAGCGGTCGTGGAGTCGGGCCCCAATGCCGACATCAAGCCGGGCAACAACCTGCCGTTACGCAATATCCCGTCCGGCACCGTGATTCACGCCGTCGAGTTGCGCCCGGGCGGCGGAGCCAAGCTGGCCCGCTCGGCCGGTTCCAGCATTCAGTTGCTCGGTAAGGAAGGCGCCTACGCCTCGCTGCGTATGCCGTCCGGTGAGATCCGCCGCGTCGACGTGCGCTGCCGCGCCAGCGTTGGCGAGGTCGGCAACGCCGAGCAGGCCAATATCAACTGGGGCAAGGCCGGGCGGATGCGGTGGAAGGGCAAGCGCCCGACGGTCCGCGGAGTCGTGATGAACCCGGTTGACCACCCGCACGGTGGTGGCGAGGGTAAGACCTCCGGCGGCCGTCACCCGGTGAGCCCGTGGGGCAAGCCTGAGGGCCGCACCCGCAAACCGAATAAGCCGAGCGACAAGCTCATCGTCCGACGCCGGCGCACCGGCAAGAACAAGCGCTAGGCGGGAGAAGCAAAGATGCCACGCAGCCTGAAAAAGGGTCCGTTCGTCGACGACCATCTGCTCAAGAAGGTCGACGTTCAGAACGACAAGAACACCAAGCAGGTCATCAAGACCTGGTCGCGTCGTTCGACCATCATCCCCGACTTCATCGGTCATACCTTCGCCGTCCACGACGGACGCAAGCATGTGCCGGTGTTCGTCACCGAGTCGATGGTCGGTCACAAGCTGGGCGAGTTTGCGCCCACGCGGACGTTCAAGGGTCACATCAAGGATGACCGGAAAGCGAAGCGGCGGTAATGACGACAACGACTGAATATCCTTCGGCCTCTGCCGTCGCGAAATACGTGGGCATCTCGGCGAGCAAGGCGCGCCGGGTCATCAACCTGGTGCGCGGCAAGTCCGTCGAGGAAGCCCTCGACATCCTGCGTTGGGCCCCGCAGTCAGCCAGCGAACCGGTCGCCAAGGCCATCGCCAGCGCCGCGGCCAACGCCCAGAACAACAACGGTCTGGATCCGCGCAGCCTGGTGGTCGCCACCGTCTACGCCGATGAGGGCCCGACCGCCAAGCGCATCCGGCCGCGCGCACAGGGTCGTGCGTTCCGGATCCGCAAGCGCACCAGCCATATCACCGTGATTGTGGAGAGCCGTCCGCCGCGTGATCAGCGCGCCGCGCAGTCTTCGCGTTCACGTCGCGCCCAGGGCAGCAAGGCTGCCGCGGGCACCGGTACCGCGCCGGCGAAGGCTCCGACCAAGAAGGCCCCGGCCAAGAAGGCTCCGGCGGCGAAGAAGGCTCCGGCCAAGAAGGCTTCAGCTACAAAAGCGACGGCCGCTAAAGCGACTGCCACAAAGGCGGCGCCCAAGAAGACTGCAGAAGCTTCGGATGAAGCGAAGGGAGGCTCGCAGTAGTGGGCCAGAAGATCAATCCCCACGGTTTCCGGCTCGGTATCACCACCGACTGGAAGTCCCGGTGGTATGCCGACAAGCAGTACGCGGAGTACGTCAAGGAAGATGTGGCGATCCGTCGTCTGCTGGCGTCCGGCCTAGAGCGTGCGGGTATCGCCGACGTCGAGATCGAGCGCACCCGTGACCGGGTCCGCGTTGACATCCACACCGCGCGACCGGGCATTGTCATCGGCCGCCGCGGCACCGAGGCCGACCGGATCCGTACCGATCTGGAGAAGCTCACCGGCAAGCAGGTGCAGCTGAATATCCTCGAAGTCAAAAACCCAGAGTCGGTCGCCCAGTTGGTCGCCCAGGGCGTGGCTGAGCAGTTGAGCAACCGCGTGGCATTCCGTCGTGCGATGCGCAAGGCCATCCAGTCCGCCATGCGCCAGCCCAATGTCAAGGGCATCCGGGTGCAGTGCTCAGGCCGCCTCGGTGGCGCTGAGATGAGCCGCTCGGAGTTCTACCGCGAAGGTCGGGTGCCGCTGCACACGCTGCGTGCCGATATCGACTACGGACTCTTCGAGGCCAAGACCACGTTCGGCCGTATCGGTGTGAAGGTCTGGATCTACAAGGGCGACGTCGTCGGCGGTAAGCGCGAGCTGACCGCGGTGGCGCCGGCCGCCGATCGCCCGCGCCGCGACCGCCCGACCTCGGGCACCCGTCCGCGTCGCAGTGGTGCCTCGGGTACCACCGCGACCAGTACCGAAGCCGGCCGCGCCGCCTCCAGCGGCGAGGATGCACCGGCCGACGTAGTCGAGAGCGCTCCTGTTGCCGAAGCGACCGAGAGCACCACGCAGGAATCGGAGAGCTAGATCATGTTGATTCCCCGCAAGGTCAAGCACCGCAAGCAGCACCACCCGCGTCAGCGTGGTATCGCCAGCGGCGGCACATCGGTGACGTTCGGCGACTACGGCATTCAGGCTCTCGAGCACGCCTACATCACCAACCGGCAGATCGAGTCCGCGCGTATCGCCATCAACCGGCACATCAAGCGCGGTGGCAAGGTGTGGATCAACATCTTCCCGGACCGTCCGCTGACCAAGAAGCCGGCCGAGACCCGCATGGGTTCAGGCAAGGGTTCGCCGGAGTGGTGGGTCGCCAACGTCAAGCCCGGCCGGGTGCTCTTCGAGCTGAGCTACCCCGACGAGAAAATCGCGCGCGACGCACTGACCCGCGCCATCCACAAATTGCCGATCAAGGCCCGCATCGTGACTCGAGAGGAGCACTTCTGATGGCTGTTGGAGTGGGCGCGGGTGAACTGCGCGAACTGGCCGACGATGATTTGGTCACCAAGCTGCGTGAGTCCAAGGAAGAGCTGTTCAACCTGCGCTTCCAGACGGCGACAGGTCAGCTGACCAACAACCATCGACTGCGCACCGTTCGTCAGGAGATTGCGCGCATCTACACGGTGCTGCGCGAACGTGAGCTGGGTCTGGCCTCCGGACCCGACAGTGAGGATTCATAAATGGCAGAGACCAAGAAAGCCGTGGCAAAAGGTTCCGCTGAGAAGGGGACCCAAGAAAAGGGCCCCAGGCACACGCCGAAGACTGAGAAGCCTCGCGGCCGCCGCAAGACCGTGATCGGTTACGTGGTCAGCGATAAGATGGAGAAGACCATCGTCGTCGAACTCGAGTCGCGCGTGCAGCACCCCAAGTACGGCAAGATCATCCGCACCACCTCGAAGGTCAAGGCGCACGATGAGGACGGCACCGCCGGAATCGGCGACCGCGTCTCGCTGATGGAGACCCGACCGCTGTCGGCCACCAAGCGCTGGCGGCTCGTCGAGATCCTCGAGCGCGCCAAGTAGAAGAAAATCTCACATGAAATGCCCACCGTTCGCGGTGGGCATTTCTGCGTTAACTCCAGCGGGTAATGTCCACCGGCATGGCTGCTGAGTTCAAAGGCAAGATTTCCCTCGACATCCGTGACTCCGAACCGGACTGGGGCCCGTATGAGGCCCCGACCGCGCCGGAGAACGCACCCAATGTGCTCTACGTCGTCTGGGACGACGTCGGAATCGCCACCTGGGACTGCTTCGGCGGACTGGTCGATATGCCGGCCATGACCCGCATCGCCGAGCGCGGCGTGCGGTTGACCCAATTCCACACCACCGCACTGTGCTCACCCACCCGGGCCGCACTGCTCACCGGCCGCAACGCCACAACCGTGGGCATGGCCGTCGTGGAAGAGTTCACCGAAGGGTTCCCCGGTATCAATGGCCGTATCCCCGACGACACCGCGCTGATTTCCGAGGTGCTTTCCGAGCGTGGGTACAACACCTACTGCCTCGGCAAGTGGCATATGACCCCACTGGAGGAATCCAGCCTGGCCGCCACCAAACGGCACTGGCCGCTGTCGAGGGGATTCGAACGGTTCTACGGATTCCTCGGCGGTGAGACCGATCAGTGGTATCCGGAACTGGTCTACGACAACCACCCCATCGAGGCGCCCGCCACGCCTGCAGAGGGTTACCACCTGTCGAAGGACCTTGCTGACAAGACCATCGAGTTCATTCAGGACGCGAAGGTCATCGCACCGGACAAGCCGTGGTTTTCCTACCTGTGCCCGGGTGCCGGGCATGCGCCGCACCATGTGTTCAAGGAGTGGGCTGACAGGTACGTGGGCCGCTTCGATATGGGCTACGAGCGCTATCGCGAAATTGTGCTGGCCAACCAGAAGAGACTCGGCGTAGTGCCTGCGGACACCGAACTGTCGCCGATCAATCCGTACCTGGACGTCAAGGGCCCCAACGGTGAACCGTGGCCGATACAGGACACCGTGCGGCCGTGGGACGGTTTGTCTGATGAGGAGAAGCGCCTCTTTGCCCGGATGGCCGAGGTGTTCGCCGGTTTCCTGTCCTACACCGATGACCAGATCGGCCGAATCCTGGATTACCTCGAGGCTTCCGGACAGCTGGACAACACCATCATCGTGGTGATCTCCGATAACGGCGCGAGTGGCGAGGGCGGACCCAACGGCTCGGTCAACGAAGTCAAGTTCTTCAACGGCCTCATCGATACCGTCGAGGAAAGTATGCGGTGCTACGACGAACTCGGCGGTCCGCATACGTATAACCACTATCCGATCGGCTGGGCGATGGCGTTCAACACGCCCTACAAGCTCTACAAGCGCTACGCGTCCCACGAAGGCGGGATCGCCGATACCGCGATCATCTCCTGGCCCAAGGGAATTCGCGCGCACGGCGAGTTCCGGGACAACTACGTCAACGTTTGCGATATCACGCCGACCGTGTATGACCTACTGGGCATCACCCCACCCGAGACCGTGAAGGCGGTCCCGCAGAAGCCGCTGGAGGGAGTGAGTTTCAAAGCAGCACTGGATAATCCGACTGCCAAGACCGGCAAGGAAACCCAGTTCTACACCATGCTCGGGACGCGTGGCATCTGGCACAACGGCTGGTTCGCCAACACCGTGCACGCTGCCACGCCGTCGGGGTGGTCGAATTTCGACAAAGATCGCTGGGAGCTCTACAACATCGAGGCCGACCGCAGCCAATGTCATGATCTGGCCGCTGAGCATCCCGACAAGCTCAAGGAGATGGAGAAGCTGTGGTTTGCCGAGGCCAACAAGTACAACGGCCTACCGCTGGCTGACTTCAACATCATGGAGGTCCTCGGCCGGCAGCGGCCTTCACTGGCCGGTGACCGCGCCAGCTACATCTATTACCCGCATACGGCGCCGGTCCCGCTCGGAGCGTGCGTGAATATCGCGGGCCGCTCCTTCTCGGTGCTGGCCGAGGTCACAGTGGATACCGCAGATGTGCACGGCGTGCTGCTCAAACAGGGCGCCGGGCACGGTGGCTACACGCTGTTCGTCGCCGACGGACGGCTGCACTTCGTCTACAACTTCTTCGGCGAGTTAGAGCAGAAGGTGTCCTCGCCCGATCCGCTGCCGATGGGCAGGCACATCCTGGGCGTGGGCTACGCCCGAACCGGGACGGTGGAGGGCAGTTTCATCCCACAGGGTGACGCGACGCTCTACATCGACGGCGCCGCGGTGGCCACACTGTCGGGCGTCAAGGCCCATCCCTTCATCTTCGGCCTGGCCGGCGGCGGGGTCAGTGTCGGGCGCAACCTGGGTCAGCCCGTCTCGGCGTCCTACCCGGCGCCGTTCGAGTTCACCGGCGGCACCATCTCGCGCGTCGTGGTCGACGTCTCGGGTGCGCCCTACGTCGATGCCGAAAAGCAACTGGCAATCGCGTTCGCTAAGGACTGAGCATGCTGACCGAGCTGGTCGAGTTACCCGGCGGGGAGTTTCGCATGGGTTCGACAAGCTTCTATCCCGAGGAAGCGCCGATCCACACCGTGACGGTGGCGCCGTTCGCGATCGAACGCCATCCGGTGACCAACGCCGCATTCGCCGAGTTCGTCGACGCCACCGGGTATATCACCGTCGCCGAGAAGCCGTTAGATCCGGCGTTGTATCCCGGTGTGGCACAGGAGGATTTGCTTCCCGGCGCCCTGATCTTCCGTCCCACCGCCGGGCCGGTGAACCTTGAGGACTGGCGCCAATGGTGGGACTGGGCGCCGGGCGCACACTGGCGGCGTCCTTTCGGGGACGGCAGCGATATCGCCGGCAAGGAGAACCACCCCGTCGTCCAGATCGCCTACCCCGATGCCGGTGCGTATGCGGCCTGGGCGGGCCGGCGACTGCCGGGAGAGGCCGAGTGGGAGTACGCCGCCGGAGCCGGCGCCACCACCACCTACGCCTGGGGGGACGAACCCACCGTCGACGGCAAGCTGATGGCCAACACCTGGCAGGGCCGGTTCCCGTATCGCAACGACGGTGCACTCGGCTGGCTCGGCACCTCACCGGTAGGCACCTTTGCCCCGAACGGGTTCGGGCTGATCGACATGATCGGCAATGTGTGGGAGTGGACGACGACGCCGTACTCGGCACGAGGTCACGCTCGGCGGGACGCCGGAGCCTATGGCTCCAGCCTCGACCGGCCGGCGAACTCGTGCTGCCCGCCCCCAGCCGATCCGGACCCCACCGTCACCCAATGCCTCAAGGGTGGTTCGCACCTGTGCGCGCCCGAATACTGCCTGCGTTACCGCCCAGCGGCGCGTTCCCCGCAGTCTCAGGACTCCTCGACCACCCATATCGGCTTCCGGTGCGCGGCTGACCTGCGCTGATAACAGCCCGCCGGGGGGCAGGACCACGGATTTGGCCCAAGACTGCCTTCTCACCTAGTATTTGGGGGTTGCCTCGGGCAGACCTCGGCCGGCTTGAATTCCCCACCAAGGATTCTCGTCAGCCCTGCGTGCCCCTGAAGTAACGAAGATCGCGCACGTGAGGTTATTTCGGCCTGTCCGAGAAAATTTGCCGTGCTCAACGCAAGGGAGTTCTGGTGATTCAGCAGGAATCGCGGCTCAAGGTTGCCGACAACACCGGTGCCAAAGAGATCTTGTGCATCCGTGTGCTGGGTGGCTCGTCGCGGCGTTATGCCGGTATCGGCGACATCATCGTGGCGACCGTCAAGGACGCGATCCCGGGCGGCAACGTCAAACGAGGAGAGGTGGTCAAGGCTGTGGTGGTGCGCACCGTCAAGGAGCGTCGCCGCGCCGATGGCAGCTACATCAAGTTCGACGAGAACGCGGCCGTGATCATCAAGAACGACAACGAACCCCGCGGCACCCGCATCTTCGGCCCGGTTGGTCGCGAGCTGCGTGAGAAGAAGTTCATGAAGATCGTCTCGCTGGCTCCGGAGGTGCTGTAGATGAAGGTCCACAAGGGCGACACCGTGCTGGTCATCGCCGGTAAGGACAAGGGCGCCAAGGGCAAGGTTCTGCAGTCCTACCCGGAGCGTCAGCGGGTACTGGTTGAGGGCGTCAACCGGATCAAGAAGCACACCGCCAACTCGGCCAATGAGCGCGGTGCGTCCTCGGGTGGAATCGTCACCCAGGAGGCGCCGATTCACGTCTCCAACGTGATGGTTGTCGACTCCGAGGGCAAGCCGACGCGCGTCGGTTACCGGGAGGATTCCGAATCCGGTAAGCGCGTCCGAATCTCCAAGCGCAACGGCAAGGACATCACGTCATGACAACTGTAGAGAAGGTTCAGCCGCGCCTGAAGGCGCGCTACCGCAGCGAGATCCGCGACGCACTGCACAACGAGTTCAACTACGCCAACGTGATGCAGATCCCGGGCGTGGTGAAGGTGGTCGTCAACATGGGCGTCGGCGACGCCGCCCGCGACGCCAAGTTGATCAATGGTGCGGTCAACGACCTGGCGCTGATCACCGGGCAGAAGCCGGAGATCCGCAAGGCCACCAAGTCCATCGCTCAATTCAAGCTGCGCGAGGGCATGCCGATCGGTGCGCGGGTGACCCTGCGCGGCGACCGCATGTGGGAGTTTCTTGATCGCCTGATCTCGATCGGCCTGCCACGTATCCGCGACTTCCGCGGCCTGAGCCCCAAACAGTTCGACGGCCACGGCAACTACACCTTCGGCCTGGCTGAGCAGTCGGTGTTCCACGAGATCGACGTGGACTCGATCGACCGGCCGCGCGGTATGGATATCACCGTCGTCACATCGGCGACCAATGACGATGAAGGGCGAGCGCTGTTGCGTGCCCTTGGCTTCCCGTTCAAGGAGAACTGAGCAGATGGCAAAAAAGGCATTGGTCAACAAGGCCAATAAGAAGCCGAAGTTCGCTGTGCGGGGATACACCCGCTGTAACAAGTGTGGCCGGCCGCACGCCGTGTACCGCAAGTTCGGGCTGTGCCGAATCTGCCTGCGCGAGATGGCGCATGCGGGTGAGCTGCCCGGCGTGCAGAAGTCCAGCTGGTAGAAGAGGAGTAGCGCCAGATGAACGCGATGACGACGATGCAGAGCGCAGCGATGAAGAGGAGCAGCGCCGAATGACTATGACGGACCCGATCGCGGATTTTTTGACGCGTCTGCGCAACGCCAATTCCGCGTTCCATGAGGAAGTGACCCTGCCGCACTCGAAGATCAAGGCGAATATCGCCGAGATCCTCAAGCGCGAGGGCTATATCAGTGATTTCCACACCGAGGATGCTCGGGTCGGCAAGGCACTGGTGGTCAAGCTCAAGTACGGTCCCAACCGGGAGCGGAGCCTCGCCGGTCTGCGCCGGGTGTCCAAGCCCGGTCTGCGGGTGTATGCCAAGTCCACCAATCTGCCGCGAGTCCTCGGTGGCCTTGGTGTGGCGATCATTTCCACGTCCGCCGGTCTGAGGACCGACCGTCAGGCCGCCCGCGAGGGCGTCGGCGGCGAAGTCCTCGCGTACGTGTGGTAACGGGACAGGAGGAGTAGGTCTATGTCGCGTATTGGTAAGCAGCCTGTTCTGGTTCCGGCCGGAGTCGATGTCGTGATCGACGGGCAGAGTGTCTCAGTGAAGGGTCCTAAGGGCACCCTGGGATTGTCGGTCGCCGAGCCGATTACCGTAGCTCGTAGCGATGATGGAGCGATCCTGATCAGCCGGCCCGACGACGAGCGGCGCAGCCGTTCACTCCATGGACTGTCGCGCACCCTGGTCGCCAACCTGATCACCGGCGTCACCGAGGGCTACACCACCAAGATGGAGATCTTCGGCGTCGGCTATCGCGTGCAGCAGAAGGGCAGCAACCTCGAGTTCGCCCTCGGCTACAGCCACCCCGTGATCATCGAGGCGCCCGAGGGCATCACCTTCGCGGTGGAAAGCCCCACCAAGTTCTCGGTATCCGGAATCGACAAGCAGAAGGTCGGCCAGATCTCGTCGAATATCCGCCGCCTGCGCCGCCCGGACCCGTACAAGGGCAAGGGCGTGCGCTACGAGGGTGAGCAGATCCGTCGCAAGGTCGGAAAGACAGGTAAGTAGTCATGGCTGATACACAGACAGCGGAGAAGAAGGCGCCGATCGAGCGCAAGCCGATCGGGACCACCGCCTCGGCGGCCCGCCGGGTTGCCCGACTGCGTCGGCACAATCGGCTGCGCAAGAAGGTCGTCGGCACCGCCGAGCGTCCCCGCCTCGTGGTCAACCGCTCGTCGCGGCACATCCACGTGCAATTGGTCAACGATGCGAACGGCACCACCATCGCTGCCGCGTCGTCCATTGAGGCCGATGTCCGGGCCGTCTCCGGTGACAAGAAGGCCCACAGCGTGCGGGTCGGTCAATTGATCGCCGAGCGCGCCAAGGCAGCCGGCGTGGAAGCCGTGGTATTCGACCGCGGCGGCAACACCTATGGCGGACGGATCGCGGCTCTGGCTGACGCCGCCCGCGAGAACGGACTGAAATTCTGATGAGCATGCACACCAATGGAAGGACCGCATAATGGCGGACCAGACTCCTGATTCCGGGTCGGCTCCCGAGGCGGCTCCGGACACCAGTGCGCCATCTGCGGGCACCAGGACCGATGAGCAGCGCGGCGGACGCGGCGGCGATCGTGGCCGACGCGACGATCGCGGTGGCGACCGTGGTGGCCGGGGCGGACGCGACGGCGGCGAGAAGAGCAACTTCCTGGAGCGCGTCGTCGCGATCAACCGCGTCTCGAAGGTGGTCAAAGGTGGCCGCCGGTTCAGCTTCACCGCCCTGGTGATCGTCGGTGACGGTAACGGCATGGTCGGCGTGGGCTACGGCAAGGCTAAAGAGGTGCCCGCCGCGATCGCGAAGGGTGTCGAGGAGGCCCGCAAGAGCTTCTTCCGGGTTCCGCTGATCGGTGGCACCATCGTCCACCCGGTTCAGGGTGAGGCGGCCGCCGGTGTGGTTATGCTGCGGCCGGCCAGCCCCGGTACCGGTGTTATCGCCGGCGGTGCGGTGCGCGCGGTGTTGGAATGTGCCGGTGTGCACGACGTGCTGGCGAAGTCGCTGGGCAGTGACAACGCGATCAACGTGGTGCATGCCACGGTGACTGCGCTGAAGATGCTGCAGCGCCCCGAAGAGGTGGCGGCCCGTCGTGGACTGCCGATCGAAGACGTCGCGCCGGCCGGCATGCTGCGGGCTCGTCGCGAGAGTGAGGCCGCGGCACGCCATGCGGTCGCGGCTGCGGTACGCGAAGGAAGCGCATAGGAAAATGGCCGAACTGAAAATCACTCAGGTGCGTGGCACCGTCGGTGCGCGCTGGAAGCAGCGTGAGAGCCTGCGGACCCTCGGCCTGAAAAAGATCCGCCAGTCCGTGGTCCGCGAGGACAACCCGCAGACCCGCGGGCTGATCAAGGTCGTGCACCACCTCATCGAAGTTGAGGAAGTCTAATGACCATCAAGCTTCATGACCTCCGGCCCGCGCCGGGTGCGAAGACGCGCAAGACCCGCGTCGGTCGTGGCGAGGGCTCCAAGGGCAAGACTGCCGGCCGTGGCACCAAGGGCACCAAGGCTCGCAATCAGGTGTCGGTCGGCTTTGAGGGTGGGCAGATGCCGATCCACATGCGTCTGCCGAAGCTCAAGGGCTTCAAGAACCGCTTCCGCACCGCCTACGAGGTGGTCAACGTCGGCGATATCAGTCGGCTGTTCCCCTCCGGCGGCGAGGTGACCCTGGCCGACCTCGTCGCGAAGGGCGCAGTTCGCAAGAACACTTTGGTGAAGGTGCTCGGCGATGGGAACATCTCTGTGAAGGTCGATGTGACCGCGCACAAGTTCAGCAGCAGCGCGCGGGAGAAGATCACCGCCGCAGGCGGAACCGTCACCGAGGTGTCGTAGACGCCCACACCCGTGAAA
>JBAXIA010000080.1:0-13321 GCA_037138615.1 Mycobacteriaceae bacterium | reverse complement strand
AGGGCGACTGGTGGGGGCTGGTCACCTACGACGTCAGCTTCGGTGCCGACAGCGCGGCGGTGACGCACTGGGTGCCGGCCTGGACCCTGCGCCGCGCCCAGGACTAGGACTTAGGACTAGGCCGGCCAGGACTAGGACTAGGACTTAGGACTAGGCCGGCACTAGGTTGCGGTGGTGAGCAATCTGGGCTCCGACCTCGCCGAGCTGATCCCCCTGGCGCTGGTGATCGCGCTGTCGCCGTTCTCGATCATCCCGGGCATCCTCGTCCTGCACACACCGCGGCCCCGGCCGACGAGCCTGGCATTCCTGGCCGGCTGGGTGCTCGGCATTGCCGTGATCACTGCGGTATTCGTCGGTGCGTCAGATCTCGCGCGCAGCCTGGGAGACTCGCCGACCTGGACGTCCTACGTGCGCATCGCCATCGGTGTCGGGCTGATCGCGTTAGGCCTGTACCGCTGGTTCACACGCAACCGCTCAGCCCACGCCCCGCGCTGGATGAAGTCGATGACCTCCATCGGACCGAGCCGGGCATTCATCACCGCGATCGCGCTGACCGTGGCCAACGTCAAGGTGTTCCTCATGTGCGCGGCCGCAGGAGCGGTCATCGGCACCGCCGAACTGGGCACCAAACAGGCCTGGGCGGCGGCGGCCGTCTTCACCGCAATCGCAGTCTCCTCAGTCGCCCTGCCCGTGCTGGGCTACCTCATCGTCGGTGAGCGGCTCGATGACCCGCTGAACAAACTCAGGACGTGGATGGAGGAAAACCACGCCGGCCTGATCGGCGCGATCCTCATCGTCATCGGTCTGGCAGTGCTGTACAAGGGAATTCACTCCCCGTAGTCGCCGCCGATAGCCGGCTGAATTTTGAGTGACTTTTGCCCCTTGGGGCCGATTATGTGGTGCGATGATAATCAGAGCGGCAGGAGTTTTAGGGGGCCGGGGATGACCGAAGGTGTTCAGGTCGAGGAGATCGACACCATAGCGTGGCAATTCCTGTGCTCGACGTACACCCGACGTGACTATTGGGACTGGTCGCTGGAACGCCGCGTCGACGCTTACCTGCGGCACCTCAATCGATCCGACATCCTGAACGACGGGGGCGCCTACAACGCCATGTTGGAGCGGGTGATGGCGAACTTCCCCCGAGCTCGGCGCGATGGCGTACTTGATCGGTCGCATCTGTAGCCGCCATCCTCGCGGCTTGGTCAAGCGCGGGTCATTCATGGCACAATCCGACAATGGCTCAGCTGCCCTCGATCGTCCTGAAAGATCCGTCGTCCGCTCTGACCGCAACTTTCGTACCGTCTGCGGGAATGGTCTGCACGTCGCTTTCAGACGACGGCGTGGAGCTGCTCGGTCAACGCCGCGGGCTGCAGGCGTATCTGCGCACCGGCAAGACCATGGGAATCCCGATTCTGTACCCCTGGGCGAACCGATTGAGTGCAAACGGCTACGGCGTCGACGGCAGCGCTGTGACGTTGACCCCGGGCGTCGGCGGCGTGCGCTCCGACGAGCACGGGCTGGTCATCCACGGCGTGCTGGCTGCTTATCCGGGTTGGCTGGTGAAGCACGCCGAGAATCGGCTGACGGCCGACCTTGATTTCAGCGGCCAGCCGCGGCTGTTGACCAGCTTCCCGTTCCCGCATGTCGTCACGCTCGACATCACGCTGGCCGACCGGGCGCTGAGTATCGAAACGACGGTGACGCCGACGACGGCGGCCTCGGTGCCACTGTGCTTCGGATTCCATCCCTATCTGACCATCCCGGGTGTGCCGCGGTCGCACTGGCAGCTGGAAACCCCGCCGCTGCGCCACCTCCCGGTGGACAACTGGGGCATTCCCACCGGTGCGACCGAGAACTGGCCGGGAATGTCGGGGGAGCTGGGTGACAAAACCCTCGACGATGGTTTCGACGAAGTACCGCAGGGGTCGGTCTTCACACTCTCGGGTGGGAACCGCCGTATCGAGGTGATCTTCGACCACGGATATCCGGCCGCGCAGATATTCGCCCCCAACAATGACGACGTGGTGGGCATCGAGCCGATGACAGCGCCCACCAACGCCTTGCGAAAGGGCGGCTACAGCACTGCGGTGCCGGGTCGGCCGGCCAGCGCGGAGTTCACCATCCGCGTCAGCTGAGCTGTTCGGCTCAGCGACGGTGCCGCGGCTGCCAGACGACCACGGCAGTGCTCTTGGGAACGATGGCAAGTTCGCGGCGCGGCTTGGTCCGCGACACCGCAAGTTCGGCACTGATCTCCTCGATCCGCGACTGCAGCGCCTCAACCTGGTTGGTCAGTTCGATGATGCGCTTGATCCCGGCGAGATTCACTCCCTCGTCCTGGGACAGCCGCTGGATCTCGCGGAGCAATTCCACGTCACGCTCGGAATAGCGCCGTCCCCCACCCGCGCTGCGTTCGGGGCTGACGAGTCCGAGACGGTCGTAGGTACGCAGCGTCTGCGCGTGCATCCCGGCCAACTCGGCGGCCACCGAGATCAGAAAGGTGGTCATGGCCGGTTACCCGCCCAACCGGCACGGGGGTCGAAGCCGCTGACCTTTTCGGCCGCGGCATAGGCCTCCAACGCCTCGAGCGCATCACCTTCAAGCTTCGGCGGCACCGCCACCTTCACGGTGACCAACAGATCACCGCTGCCTCCACTGCGTTTGGGGACACCGCGTCCACGCACCCGCAGAATCCGCCCGTCGGCCGTACCCTTGGGCACTTTCACACCGACCTTGCCATCCAGAGTGGGAACGGAAAGCGTTGTGCCCAAGGCTAATTCAGTGAAGCTGACCGGAACTGCAACAGTCAGGTCGTCGCCGTCCCGACCGAACACCCGGTCCGGACGAACATGCACGGTGACATAGAGATCGCCCGAAGGCGCACCCCGAAGGCCGGCCTCGCCCTGCCCCGCCAGCCGGATCCGCTGACCATCCTCCACGCCTGGCGGAATCCGCACATTGATGGTGCGGTTACGGGTTGTCACACCGGTACCGCGGCACTCATCGCACGGATGCTCGATCAGAGAGCCGCTGCCCCGGCAGTCAGTACACGGTTCAGAGAAACCGAACGCGCCCTGATTGCGGTTGATCACACCGGATCCGTTACAACTGGAGCACACCTTCGGGCTGGTGCCCGGGCGCGCTCCGCTGCCATGGCAGTTGGTACACGGCGCCGGACTCGTCAGCCGCAATGGCATGGCCACACCCTTGGTGGCTTCCAGGAAATCGAGTTGAGTCTCGGTCTCCAGATCTTTGCCACGCCGCGGGCGGCTGGGTCGGGGGGCGGCACCGCGACCGAACAGTCCGCCGAACAGATCGCCGATGTTGGCCCCGCCGTCTTGTCCGGCCGAGCCGAACAGGTCGTTGAGGTTGAATCCACCGGTGCCATCATCGGCACCGCTGAACCCGCCACCACCGCCGCCGTTGAATCGGCGACCGAAACCGCCGCCTGCGAACATCCGGCGGGTTTCGTCGTACTCCTTGCGCTTGGCCTCGTCGAGAAGAACGTCCTTGGCTTCGCCTACTTCCTTGTACCGTTCCTCAGCCGCCGGATTGTTCGGGTTGCGGTCGGGATGGTTCTCAGCGAGCAGCTTGCGCGCCACCCGCTTGATTTCGTCCTCTTTGGCGTCCGAGGAGACGCCGAGCACTTTATAGAAATCCTTTTCAACCCATTCCCGTTGAACCATGCAGCGTCACCTCCTCGTTTCTACTGATCTGATTCTGCGGTCTCGTCGACCACGACGGTGTCGACCACGCCGACGAGCGCGTTCCGGAGCACATGGTCGCCGAGCTTGTAGCCCTGCCGCATCACGTGTCCGATGACCAGCTGAGAAGACTCCGCGGATCCCTCACCCTCGTGCTGCACGGCTTCATGCAGGGACGGGTCGAACTCCTCACCCTCGACTCCGAAAGCCACCAGGCCCAGGCCGGTCAGCGCCGACATCAGTTTCTCGGCCACCGGTCTGAGCGGACTGGTCTCCAGGTCGCCATGGCTACGCGCCCGCTCAAGGTCATCGAGCACCGGGAGTAATTGGCCGATCACGAGCGCCCTGGCACGTTCGCCTGCCGCCTCCTGATCGCGCAGTGCGCGCTTGCGGTAGTTGGAGAAGTCGGCCTGCACCCGCTGCAGGTCGCCGAGTAACTCGGCGGCCTTGTCGGCTTCCTCCGGAGTCTCGCCCGGGAAGGACCCCGACGCCGGCCCACCGTGGGCCGGGCCGGGATCACGCACTTCCCCGGTCTGCGGGTCGATACGACGCTTATCGGTGACGATCACCGGTTCGTCGCGTTCCCGATCCTGTTCCGGGTGGGTCACTTGGGCTCCTGATCGTCCTCAACGACCTCGGCATCGACTACGTCGTCATCCGAAGAACCACCTGCGGCACCGCCGCTGGCAGCCTGTTCGGCCTGCGCCGCCTCGTAGATGGCCTGGCCGAGAGACTGACTCTCGGTGCCCAGCTTCTCCATGGCCGACTTGATCGCACCGATGTCCGATCCGCCCAGGGCGGTCTTGGCTTCGGCGATGGCCTCGTCAACCTTGGCGAGGGTCTCCTCGGGAACCTTGGAACCAGCCTCGTTCGCACGCTGCTCGGCGACGAACTTCTCCGTCTGGTAGACCAGCGACTCCGCCTGATTGCGAACGTCGGCCTCCTCGCGGCGCTTGCGGTCTTCGTCGGCGTGGGCCTCGGCATCCTTGATCATCCGGTCGATCTCCTCCTTGGAAATGCCGGAGCCCTCCTGGATCTTGATCGTGTTCTCTTTACCGGTTCCCTTGTCCTTGGCCGTGACATGCACGATGCCGTTGGCGTCGATATCGAAGATGACCTCGATCTGGGGCACGCCCCGCGGAGCCGGCGGGATGCCGGTCAGCTCGAAGCTGCCGAGCAGCTTGTTGTGCGCCGCGATTTCCCGCTCACCCTGGAACACCTGGATCTGGACCGACGGCTGATTATCGTCGGCGGTGGTGAAGGTCTCCGAGCGCTTGGTCGGAATGGTGGTGTTGCGCTCGATGAGCTTGGTCATCACGCCACCCTTGGTCTCGATGCCAAGCGACAGCGGCGTGACGTCAAGCAGCAGAACGTCTTTCACCTCACCCTTGAGCACGCCGGCCTGCAGGGCAGCACCCACCGCGACGACCTCATCAGGGTTGACACCCTTATTGGGTTCCTTGCCGCCGGTCAGTTCCTTGACCAGGTCGGTCACCGCGGGCATACGGGTCGAACCACCCACCAGCACCACGTGATCGATATCGCCCACCGAGATGCCAGCATCTTTGATGACCTGCTGGAAGGGCGCCCGGGTGCGGTCCAGCAGATCCTGGGTGATCTTCTGGAACTCGGAACGGGTCAGCTGCTCATCGAGGAACAGCGGGTTCTTGTCGGCGTCGACGGTGATATAGGGCAGGTTGATCGAGGTGGATTGACCCGAACTCAGCTCGATCTTCGCCTTCTCGGCGGCTTCACGAAGCCGTTGCATGGCCATCTTGTCCTTGGTCAGGTCGATACCGGCCGAGGCCTTGAACTTGTCGACGAGCCATTCGACGATCCGGTCATCCCAGTCGTCACCGCCAAGGTGGTTGTCACCCGAGGTCGCACGGACCTCGACGACACCATCGCCGATTTCCAGCAGGGAGACGTCGAAGGTACCGCCACCGAGGTCGAAGACCAGGATGGTCTGTTCCTTACTCCCCTTGTCCATGCCGTAGGCAAGGGCGGCCGCCGTGGGCTCGTTGACGATGCGCAGGACGTTGAGGCCGGCGATCTGGCCGGCTTCTTTGGTGGCTTGGCGCTGGGCGTCATTGAAGTATGCGGGCACGGTGATGACCGCATCGGTGATGTCCTCACCGAGGTAGCTCTCAGCATCGCGCTTGAGTTTCATCAGCACGCGGGCGCTGATCTCCTGGGCGGTGTACTGCTTATCGTCGATGTCGATGGACCAGTCGGTGCCCATGTGGCGCTTGACCGATCGGATGGTGCGGTCAACGTTGGTGACCGCCTGATTCTTGGCGGGCTGGCCGACCAGCACCTCGCCGTTACGCGCGAAAGCAACCACCGACGGCGTCGTGCGGGAGCCCTCAGAGTTGGCGACGACGACTGGGTCGCCACCCTCGAGAACCGAGACGACGGAGTTGGTGGTCCCAAGGTCGATACCGACCGCACGAGCCATGTTGTATTCCTCCTGCTTAGTACTAATCTGAGCGAACCGGACTCAAGCTTGCTGGAGCTGACGTCTGATGTCAACCAATAGTTGAGTCTGTTCGGCTCAAGTTGTCAGTAGGCGTAACCGGTGACCCGGCGAATTTGTTCCCGGAACCGGCCAAGATGCTTTTCGGGGCCCTTAGCTGCACACTTGGGCCCAGAACCTGAGAGGAGATCGGTGTATGCCCGGATGGTGGGTCTGGCTGGTGGCGGCGGTGCTCTACCTGGGCTTCCGCCTGTTCTATGACAACGTGCGCGGCAAGCTCACCCAGTCGGAGATCGACTCCATGCTGGCCCTGGCTGAGAGCCAGGGCGCGGGTGATCTCAACGACCTGACAATCGTCCGCAAGTTCCTCGAAGACGATGACGGTCGGGAATTCGTCATGGTCAATCTGGTTCGAGTGCCCGACACCATGGTCACCGATCCCGACACCGGAGCGCAGGTTCCCGCGAGCGACATGATGAAGGCATATTCGAAGGCCTTCATGCCGAGGCTGATCAAACATGGCGGCCACCCGGCAGTGGCGGCGCGCAAGGTCGGTGGTTACGTCGACGCCTGGAAGGTGGCGCCCGATCCGGGGTGGAGCATCGTGGGCTTCATGCGATACCGCTCACGGCGCGACATGATGAAGATGGCGGTCGACCCCACCTTCGAAGACGCACACAAATACAAACTGCTCGGCGTTGCGGAAACGTTCTCGTTTCCGACCCAGCCCTTTGTCCGCGCGTACGCCAGCCCGCGGGTGACTGTCTTGCTGTTCCTCGCGCTGGCCGCCGCACTCGCACAACTGGCCATCATCGCCACGCACTGAGCACCATTGTCACGCGGGTGCAGGTCCCAACGGCACCACCGAAAAATTCTCCCGCACCTGTTCCAGTGGCAGATGTGCGATGGCGAGATGATCCACTTGACTGAGATCGACGGTGCACTTCGCGCCCCGCTGGAGCCCCTCGCCGAGAAACTCAGGTACCCCGTCGCGATCCAGCGTGGCAACTTTCGCCCGAATATCGCCGTGGTTGAGCACGCCAGACTCGTGAATCGACATCGTCAGCAGGAACTCAAGCCAGTTGTGGTGGGAGTCATTAGCCGCGAGCAGAAATCCTGATCTGGCGATCTCCCCCGGTGCTGTCGGCTCGTAACCGGTGATGACATGGTTCATATCGTGGTTGACGTAATGGGCGGGAACATGAATGTCATCCCCGGGGAGCTCAATGTTGTTGCGGCGGTAAAACTCTAAGTATTGGTAGCCCAAGCTTTCCTCGGGTAGTTCCCGCAATTTTTTCAGCCGGGCGGCAAGTGCAGGGTCGGGCTTATCGAGACGCAGGTACCGGTCCCGCAGTGAGATCTCCGAGATTTCGGGAAGGATCTGTTGGTAGAAACGTTCCAGGTCCGTCGCTGCCGCCTCGGCGCCTTTGACGATCGCGGTACGGGTTGTTTCGATCTCCACATCATCGATACCCAAAGCCGCGACATATCTCTCAGCCAGGTCCACCTGGTCTGCTGACATGGGATGCCGGCAGAGTTCGAGCGTCATGATGATCTCGGCGAAACGCATGCGCGCCTCGGGTCTGGTAAGGGCCTTTGCCACTTCACCAGACGACAGCGGAGTCAACTTTTCCAAGTCGATGTCACCACGGCCCCACAGGTGTCGGGTGATGGAGTCTAAAACCCTCACCTGCTCGGGGGTTGGACCGCTGCTCGTCGAAATGCCCCCGAGGAGGCCGGCGACGATTGGCTCGACCTCATCTGCCTGAACCACGTGCATGATGCTTTCCCTTCGGATAACCGGTAAATGCTTGGGTATCTAACCCTTGGGCATGACGCGCCAGGCTTCGTGTGCCACGAAGGCTCCGGCACCCAGCAACAGCGCGGCGTTTATCCAGCGGCCGTGGACCTTCATGATGCGCTCGTAGGACTCCTTGATCCGGACGACGCCGCCGGGGTTGATCAGTTCGATCACCGCGGGCAGCACAGCGGGAACGACACAGATCGCGGCGAAGAGGGCGATACCCAGGCTGCGGACGCCGGGGTTGGTGATCTGAACGATCTGGTGGCCGGCTGCGATCGCGATCGGGAAGACCTTGGGGTGCAGCCCGCTGATCGCGAAGCCGGCGAAGGCAGCCCGGGCGATGCGCTGGGAGATGCTCAGATCGGCGTCCGGTTCCATCCACCGCATGATCTTCGGAAAGCGCCGGTTCAGCGCGGTGCGCAACTTACCCGGCTGGTGGTGGGGCTCGGAGATATCCGCGATCGGCTTCTTTCGAAAGGCATTCGCCGCCCGGGATGCGCCGAGGACCAGCAGTGCGACGGCGATCAGCACGCGAACGATGAAACCGGGCCATGAACCGTGCCGGGCCGCCGCGTCGGCGCCGGAGGCGTGCGCTATCCACAATCCAATACCGGTGGCGAAGGCGATGCCGGTAACCGCGCCGATCGCAAACGCGATTGCGGCAGCCCGCGGCACTTTCCGGTCACCAGCGATTACCAGACCCAGCACCAGCGTTTCAGGGCTGAAGAAAATAGCGAGCGCCAGCGAGGCGAGGACGGCCAAGTGCGAACTCATGGTCACGTCCTTCCGTCCGGTTCTGGTGGGCTAAGCTAGCAGAGCACGTTTCAAAGGGCCCTGCCCGCGCACACGGCGGTCTGGGCGGCTCTCGTTCGTAATCCGAAAAAGATGCCGCCGGTCGTTCCTGCGGCCGATCGCTGGAGGACTGCCACGATGGGCGACACCCCGCTGTATGACGCGTACCGGCACTTTCTGGCCAATGCCGGCACACCCTTCACGGTGCCCGGGCACAAACGCAATCCCGATCTGATCGACGACTTCCTGGCGCTCGACGTTCCGCACTACGGAGGCGTCGAGAACCGCCGTGCCACGACAAAGCGACTCGTCGCTGCCGAGCGCATCGCCGGTGAGCTGTGGGGTGCGGACTGGTGCGGATTCTCCGTACAGGGCTCATCCCACGGCAATGAGGCGATCTGCCTGACGCTCGGCAAGCCCGGCGACAAGGTGATCGTGGCCCGCACGATCCATAAGTCATTGTTCTTCGGACTTGTCCTGGCCGGTCTGGTGCCGGTCTGGATCCGCCCCGATGTCGATGAGCAGACCGGTCTGACCGCCGGCATGCCGGTAGAAAACGTCACCGAGGCGCTGCGCAAGCATCCGGATGCGAAGGCGGTGATCCTCGTCGAGCCGAGCTACGTCGGCGGTGTCTCCGACGTCGCCGCACATGCCGAGGTGGCGCACGCCCACGGAATCCCGCTGGCGGTTGACGCCGCCTGGGGCGCCCATCTCGGCTTCCACCCCGACCTGCCACCGCACGCCATTGCGGCGGGTGCCGACGTCCTCGTGACGAGTATCCATAAGCACATCACCGGATTCACTCAATCGTCGATGGTGCTGGCCCAGTCCGAACGAATCGATCTCGAACGCCTCGACGCCGCATTCGAAGGTCTGCACACCACCAGCCCGTCGGGAGCAATCTTCGCCAGCATCGACCTGGCCCGCGATCTGTTGGCCGAACGCGGCACTGAATTACTCGGCCAGGCAATCCGTCTGTCGCACGAGGCCCGCGAGCGCTTTCGACAGGTGCCGGGCCTCGGTGTCGTCGGTTTCGAGATCGCCGATCGCTCACCGTCATTGCTGATGCACGATCCCACCAAGATTGTGTTGACCCTGCCGGGAATGGGCGCCGACGGCCAGCTGGTGGCCGACGTGCTCGAGCAGCGAGGTCTGCATCTGGAATTCGCCGACCGCGACACGTTTTGCCCAGTCATCACGCTGGCCGACACAGCGCAAACCGTCGACTTCATGGTGACGGAGATCATCCGGGCCCTTGAGGAGCACCGGGGTGAACCGCGGGCACTGATCCCTATTACCGCGTGGACACTCGAACCGGATACGGCGATGAGTCCGCGTGATGCCTTCTTCGCCGACCATGAGCGGGTCTCCGCAGCAGACGCCGTGGGCCGGATCGCCGCCGAGACCGCAGCCCCCTACCCACCCGGCATCCCCGCACTGGCACCCGGTGAGCGCATCAACGCTCATGTGCTGGCGGCTTTGCAGGCTGAGGCCAAGAGTGGTACGCGCATCGCCTACTGCGGTGACCCGATGCTCGAAACGGTTCTCGTGATCAAGGAGTAGGGGAGACTGCTGCAGAACGAAAGGTGGCCCCTGATGAAGCGGAACCGATCCGTGAACCGGAATCGAGTAGTCGCCGTCGCACTGGTGATCGTGACAGCGATGTTCGGCGGGGTCGGCTGCAGCCAGTCGACAGCGGCGCCGGATTTCCCGATTGTGCCCACTCCCCTGGATGACCCGAACGTGGCGGTGACTCCGGCGGGCGCGCAACCACGTTTGGCATCCGATCCCGCACAACTGGCCGACGACCTCGTGGCCGACGAGCTCGCACTGCGCGATGCCGCGACGCCGGAAGCGGCCCTGGTGGCGGCAGCCCGCCGTGAGCAGGCGGCCTACCGCGCCATCGGGAGACACCCCGAGTGGGATGCAATCATCCGGCCGCGGATTGCCCCGGCGCTGCAGGAGACCTATGACCGCAATGTCGACGCCCGCCGGCAACTCGCCGCGATGTCCCCGGTGCGGGATACGTTGCCTGCGTGGCGAATCGTGCCGCCGGCTCCCGCCGACGAACTCTTGGGCTACTACCGCGAGGCCGAGGCGGCGACCGGGGTGAGTTGGAACTACCTGGCTGCCATCAACCTCATCGAAACCCAATTCGGCCGTATCGCTGGGGTCAGTACCGCAGGAGCGCAGGGGCCGATGCAGTTCCTGCCTGAGACATTCGCCGCATACGGCCGAGGCGGCGATGTCAATGCGCCGCGCGATGCCATCATGGCGGCCGGGCGATTTCTTGCCGCCAGTGGATTCGCCAACGATCGCGACCGCGCGGTCTACGGCTACAACCACGCATGGGAGTACGTGCGGGCGGTCAGCGACTACGCCGCGGTGATTGGCGGAGATCCCGTGACGTTCGGCGGCTACTACCGGTGGGACGTCTACTACAAGACCACTGCCGGTGATGTGTTGCTGCCCATCGGTTATGCCGAGAACTCGCGCATTCCGGTCGCCGACTATCTGGCGACACATCCGCAGTAGGGCTCAACCGAAGAAGCTGTCGACGAACGCCTCACTACCTGGCTTCCAGGCGATGATGAAGTTGCCGACGTCATCGCGGCTGATGGCCAGACCCGGGCAGAACCAGCTGCCGCCGTCGCCGGTGAAGAAATGCGGGGAGCCGACAACACCGCGTTCGCGGCCTTGCGCCCAGTCGGCATCAACCGCGGCGGCGGTGGCAGCCGCATCAAGAGGTTCGAGGCCGAAACGGGCTGCAATCGGCGCGACCACTTCGGGGCGGCCGATATCAAGGCCCTGTTCAAACACCGCGTTGCGCAACGCCATCCCCACCTCCTCGGCCACAACAGCGTCACCGGTGCGGTCCGCTGCAGCGCTCAGAGCGAAGCCAGCCATCGAGGTACTCGGGAACGTGTCGACGGAAAATCCAGCGAACAGGTCAGGCCGCACGGAGGCGCGCAGCGCGGTGATCTCCGCGCCGATATGCGCGGGGTCGAGCGGTTGGCCATTGACCAGTTCAAGCGGCCAGGCCCGGATGCGCAGTCGCGGTTCGCTGAGGCCTCGCTCAGTGCGACGGTCGATCAGCGTGTGCAGCCCGACATGGGTGAACGGACACAGGATGTCCGCAAAGACCTCAACAGTTCTCATGACCGCCTAACTTTATGGGAAGACAACCCGACGCTATAACGATCCGGTGATGCGACTGGTGGACAACTCATTGAGGTAGACCTCGAGGTCGGTGTAACCGACGGCCGACAATGTGTGCGCATTGGTGTTGGCGACATTGGGATTGGTTCCCTTGGTCACCTCCCAGCTGTCGGGCATGCCGTCAGCGTCGGTGTCAGTCGGCGCGGCAGGCGGCGAACCGATATACGCCGGCAGCAGCCCGTCGCCGGCGGGGTTGGTGTTAGGGGGGGCGCCCGAGATGGTGTTGCTGGCCACAAAACCCATCAGGCGGGTGTCCATCGGGTCGCGCGGCCAGGCGCCCGCGTTGTTGAGCAGGTAGGTGCGCACCTGGTCGGTGGGCGTGTAGGTGATGGCAGGGAAGGGATTACGGGTGGTCAGCTTCTGGGCAAGACCAGATGAATTACCGGGATCGGTCACCGAGCCGTAATCGTTGCAGCAGTAGAAGAGCTGGTAATCCGATCGCGTCGGATAGAGGTTCATCGTGTTGCCGCTGACGAAGAGGTGATTGCCGGACCTGCGCAGGATCAGGTCGTCGAACATCGAATACGGGAACGAACTTCCCACGTGGAAGACGTTGTTCACCGCGTTGAGGTTCCAATAGATCGGATACGGGTCGCCGCTACCGTTGGTGACCACACCCGTCGACTGGCCGAGTTCAATCATGAACCGCGGATCCCAGTACAGGTTGTTCGACAACTCGAGGTTCATGTAGGAATTGGCCGCGGCCAGTGACTCACGACTGCCCTCCGGCAATCGGCCTTCGATCCGATTGAAGATGTCGTGGTGTAGCGAGACATTGTCGAGTTTGAATCCGTAGGCCGGGTTGGAGTAGTTCATCAGCACCCCGCCGTAGAACGAGTGCGAGCCAACGGTTTCGGCGATGATCGTGTTCTGGACGGTGATGTCGTGAGAGTAGGAGATCTCTATCGCCTCGTCGATGGCGTTACCGATGGAGACATGATCCACGATGGCGTTGCGGGTGTAGCGGAGTCGCAGCCCGTCATCCCCCGGTGCGGTTAAGCCCGGTCGAATGCGAATGTGCTGGAGGATCCAATTCTCGGCGAAGTCGGCCGGTGCCTGAACGGCTTGATCCTGATACGGACTCTCGTCGGTGACCAGACCGCGGATGGTGATGCCACCTGGAGAGGTCTGACCGGCGATAGTCACATTGCCATTGGTCAGATGAATCTGGGTATCGATCAGGCCGCTGACCTTGAACAGGATGTAGCGCGCGCCGGGTTGGTCGATGGCCCACTGCAACGAGCCGGGGCCGTTGGCATTGAGGTTGGTGACGTAGATGACGCTGCCACCGCGGCCACCGGTGGCGTAGGCGCCGAACCCTTCGGC
>JBAXIA010000079.1:0-13489 GCA_037138615.1 Mycobacteriaceae bacterium | reverse complement strand
GTGACGTGCCGCCCCGAAGACCCGATCGATGACCTGGCCGCGCTGATGACCAACAACCGGGTGCGTCATGTTCCGGTGCTGGACAACGGCCAACTTGTCGGCATCGTGAGCATCGGGGACGTGGTCAAATTCCGGATGGAGGAGTTGCAGTCCGAGCGCCAGCAGCTGCACGCCTACATCACCCAGGGCGGCTAGCAGCTTTCAGCTCTACAACCATTGGAGCTTTCAGCTCTACAACCATTGGAGCTTTCAGCTCCAGGAGTATTCGGTCCGCAGCCGGGCGGCGACAATCTCGAATGTGTGGCGTGCCATGATCGCGCCTTCCCGACGGATGCTCTCCTCGGGCACATCCAGCACCCGGTCCAGTCGCACCCAGCTGGGTCGGCCCTCGGCATCCCAGTCCCCGGAGCCGATGCCGATCCAGGCCGGGTCTTCAGCGTGATGGAGCTGGCTGGAGAGCATCAGTCCGAGCAGGGTCTGGTGTTCCCGCCCGACCACCAGGACCGGACGATCCTTACCGCGGGTGGGGTCATCCTCGTAGACCACCCAGGTCCAGACAATCTCCCCGGGATCAGCCCGGCCGTCGAGGTCGGGTGCGTAGATCACCGTTCGGGCCCGGTGAGCGGTGGGCAGGCTGTTGCTGGTGACGGGTCGGCCTGCGGTGATCGCCACCGGCGCCTCGGCGGGCAGGGCGGTGGCGACGAGCGCCTCGAGGCCCAGCCTCAGGCCCTGCTGGATGGTCCGTTGGATGACATTCGGATCCAGTTGACGGAACAATTTCGGAGCCTCAGTGAAGACCAAGTGCTCCGCCAGCCGTTGAAACGTCCTCCACTGCGACGCCATTCTGAAAAGCATAGGCCAGAAGCGACACACGGCGGCGAGTCGCGATTGTGTTCGGACGCCCAGGTGTCGATACGCTGGGCGGACCGGAAACCTCGTGTGAAAACCCTCGTACGAGTACCGCTCACCAGGAGATTCCCATCAGCAGTTTCGCCGACCGGACGTTCACCGCGCCGGCGCAGATTCGGAACTTCTGCATCATTGCTCACATTGATCACGGGAAGTCGACGCTGGCCGACCGGATGTTGCAGCTGACCGGGGTGGTGGCGGACCGTGATATGCGCGCCCAGTACCTCGACCGGATGGACATTGAGCGGGAGCGCGGGATCACCATCAAGGCCCAGAACGTTCGGTTGCCGTGGCGGGTCGGCGACACCGATTACGTTCTCCATCTGATCGACACCCCGGGCCACGTCGACTTCACCTACGAGGTTTCCCGCGCGCTGGAGGCGTGCGAGGGAGCGGTGCTGCTGGTCGATGCCGCCCAGGGCATCGAGGCTCAGACATTGGCGAACCTGTATCTGGCGCTCGACCGCGACCTGACCATCGTCCCGGTCCTCAACAAGATCGACCTGCCGGCTGCCGACCCCGAGCGCTACGCCGCAGAACTCGCACACATCATCGGGTGTGAGCCCGGCGACGTGCTGCGGGTGTCGGGCAAGACCGGCGCCGGTGTCACCGAACTGCTTGATGAGATCGTCAGAGTGGTGCCCGCACCGGTCGGTGATGCCGACGCGCCGGCCCGCGCGATGATCTTCGACTCGGTCTACGACATCTACCGCGGTGTCGTCACCTACGTGCGCGTGATCGACGGCAAGCTCACCCCGCGCGAGAAGATCAAAATGATGTCCACCGGAGCAACTCATGAACTGCTCGAGGTGGGCATCGTGTCGCCCGAGCCCAAGCCAACCGAGGGCCTCGGAGTGGGCGAGGTTGGTTACCTCATCACCGGTGTGAAGGACGTTCGACAGTCCAAGGTCGGTGACACGGTCACGTCCGCGCGCCACGGCGCGACCGAGGCGCTCACCGGATACCGCGAGCCCCGGCCGATGGTCTACTCGGGCCTGTACCCGGTGGACGGATCGGACTACCCGAACCTGCGCGATGCCCTGGAGCGCTTGCAGCTCAACGATGCGGCGCTGGTGTGGGAGCCGGAAACGTCGGTGGCGCTGGGCTTTGGGTTTCGCTGCGGATTCCTGGGTCTACTGCACATGGAGATCACCCGGGAGCGCCTTGAGCGCGAGTTCGACCTCGACCTGATCTCAACCTCCCCGAACGTGGTCTACCGGGTCGTCGCCGAAGATGGCACCGAGAAGGTCGTCACCAACCCGTCGGACTGGCCGGACGGTAAGGTCCCGATGATTTATGAGCCGGTCGTCAAGTGCACGGTGATTGCGCCGAGTGAGTTCATCGGAACCATCATGGAGCTGTGCCAATCGCGTCGAGGCGAACTCGGTGGCATGGACTATCTCTCCCCGGAACGCGTCGAACTGCGCTACACCATGCCGCTGGGTGAGATCATCTTCGATTTCTTCGATTCGTTGAAGTCCCGTACCCGCGGCTACGCCAGCCTCGACTACGAGGAGGCGGGCGAACAGGAGGCGGCATTGGTGAAGGTCGATATCCTGCTGCAGGGCGAGCCTGTCGACGCCTTCAGCGCCATTGTGCATAAGGATGCGGCCCAGGCTTACGGACAGAAGATGACCACCAAACTCAAGCAACTCATTCCGCGGCAGCAGTTCGAAGTACCGATTCAGGCGGCTGTCGGCGCGAAAATCATTGCTCGCGAGAACATCCGGGCCATCCGCAAGGACGTGCTCTCCAAGTGTTACGGCGGCGATATCACCCGCAAGCGCAAGCTGTTGGAGAAGCAGAAGGAAGGCAAGAAGCGGATGAAGACCATTGGTCGGGTCGATGTGCCACAAGAAGCCTTCGTCGCCGCGCTGTCCACCGACGGACCAGCCGACAAGTCGGCCGACAAGACTCGGAAGTAGGGGCTCATCGCAGGAGGCTGGTCGGTCGTTCGTCGACGATGCGCCCGAGCTTTCGGCGTCATCGTGACGAGCGTCGTGATGGCCGCCTGCACCAACGCCGTCGACGGGTCGGCGATGCGCCAACCGCCCTTCGCGCTTCAGCAGGCTCTGCCTACTGCTGAACAGGTGCGGGCCGCGGTGGGGAATCCGCTTGATGCGACCAGTCAGCCGGTGGTGGGTTCGATCGATGTGTTGCCCAACGGAATTCGCGGTAATGATGCAGTGGATCCGATCGAATGCCTGGGAGCGATCACGCCACTGATGCGGTGGGTCTATGAGAAGGGCGATGTTCGCGGCGTGGCCTGGCAGGATTTTGCTCGCTTTGGTGAGGGGCAGACGGTTTCAAGTGCCGATACCGGCGTGGTGCGGTTTGTCTCCGATGCTGAGGCTTCCCGGATGTTTTCCCAATTCGTGACGAGGTGGCGCTCGTGCGAGGGAGGACGAGTGGGGATCAACGCCGGAGGATCTGATCTCGGACTGAGTGTCACCGACGTGGCCGTTACCGGTCCGATTCTCTCGGCCACCATCCTGAGCGGAAAGAGTGACACTGACGCCGGGTTTCCGACCGAGCACGCCGTCGGATTGTCGGCTGACTGCATCGTGGATGTGGATGTCGCGGTGACTGCTCCGGATCCCGCCAAACGGGTGGCCACCACCAGAGCTTTCGACCTTGCCCGGGCGATGCTGGACAATCTCAGCGGGTTGCCCTGAGTAGCTACTGCGTCGCGTTGGCTGGCTGAAAGACTCCGGTTCCGTCAGCGAGTTCCTCTGCCCGGATGACGTGCACCACTGCATTGATGAGCGCCAGATGGGTGAAGGCCTGCGGGAAATTGCCCAGGTGCCGGCCAGTGCGCGGCTCGATCTCCTCGGCGTAGAGGTGCAGTGGACTGGCGAAGGACAGCAGTCGCTCGCACAGGTGCCGGGCCCTCTGGATCTCTCCAATCTCCACCAACGCCGACACCAACCAGAACGAGCAGATGGTGAAGCTGCCCTCCTCTCCGGACAGGCCGTCGTCGGTCTCGTGGGTGCGGTAGCGCAACACCAGGCCTTCCTCGGTGAGCTCATCGGCGATCGCCAGAACAGTGGCGCGCACCCGCGGGTCGTCGGAAGGCAGGAACCGCAGCAGCGGAACCAATAGCAGCGAGGCGTCCAGAGCGGGGTCGCCGTAGCGCTGGGTGAACACACCGCGGGAGTCCACACCATGGGCCAGGATGTCGGCCTTGATCTCATCGGCGATCACCCGCCACTGCTGGGCATAGCTCGTTGAGCCCTGCAGGTCGGCCAACTTCGCGCCGCGATCCAGTGCCACCCAGCACATCACCTTCGATGAGGTGAAGTGCTGCGGTTCACCCCGCACCTCCCAGATACCGCGGTCAGGTTCACGCCAGTACTTGATGGCCTCTTCGACCTGTTCCTTGAGCACCGGCCAGAGTTGATCGGAGATGTTCTCCCGGGACTTGGCGTGCAGGTACACCGAGTCGAGCATGGTGCCCCAGATGTCATGCTGGCGTTGGTTGTAGGCCCCGTTGCCAATCCGCACCGGCCGGGCGTTGTCGTAACCGGAAAGATGGGTCAACTCCTCCTCGACGAGTTCGCGTTCACCACCCACCGCATACATCACCTGAAGGGGTTGTCGCTCGCCGTTGTTGGCACCCGACACATCAGCGATGAACGAGAAGAAGTCATCGGCCTCGCGGTCCAACCCCAGCGTGTACAGACCCCATAGCGCGAAGGTCGAGTCGCGCACCCACGCGTAGCGGTAGTCCCAGTTGCGTTCGCCGTGCGGTGTCTCGGGCAGCGACGTGGTGCTCGCCGCCAACAATGCTCCCGTCGGCGAGTACGTCAGGCCCTTGAGAGTGAGCGCACTGCGTTGCAGGTAGGACCGCCATGGATGGTCGGGAAACTGACCTATGTTGATCCACTGCCGCCACGCCTCGCTGGTCTGCCACATCTTGTCGGCGGCATCCTGGTAGGTCTGCGGCGATGGATGCTCTGACCAGGACAGGGCAACGAAGGCGTCGTCACCCTCTTTGAGCCGGGTACGAGCGCGCGCCTCCCGGCCCTCGAGTCCGATCCGCAGGTTTGTGGTCAACCGCAGCGTGGGGTGGGCATCAGGATCGGTGTGGGAACGGGCGATCGCCTCACCGTAGGCGGCGGCGGAGTACTCCCATTCGGCCGTGCTGCGTCCGTAGTCGAATGCGGGCTCGCAATTCATGACCAGTTCGACCGTGCCGCTCACACATCGCACGGTGCGTAACAGGATGTGCTCTGCATCCCAGTCCATCGGGGTGCGTCGATGCGTATGCGAGCGGGCTTCGATGTCATGCCAGGGCCCCATGACAAGCGCGTCGCGCACGATGAGCCAGCCGGTTTGGGTCTGCCAGGTGGTCTCCATGATCAGGCTGCCGGGCAGGTAGCGCCGCGCGGCCGGCACCGACACCCCGTAGGGCGCTAGCCGGAAGTGCCCGGCGCCACGGTCCAGGATCGACCCGAACACACTGGGCGAGTCCGGGCGCGGCATGCACATCCACTCCACCGAGCCGGCGGCCGATATCAGGCAGGTGTTCTCGCAGTCCGACAGAAATGCATAGTCGGCTATCGGGGGGAATGGGCTGCGCTGCTGTCCGCCGGTCGGATACGGCGTCGATTCGGGTCCGGACCGTGACGCCGAGCGTCCGTTGCGGTCGTCGGTGTCCTTACCCGCGGGTTGGGCCTGCAAAACCATTCCGCAATCATGGCTGGCGAGAGGTTCCACGTCTACCGATCGACCCAAGAGACCTCGCGGTCGCGATCGAGGCATAGGGTGATCGCGTGGCTGGGTTCCTGAGCTGGTGGGACGGCGCTGAACTGTGGCTTTCCGGGCTGGGGTTCGTCTTGCAGACCCTGATCGTCATGCCGGTGGTCCTGGTGCTGGCCTACGGTATTGCGCTGACGATCGATGCGATCCTCGGCACCGGCATCGCAGCGGTGCGGCGACTCCGCGGGGATCAGGGCCCGCGTCGGTGAGTGGGATGCCACGATCGAGGGTGAGGATTGCGCTGGTCGCCCTGCTTATCCTCATCGTGATTGTATGGCTGCTCAACCGCTGACGGCGCTGCCTGCCCGTGGGGACCTGAGGTCGATATCCATGCCACGTGTTCGGGTGCTAGTGTTCCGCCCGTGCAAACGGTGACAAGCCACCCCTTGGCATTCTGTGGCGTGGTGGCACGCCTCATTGCCGGTTCCGCTTGTTGTTGTCTCTGACTCTGCTGCCCCGCGGTGTGGTGTTGGTGACGATTGCGCCTGGAAACCTCTTTTCGCCGTCGGGGCGGATCTTTCAGCCCGCCAAACCCGATGATGAGAAAGGTTTTTCATGACCACGTTTTCCACTGTCCTGCGTAAGTTCCAGGGTGCTGCTGCGCTGCTGACCGCAACCACCGTCCTCGCTGCCTGCTCTGGCGGATCAAGTGATGTGGCAGGCGGCGGTGATTCAGCGAAGGCCGACGTGACGCTGACCCTGGTGGCCTATGCCGTTCCGGAACCGGGGTGGAGCAAGATCATTCCTGCATTCGCCGCGACGCCTGAGGGCAAGGGGGTCGCCGTGACAACGTCTTACGGCGCATCCGGTGATCAGTCCCGTGCGGTCGTCGACGGCAAGCCCGCCGATATTGTGAATTTCTCAGTTGAACCGGATGTCACCCGGCTGGTCAAGGCAGGCAAGGTTGCGGCCGATTGGAATGCCGATGTCACCAAGGGCATCCCGTTCGGCTCGGTGGTCTCGCTGGTGGTCCGCAAGGGCAACCCGAAGAACATTAGGGACTGGGACGACCTGCTTGCGCCGGGTATCGAGGTCGTCACCCCCAGCCCGCTGAGTTCAGGGTCGGCCAAGTGGAACCTGCTGGCGCCGTATGCCGTCAAGAGCGACGGTGGCAAGGATCCGCAGCCCGGACTGGACTTCATCACCCAGCTGGTCACCGACCACGTCAAGACCCGGCCCGGTTCCGGGCGTGAGGCAACCGATGTCTTCCTTCAGGGCACCGGTGACGTTCTGATCAGTTACGAGAACGAGGCCATCAACATTGAGCGTCAGGGCGCCGAAAAAGGGAACCTGACCGTCGAACACATCAACCCGCCGCAGACGTTCAAGATCGAGAACCCGGTCGCTGTGGTGAGTGCCGGCGCCCACACCGATAAGGCCGGCGCGTTGAAGAACTTCCTGTACACGCCTGAGGGTCAGAAGATCTGGGCGCAGGCCGGTTTCCGGCCGGTCGACCCGGCGGTGGCCGCAGATTTCGCCAGTGATTTCCCGGCACCGCAGAAGCTGTGGACCATTGCTGATCTCGGTGGATGGAAAACAGTGGATCCTGCGCTGTTCGATAAGGAGAATGGCACCATCACCCTCATCTACAAGAAAGCCACCGGATGACGGTAGCCCCTCACACCGCGACGGTCCGGCCCGAGAATGACAACTCGGGCCGGCCGTCCGGTGTTTGGGCCGGTCGTGATCGTTCGGCCCCGGCTCTCGCCGGTGCCGCATCGATCTGGCTGAGTGTGATCGTTCTGCTTCCGCTTTCGGCGATCGTGTGGCAGTCGACCAAGGGCGGGTGGGGTGCTTTCTGGGCCGCAATCACCACGACCGCTGCACTGGAGTCCTTTCGGGTGACGCTGACGGTCGCGGTCGGCGTCACCGTGGTCAACGCGGTGTTCGGTCTGCTCGTCGCCTGGGTGCTGACCCGTGACGAGTTTGTTGGTAAGCGCCTCGTTGACTCGGTAATTGACCTACCGTTCGCGCTACCCACCATTGTCGCGAGCCTGGTGATGCTGGCACTTTATGGACCCAGCAGCCCGGTGAATCTCCAACTGCAGCACACCAGGTGGGGTGTGGGCGTGGCACTGTTATTCGTCACGCTGCCCTTCGTCGTTCGCTCGGTGCAGCCGGTGCTGCTGGAACTCGATCGCGAAGTCGAGGAAGCGGCGGCATCGTTGGGAGCCAGCAACCCGGTGATATTCAGTCGGGTCGTGCTTCCCGCATTGCTGCCGTCGCTGCTCTCGGGTGCAGGGCTGGCATTCGCGCGAGCCATCGGCGAATTCGGCTCAGTGGTTCTGATCGGAGGGGCTATACCGGGCGAGACCGAGGTGTCCTCGCAGTGGATTCGCACCTTGATCGAGAACGATGACCGCACTGGTGCGGCAGCGGTTTCCATTGTGCTGCTTGCGGTCTCGTTCCTGGTACTGCTGGTGTTACGAACGCTGGGTTCCCGGGCAAGTAGGCGCGAGGAATTGTCGTCATGATCCTCTCACCGTTGATGCGCTACCTCGGCCGTTTCATCGCACTGTCCTATGTTCTGGTTCTGGTCGTCGTTCCAGTCGGGCTGATCGCTTGGCGGACTTTCGCACCGGGCCCTGGCGCGTTCTTCGCGTCTATCTCGACCCCCGCCGCGGTCTCCGCACTGCAACTCTCACTGATGGTCGTCGCGATCGTGGTCCCTCTTAACGTCATATTCGGTGTTCCGACGGCATTGCTATTGGCGCGCGGGCGCTTCCGAGGGAAGGCGTTGCTGCAAGCCGTCATCGACCTACCGTTCGCTGTTTCGCCCGTTGTGGTCGGCGTGGCACTGATCCTGTTATGGGGTACTGCCGGGCTGCTCGGGGTTGTCGAGAACGACCTGGGTTTTAAGATCATCTTCAGTTTCCCCGGGATCGTCCTGGCGAGCATTTTCGTGACCGTGCCCTTCGTTATCCGCGAGGTCGAGCCCGTACTGCACGAACTGGGTACCGATCAGGAAGAGGCAGCCGCCACATTGGGATCTAGTTGGTGGCAGACCTTCTGGAAGATCACACTGCCGTCTATTCGTTGGGGGCTCACCTACGGCATCGTGCTGACGGTCGCCCGGACGCTGGGCGAGTACGGCGCAGTGATCATGGTGTCCTCCAACCTGCCGGGAGCATCTCAGACCTTGACGCTGCTGGTTTCTGACCGCTACAACCGGGGTGCCGAATACGGTGCGTACGCCATTTCGACGCTGCTCATGATGGTCGCCGTGCTGGTCTTGGTCGTCCAGGTAGTACTGGACGCGCGCCGCGCCCGGGTGGGTTGACGAGGAGCACGATGTCATGACGAACGCGATCACCGTGATCGGTGCCAACAAACGCTACGGCGACTTCACTGCATTGGACAATGTCGACTTCGTGGTTCCGGCGGGGTCGTTGACCGCCCTACTCGGGCCGAGTGGTTCGGGAAAGTCGACGCTGCTGCGCGTTATTGCCGGCCTCGATACCCCGGACAGCGGAACCATCACGATTAACGGCCGCGACGTCACAGGAGTGCCGCCGCAGCGACGCGGAATAGGGTTCGTCTTCCAGCATTACGCCGCGTTCAAACATCTCACCGTGCGAGACAATGTCGCATTCGGACTCAAGATTCGTAAGCTGCCCAAGGCCGAGATCAAGGATAAGGTCGACAACCTCCTCGAGGTAGTGGGCCTGGCCGGATTTCAGACGCGGTATCCCAACCAGCTATCCGGCGGTCAGCGCCAACGCATGGCACTGGCGCGGGCGTTGGCGGTTGACCCGCAGGTGCTGTTGTTGGATGAGCCGTTCGGTGCCCTCGATGCCAAGGTTCGAGAGGATTTGCGGGCATGGTTGCGGCGGTTGCACGACGAGGTGCACGTCACCACGGTGCTGGTCACTCACGATCAGGCTGAGGCATTGGACGTGGCCGACCGGATCGCGGTTCTCAACAAGGGGCGGATCGAACAGGTTGGGACGCCCGCGGAGGTTTATGACAGCCCCGCCAATTCGTTCGTCATGTCGTTTTTGGGCACGGTCTCCTCACTCAACGGAATTCTGGTGCGGCCGCACGATATCCGGGTTGGCCGCACACCTGAGATGGCGATTGCGGCTGGCGATGGGACCGCCGAAAGCACCGGCGTCATCCGGGCCACCATCGATCGCGTGGTCTATCTCGGGTTCGAAGTGCGAGTCGAACTGATCAGTGCCACCACCGGCGCACCGTTTGTTGCGCAGATCACCCGCGGTGACGCGGAGGCACTGGCACTCAAGGACGGCGATACCGTCTATGTACGGGCGACCAGAATCCCACCAATCTCCGGCATAGAGCAAAGTGTCGGTAGTGTTTGAGACGTAACCCGAAGGAGTCCGGTATGAATGCAGGCGAATCTGTGAATCGGCTGTTGCTCGGCGCCTGTGCGCTCGCTGTCGCGGTTGCCGCGACCGGGGGTTGCACCCGCACCGTGGCGACGGGACCGGAGGTGGTTTCGGTCACACCGTCTGAGGCCTCAAGCGCGCCAACAACAACCCAGGAGCAGACAATTACAGGTGGCAATGGCGGTCAGGGTGGCAACGGCGGCCTGGGTGGTCAGGGCGGTCAGGGTGGCCAGGGTGGCCAGGGTGGTCAGGGCGGTCAAGGGGGCAAGGGCGGTCTGGGCGGCCAGGGTGGTCTTGGCGGAGTCGACGGTGCCAATGGCGCTGATGGCGCTAACGGCGCCGACGGTGCGAACGGTGCCGATGGCGCTAACGGTGCGCCGGGCTGAGCTAAGCCGCGAGACGCCGGGCGATCGCCCGATCAAAGCGGTCGAGCACTGTTGTCGCGACCAGCGGGTGCGCACCGAGAGTGTCAGCCATCGGGATACCGGCTGCTGATGCGATCGCGGCCACCCGGTCGGTGATGCGTCCGGGAGCGATGAACCAGGGTGCCAGGGCAATCCGCCGCGCACCGAGCAGTCGGAGTTCCTCGATGCCTTCGTCAACCGACGGTTGCGGGCCGGTGGCATAGGCGATGCGGACGCCGGCCCAACTGCTCCCCAGAGCCAGTGCTTCGGCGACGGTGGCGGTGCCGGTATTGGCTTCGGTATGAGAGGACCCGACTGCCACAACCAGCACGCCGGTGTCGGTGTTCTCCTGCTCGACGTTCAGTTCACTGAGCCGATGCCTGAGCACTGCGATCAGATGCGGATCCTCTCCGAGGGTGTCGGCTTGAAGAACATCAGCCGCGGTGTCTGAGATGATGGCCGGGATGTCGACGCGGGCGTGGTAGGCGCTGGCCAGCAGCAGTGGCGTGACGACCGCCGGACCGTCGAGACCGATGAGCACGTCCCGCAAGTTCGGTGTGCTCTTTTCGCAGAACGCCACCCGCACATCCAAACCCGGCCGAAGCAGCCGGATTTGGTCGGCCACCGCGTGCGTGGTGGCCGCTGAACGAGGATCGGCGCTACCGTGCGCGGTGAGCACCATGGGCATGATCATCAGAGGTGTAACCCGCATTCGGTCTTGTCCAGGCCCTGCCAGCGGCCGCTGCGCGGGTCGGCGCCCTCAGCCGGTTTTGCGGTGCACGGCTTGCAGCCGATCGACGGATAGCCTTCGTCGACAAGGGGATTCAGCAATACGCGATGGGTTTCTATGTAGGCGTGCATGTCATCGTCCGTCCAAGCCGCCAATGGGTTGACCTTGACCAGCTTGAAGGCCTCATCAAAGGTGATCAGTGGGGAATCAGCCCGGGTGGGCGAGTCCACCCTGCGGATGCCGGTTACCCACGCCGAATAGTTAGCCAACGCCGTGCCCAGTGGTTCGACCTTGCGCAGTCGGCAGCACAGTTCGGGGTCGCGTGCGAACAGGTCCCTACCCAGTAATCGATCCTGTTCGGCGACCGTGTGCTCGGGCGTGACGTTGACGATGTTGACGCCGTAGACGGACTCGATAGCGTCGCGGGTACCGATGGTTTCGGCGAAGTGGTACCCGGTGTCGAGGAACAGCACGTCCACGCCGGGGCGGACCCTGGTGGCCAGATCGATCAGTACTGCGTCCTGCATATTGGCCGCCACCACGTAACGGCCTGCGAAATGCGTCTCGGTCCAGGCCAGTAATTCCGCGGCGGTGGCGCCGTCAAGTTCGGCGGCTCCGCGGATGGCCAAAGCACGCAGGTCGTCCTCGGTCATCGTCGCGTTCATCGCAGATCTTCCTCGTTCGCGCGCAGCGCCCACTGGGCAAACCGCTCGCCGGGCTCATGCTGATCGCTGAAGTTGCGAACCACTCGTTCGATGTAATCGCCCACCTCGGCTCCGGTGACCTTGTGCTGCCGTAGTTTTCGGCCGAAGTTGCTATCCAGGCCCAGGCTTCCGCCCAGATGTACCTGGAAGCCCTCAGTGCTTCCGCCGTCGCCGTCTTCGACAACCTGGCCCTTGAACCCGATGTCGGCGATCTGGATCCGGGCGCACGAGTTGGGGCAGCCGTTGAGGTTGACGGTGATCGGAACGTCGAGTTCGGCATTGAGGTCAGCCAGCCGCTGCTCAAGCTCGGGCACCAGAACCTGAGCCCGTGTTCGGGTTTCAGCGAAGGACAGCTTGCAGAACTCGATTCCGCTGCAGGCCATCAGATTGCGCCGCCAGCGCGAGGGTGTCGACGGCAGGCCCAGGGCGTCCAGGCCGGCGATCAGTTCATCGAGCTTGTCATCGGGCACGTCCAGGATGATCAGTTTTTGGTAGGGCGTGAACCGGATGCGGTCCGACCCGACCTTTTCGGCGAGGTCGGCGACCGCGGTCAGGATGGTGCCCGACACCCGACCGGCGATTGGGGCCACGCCAACGGCGTTGAGTCCGTTGCGCAGTCGCTGTACCCCGACGTGGTCGATGGGACGAACAACCGGTTCGGGTGCCGGGCCGTCGATCAAGGACCGCTTCAGATATTCCGTTTCCAGGACCTGCCGGAACTTCTCGATGCCCCAGTCCTTGATGAGGAACTTCAGTCGCGCCTTGGCCCGAAGCCGGCGATAGCCGTAGTCGCGGAAGAGGCTGACGACTGCCTCCCAGACCTCGGGCACCTCGTCGAGTGGCACCCAGGCGCCGACCCGCTGGGCAAGCATCGGGTTGGTCGACAGGCCGCCGCCGACCCACAGGTCCAGGCCGGGGCCGTGCTCGGGATGGTTCACCCCGATGAAGGCGATGTCGTTAACCTCGTGCACGACATCTTGCAGACCGCTGATCGCGGTCTTGAACTTTCGCGGCAGGTTCGCGTACTCCGGTTTGCCGACGTAGCGGCGCACGATCTCTTCGATCGCCGGCGTCGGATCGAGGACCTCGTCGAGGGACTCACCGGCCAGCGGTGAGCCGAGAACGACCCGCGGGCAGTCCCCGCACGCCTCGGTGGTCTGCAGTCCGACGGCGTCGAGTCGACGCCAGATCTCCGGCATGTCCTCGACCCGGATCCAGTGGTACTGCACGTTCTGCCGGTCGGAGATATCGGCGGTGTCGCGCGCAAACTCGGTGGAGAGCGTCCCCAGTGTGCGCAGCGCCGCCGCGGTCAACGCCCCACCGTCGCTGCGCACCCGCAGCATGAAGTACGGCGCTTCGAGCAGATCGATGTTCTCATCGCCGGTGAAGGTGCCGTCGTATCCCTGTTCGCGCTGGGTGTAGAGGCCCCACCAGCGGAACCGGCCGCGGAGGTCGGTCTTGTCTATGCTGTCGAATCCGTCGCGCGCGTAGGTGGTCTCGATGCGCGCCCGCACATTGAGCGGGGCGTCATCCTTCTTCAACTGTTCGTTGGCGTTGAGCGGCTCCCGGTCTCCGAGTGCCCACTGGCCCTCGCCACGCTGCTTCGGCGCGTGAGTCGGATCGGTTGTCGTC
>JBAXIA010000078.1:0-13703 GCA_037138615.1 Mycobacteriaceae bacterium | reverse complement strand
TTGACGCAGTTTTGGTACAGCGTCTGCAGGATCATGTGGCCGGTTCGGTCGGCGGCGTAGCAGGCCCGTCGCACCGGTGCCTTGCCATGGTCGCGGGTGTGGCCGCCGAACCGGCGCTGATCGATGCGGCCCTCGGGGGTGCGGTTGAAGGGCATGCCCATCTTCTCGAGATCCAGTACCGCGTCGATGGCTTCCTTACACATGATCTCGACGGCGTCCTGGTCGGCGAGATAGTCCCCGCCCTTGACGGTGTCGAAGGTGTGCCACTCCCAGTTGTCCTCTTCGACGTTGGCCAGGGCTGCGCACATGCCGCCCTGAGCGGCGCCGGTGTGGCTGCGGGTCGGATAGAGCTTGGTCAGCACGGCCGTGCGCACCCGAGGGCCGGCCTCCACGGCGGCCCGCATGCCGGCCCCGCCGGCGCCGACGATGACGACGTCGTACTTGTGGTGCTGGATCATCAGCGATTTCCCTCGGCGATCAGGTGATATTGGGGTTGAAAGTCAACAGGGTGTAGGTGCCCACGACCAGGATGATGAGCATCGACACCGCCAGGAGCGAGTTGAGCCAGAACCGGGTGGAGTCTTTGCGGGCGTAGTCGGCGATGATCGTGCGGATGCCGTTCCCGCCGTGCAACTGGGCCAGCCACAACATCGACAGATCCCAGATCTGCCAGAACGGCGACGCCCAACGCTTGGCAACGTAGTTGAAGTCGACGCGGTAGACGCCGTTCTCCCAGATCAGTCCGATAAACAGGTGCCCGAGCACCAGGAAGATCAGCACCACGCCGGAGAACCGCATAAACAGCCAGGCGTACTTCTCGAAATTGGGCATCGCGCTATTGCGTCGCGGTGAGCGCGGGTTGTCCAGGCTTGCGGGGCGGTCGTGGTCGCGCTCCCGGATCGGGGCGGGCGGACCGAGCCGTCCCTCTGATGTGGCGGTCATAGGAATCGCTCCGCCATGTGCATGCCGATCACGACCAAGACGGGCACCATGACGAGCAGCCAGATCGCGGCCACGCCCCACAGCATCTGGCGCTGGTAGCGCGGACCCTGGCCCCAGAAGTCGACCAGAATCACCCGTACGCCATTGAGTGCGTGGTAGAGCACCGAGGCGACCAGTCCGATCTCCATCAGACCGATGATCGGCGTCTTATAGGTCTCGACCACCTCGTTGTAGGCCTGCGGGCTCACCCGGACCAGTGCGGTGTCGAGCACGTGGACGAAAAGAAAGAAGAAGATCGTGGCTCCGGTGATGCGGTGCAGCACCCAGGACCACATGCCTGGGTCACCCCGATAGAACGTCCGCCGCCGCCGCGGCGGCGCGCTGCGGCCGACAGCTGTGCCCTCTACCGCTGTACTCATCAGGACCTCCAGGGACATGCGTTCGCCCAACTTTAACGTGGCCGGGGTGCTCAAGAGAATGTCGTGGGCATTACGTCTGGTGTGGCAACGATCTCACTTGCACAATGAACGCTATGAAGACACCGGGCGCCTGATGACCACACCGCTGACCCTCGAGATGATCCGCCAGGCCCCCAAGGCGCTCCTTCACGACCATCTCGATGGGGGATTGCGGCCCGAAACCGTCATCGAACTCGCCGGGCAGATCGGCTATAGCGATTTGCCGAGCACGGATGCGGCCGGGTTGACGGCCTGGTTTCGGACCGCCGCGCACAGTGGTTCGCTGGTGCGTTACCTGGAGCCCTTTGCCCATACCGTCGCGGTGATGCAGACCCCGGAGGCGTTGCATCGCGTTGCCGTGGAATGCGTGGAGGATCTCGCCGCCGACAATGTCGTCTACGCCGAGGTGCGCTTCGCCCCTGAGTTACATCTGGGCGGTGGACTGTCACTGGATCAGGTGGTGGACGCCGTGCTGGCCGGATTCGCCGACGGCGAGCGCGCGGCGGCGGCCAGGGGTAGGACGATCATGGTTCGGTGTCTGGTGACCGCGATGCGTCACGCCGCCCGGTCGCGGGATATCGCCGAATTGGCCATCCGGTTCCGTGACTCCGGTGTCGTCGGCTTCGATATCGCCGGCGCTGAGGCCGGCTATCCGCCATCGCGCCACCTCGATGCGTTCGAGTACATGCGTGCTAACAGTGCCCGCTTCACCATTCATGCCGGCGAGGCCTTCGGGTTGCCGTCCATCCACGAGGCTATTGCGTTCTGTGGGGCCGACCGGCTCGGGCACGGGGTGCGCATTGTCGACGATATCGAGGTACTGCCGGATGGTGGCGCAGTGCTGGGACGAGTGGCGGGGCTTATTCGGGACAAGCGAATTCCGCTCGAGATGTGTCCGAGTTCCAATGTGCAAACCGGTGCGGTCGCCAGCATTGCGGCTCACCCGTTCGACCTGCTGGCGCGCCTGAGGTTTCGGGTGACCGTGAACACCGACAATCGGCTGATGAGCGACACCAGCATGAGCAAGGAGATGTTCTGTCTCGCCGAGGAGTTCGGCTACGGCTGGAGTGACCTTGAACGGTTCACGGTCAATGCGATGAAGTCGGCCTTCATCCACTTCGATGAGCGACTGGCGATCATCGACGAGGTGATCAAACCGCGCTACGCGGTGTTGGTGGGCTAGCTCGCTCAGCCGCGATCCGGGCGGCGCGGTTGCGTGCCCGAGTGGTCTTCCGCAGCGGCATCATCGCGGTGCGGCTCGAACACGGACCGGTCGGTGCTGTCAGTCCGGGGAACAGCAGCGCGCTGCCGGGGGTGGTGACATAGGTCTGGCCGTTCGGCAGCGTCCAGATGACCGTCCCGTCGGGCAACTGACAGTCCTGCCAGCCCCAGAACGTCTTCAATAAATGATGAAGGCGACAAAGGCATTTCAGGTTCGACGCATGCGTGGCGCCGTGAGGAAACGGGATCGTGTGGTCGAGGTCGCAGTTGGTGGCCGGACGGTTGCAGCCAGGCGCCCGGCAGGTCAGATCGCGGGCCCGAACGAAGTCGGCCAGTGCCCGCGAGGGGCGGTAGCGGTCCTCAGCGGGGGAATCGCCGGGGTGAATTAGCGGCCGCAGCTTCGCCTGGATGGCAAGGTCCCTCAACAGTTCGGCGGTGATCAGGGTGTCGGAGCCGATCAGATGACCCGGATCGTTCGACTCGCCATCGAGAGTCTCTTGTTTAGCAACAACGTGGATCACCACACCCGAGGCGACGGACGCACTCGCCGGGCAATCCGCGCCGCCGCAACGGCACATCAGCCGCTCGGCTCCCGCGGCCAACGCCCCCAACGCGTCGGCACGACGCTGAGCGCTGGTCCGCGGATCACCCTCGCACGTCGTCGCTGCGAGTGCGTCGAGCCGCTTGTCCAAAAGTTCGGCATCCGCGGCGAACAGCCGACCGGACATATCGGCTGTCCCGTCCTGGGCGTCCCAGAACGTCACCTCGCGACCGCGGGCCCGCTCATTGACCCGCCGCACCGCGTCGGGATCATTCCTGAAGACGATGTGGTCGATTTCGCGGGCCAGTCGGCCCCTGCCCAGTGTCAACCAGCGTGCCGCCCACACCGCGATGCAGGAGTCAACCTCAGCGATGACGGCTTCGTCGGTGATCAGTTCGGTTCGATAGACGATGGTCGCGAAGGTCTGCAGATCGATATCGCCGGCGGTGAAGACGGTGGCAACGGCGGGCAGGCGTCGCATGGCGAGCCCGTAGTTCATGAAGCTGCCGGCCTTACCGAGGCTGATCCGCAGGGCCGCCGCGATCTCGGCACCGACCGCAGCCCAGGTGTCGACGGCCCAGTCCTCTTCTTCACCGCGTTCGGCGCGACGTAGTTCGAAAAGTTCGCCCGCAGCCCTGAACTTCTCTGCCGCGGCTCGGTTCTCTTGTCGCGCCGCCGCAGCGACGTCGGCGATCAGCGCCCGGGACTCCGCGCAGTCGGTCGGCGCGAAGTAGTCGTGGAGACGTTTATCGAACATACATTCGATTATGCAGGACGGGTCTGACAGCTGAGCTGTTGTTCGCTGACGAAAGTATGACGAGCCGAACTAAGCCCGGGAAGTGCCAATTCGGTACTTCGATACTTCAGGTAGAGTTTGCTAAAGGATGCACCACGGGTGTAGGCCTCCGACCGAAGGGTGTTCAGTCATGGGTTCTTCACGGATGTGGTTCAGCTCCGGTGCGGTAGTGGCCGGTATGGGCGCGGCAATGCTCTGCGGGGCCGGAACCGCTGGCGCAGATACCGGCGATGCCGCCGGGTCAACTGTCCGGCAGGTACATGCCGCGGTGACTTCGGCGGTCGCGGGTGTCCGCGGCGCGGTCTCGGCTGCGGCGCTCAAACCGGCCGCGGCGGTCAAACCGGCTGCGGTTGCGCCCAGGCGTGCCAATCGGGCGGACCGTGTGCGACCGGTGCAGCTCACGCCCACCCCGGCGGTGACCACTCCGGTGGTGCCGGACTCGGATCCCGTCGACCCGGCTCAGTTCGCGGGGACCTACTACGAACAGGGCAGTGTCAAACAGTTCTTCTCCGTCGGCCTGGTGAACACCAAGGCGACCTACAGCCTCAACCCCGATGGCACGATTCGCGTCGAAAACTCCGGCAACTATTTCTTCAATCGCGGCCCGCAATCGTCGATCGTCGGATCCGCGGTACCGGTGAACGCCACGAACACCGCGTTGAACGTGGGCTTCTTCGGGTCGTCGCCGTCAGCTAATCCGCCGGGCAACTACACGATCCTCGCCCACGCACCCGACTACAGCTGGGTGATCGTCAGCGACCCCTCGGGCCAGAGCGGCTATATCCTGACGCGGGATAAAAAGATCTCACCCCAGCAGTACCAGGAACTGCTCACCCAGGCGCGCGCGCTGGGTGTGCGGGGGAACATCACACCGACCGCGCAGTACAGCTGACGCAGGGCGCTATTCGCGCCTCAGCCGCGACTCGGTGACGCAGGTCGTCGCCGACTTCGGCGCTATTCGCGCCTCAGCCGCGACACGGTGACGCCAGTCGTCGCCGGCTTCGGCGCTATTCGCGCCTCAGCCGCGACTCCACGAACCTCTCGAGCTCTTCCCACTCCTTGACCGCCGTGGAATACGGCGGTTTGGGAGCGGGAGAGCCAGACTCGAGCACATGGTTGACCAGAGCGCCGACCGCGGTGTCATCGGCCAGCAGGGCGTCGACGGCATCGTCCTGGGAGTAGTCGCCGACATCCCGGATGAACTCCACGGCCAGCGCCAACTGGTCATGGTCGATGGCGTCCGGCCCGTCGGCGATATCGTCGACCAGACCGTTGAGCACGTAGATGTTGTCCTCGCTGACATCCACCCGAAGTGAGCCGTCGGTGGCCGCGGTGCGGATGTCGTCGTAGGTGCTCAGGTCCGACAGGTCGTGGTCATGCTCATCGGCCAGATACCGCGCCAGCGTCCGCTCGGAGGGGAACACGCTGATCCGACCGTTGCGGCCGAGGAATACCGGCTTTTCGTCGAAGTAGCAGCGCAGCGTGTAGAACGTACCGCCGCTGATCATCACCCGGACGGGGTCGATGCCGACGTGCTCCCAGAACTGGGCGTCGCCGCCGAGCACCAGGGGCTTGCTGGCCGCCTTGCCACCGGCGACCTCGAGGGCGTCATCGTCGATATCGTCGGTACCGTCGTCGGCCGATATGCCGGTGGGGCTCTCGCCGTCGTCGGTGAAGGGTTCGTCCAGTTCGGCTGCGGCTTTTGCGGCAGCGCGCTGATCGACAGCCGGGGTGGTGACGATCCCGTCAATCGCGGTCAGCACGCCATCCCAGCCGCGGGCGACGATCTCGCCGACGGTGTCCCAGTGCTTGCGCCCGGCCCGGCCGTTGAACTGTTCGATACCGCCGGCCACCAGACCAAGGTTCGGGTTGCCATTGAAGAACCGGGTGACTGCCGGTAGTTCGCATACCGACCCGAGTGAGGAGACGACGGCGAAGGTGTTGGCCAGTGCGCTGACCGAGGCCTCGGTGGGCTTCTCGGCCAGCATCTCCTCGACGGCGATGAGGTCGGCCTGGCGGTCTTCGCCCGGCTGCAGCCTGTGGGCGTTGGCCTCGGTGATCGCCGCCCAGGCCGGATGGTCGGTGAGATCGTTGTCGGAGCTGGTCCGCACAAACGCCGCCAGATCGGCCACCGATTCGAATGCGAAGAGGTCGTCGTCCTTGCCGAGGAAGCCCTCCCATTCCTCGCCGTCATCGCGCCAGCGGGGGGCCCACAGGGTGTAAAAGTCTCCGGCGGTGATGCCGAGTCGAATCGGAACGAGCGCTGCAGCCATGCCGCACAGCCTAACGACCTAGAGTCTGCGGCTATGGATGTGTGTGTCATCGACCACCCGCTGGCCGCTGCGCGGCTGACAACGCTGCGTGACGAACGCACCGATAACGCGGCGTTCCGCGCTGCGCTGCGCGATCTGACGCTCATGCTGGTGTACGAGGCCACCAGGGATGCGACGCGAGAGGAGATCAGGGTGCGGACTCCGCTGGCCGACACCATCGGTAGCCGACTCGCGAACCCTCCGCTGCTGGTGCCGGTGCTGCGGGCCGGACTGGGCATGGTCGACCAGGCGCATGCGCTGATCCCCGAGGCCCGGGTGGGATTCGTCGGCGTTGCACGCGATGAGGACACCCGCCAGCCGGAGCCTTATCTGGAGTCGCTGCCGGCGGACCTGCGGACTCAGCCGGTCATGGTGCTCGATCCGATGCTGGCGACCGGCGGATCGATGGCGTACACGATCGCGCTGTTGAAGGCCCGGGGCGCGGTCGATATCACCGTGGTGTGCGTGGTCTGCGCCCCCGAGGGCGTGGCCGCGCTGGAGAAGGCGGCTCCGCAGGCCCGGTTGTTCACCGCGGCGATCGACGACGGCCTCAACGACGCGGCCTATATCGTGCCGGGGCTCGGCGACGCCGGGGACCGTCAGTTCGGGCCGAGGTGACGGGGGCCGAGGTAACGGGGGCCGACCGTTCCGGGTAACCGGTGCGATACTTTCCCGATGCTGTTGGCCGACACCGCCGAGTCGTGGCTTGCTGCGCACCATGACGATCTCGTCACCTGGCGTCGCCAGATCCACCGCCACCCTGAATTGGGGCGCCACGAATTCGCCACCACGCAGTTCATCGCCGACCGCCTCGTCGAGGCCGGGCTGAACCCCAAGGTCTTGCCGGGAGGAGCGGGCCTGGTGTGTGACTTCGGTCCCGAGTACGCCCCCCGGATCGCGTTACGCGCCGATATCGACGCGCTGCCGATGGCGGAGCGAACCGGTTTGCCGTTCACCTCGGATGTGCCGGGAGTGGCGCACGCCTGTGGCCATGATGCGCACACCGCAATTCTGCTCGGTGCGGCAACCGCTTTGGCGTCGGTGCCGGAACTTCCGGTCGCCGTCCGGCTGATCTTCCAGGCGGCTGAGGAGTTGATGCCCGGTGGCGCGCTGGACGCGATTGCGGCCGGCGCGCTGACGGGGGTGTCACGAATTTTCGCCCTGCACTGCGATCCGCATCTGGCGGTCGGCAGCGTCGCGATCATCGCCGGACCGATCACCTCGGCTGCCGACTTCGTCGAGATAACGCTGCGGTCCACCGGGGGGCACACCTCACGGCCGCATCTGACCACCGATCTGGTGTACGGCATGGGCACGCTGATCACCGGATTGCCCGGAGTGCTGTCCCGACGCCTGGATCCGCGGCACAGCACCGTGGTGGTGTGGGGTGCGGCCAACGCGGGATCGGCGCCCAACGCGATTCCGCAAACCGGCACGCTCGCCGGTACGGTGCGCACCGCCAGCCGGGAGGCCTGGAGCGAGATGGAAAGCATTGTCCGCGAAACGGTTTCGGGACTTCTCGCGCCGCTGGGTATTGAGCATTCACTGGCCTACCACCGCGGCGTGCCTCCGGTGGTCAATGAGGAACGCTCCACCCAGATCATGACCCACGCCATCGAGGCCGTCGGGCCCGAGGTGTTGGCCGAGACGCGGCAGTCCGGCGGCGGCGAGGATTTCTCCTGGTACCTCGAGGATGTTCCGGGCGCGATGGCCCGTCTCGGTGTGTGGAGCGGGCAGGGCCCGCAATTGGATCTGCACCATCCGAGCTTCGACATCGACGAGCGCGCACTGGCCCTGGGAGTCCGGGTGCTGGTCAATATCGTCGAGCAGTCGGCGGCGTTCACGTGAAGCTGCTCGTCACCGGTGGCGCCGGCTACGTCGGCAGCGTGTGCGCGAAAGTTCTCCTCGAAAAAGGCCACCGGGTGGTGATCGTCGACGACCTGTCGACGGGAAACGCCGACGCGGTGCCGGCCGGCGCGGAGTTCATCGACGGCGACGTGGTTGCCGTGGCCCGCACGGTGCTCGCCGACGGATCGTTCGACGGCGTGCTGCACTTCGCGGCGAAGTCTCTGGTGGGGGAGTCGGTCGAGGCTCCTGAGCGCTACTGGCATGGCAACGTCGTCAAGACCCTGGAACTGCTGGAGGTGATGCGCGCCGCCGGCACCCCGCGGCTGGTGTTCTCCTCCACGGCGGCCACCTACGGCGAACCGGGGTCGGTTCCGATCACCGAGGACGCGCCCACCCGGCCGACCAATGCCTACGGCGCCACCAAGTTGGCGATCGACAATGCGATCAGCTCCTACGCTCACGCGCACGGTCTGGCCGCGACCAGCCTGCGCTACTTCAACGTGGCCGGCGCCTACGCCGGACTCGGGGAACGCCACGCGGTCGAGACTCATCTGATCCCGCTGGTACTGCAGGTCGCTACCGGACAGCGCGACGAGATCCTGGTGTTCGGCAATGACTGGCCCACACCTGACGGCACGGCGATCCGCGACTACATCCATGTCCGCGATCTCGCCGACGCGCACCTGCTGGCCCTGCAGAACGCCCAGCCGGGATCGCACCGGATTTACAACCTGGGCAACGGGACCGGGTTCAGCGTGCGGGAGGTGATCGCCTGCTGCCGCGAGGTCACCGGCCGACCGATCGCCGAGCGTGATGTGGCCCGGCGTGCGGGAGACCCGGCCGTGCTGATCGCCTCGAGTGAGAAGGCCATGGCCGAACTCGGGTGGCGTCCGGGCCGCAGCGGCATCGAGGAGATCGTTTCCGACGCCTGGGAGTTCACCCGCTCGCTCGGGGCGGTGCCGGGCTAGGCGCCCGGGCCGGGACCGATATTGCGGGCCGGGCGGGTGCGGATGTCATGCACGTAATCCGCGGGCGCGCCCGCCACCTCCGCGGCGTCGGCCATCACGCCGAGGTAGCGGGCTGAGGGCAACCCGCCCTCCCAGGCGTCCACCACGTAGAGCCAGGCCAGCACGGGATCGGTTGAGGTATCGGAGGATTCGCGGCTGATCCGGCAGCGGATCTTCTTATGCAGGCCCAACTCGGAGCCTTCCCACCGATCCAGGTTGATCTCATCGGCGGCGGTCACGTCGTACAGCACGACGAAGACGCTGCACGCCACGTCCTCAACCAGGGTGGCCAGCGCTCCTTCCCAGCCGATGTCCTCCCCGCCGAACGTCAGTCGCCACCCGTGCAGCCAGCCGGTACCCGCCATCGGGGAGTGCGGTGCGCGCTGCAGCATCTGCTCAGGGTCCATGTTTGACCCATAGGCGGCGTAGAGCGTCACGGGGAAAGAGTAAGGCTTAACTGCTTAGATGGGGCGCGTGACGTCTCGGATCGTGATCATCGGCGGGGGGCCGGCCGGCTACGAAGCCGCGCTCGTGGCGGCGGGCCACGGCTCCGATGTCGCCGAGGTGACCGTGGTGGACTCCGACGGGATCGGCGGGGCCTGCGTGCTCTTCGACTGCGTGCCGTCCAAGACTTTCATCGCCTCCACCGGCGTTCGCACCGAGCTGCGCCGCGCCTCGGGCCTGGGTTTCGATATCGGAATCGACGCCGCCCAGATCTCGCTGACCCAGATCAACAACCGCGTCAAGACCCTGGCCCGATCCCAGTCTGCTGATATCGGCTCCCAACTGCTGGGGCAGAAGGTCAACGTGGTGCCCGGCCACGCCGAGCTCATCGACAGCGTGCCGGGCATGGCGCACCATCGGGTTCAGGTCACCACCCCGGACGGCAAGGTCGGTGTGCTCAAGGCCGACGTGGTGCTGATCGCCACCGGCTCCAGCCCGCGGGTGCTGCCCGGCGCCCAGCCGGATGGCGACCGAATCCTCAACTGGCGTCAGGTCTATGACCTCACCGAACTTCCCGAGCACCTGGTGATCGTGGGCTCCGGTGTCACCGGCGCGGAGTTCTGCAACGCCTACACCGAGCTTGGCGTCACGGTGACGGTGGTGGCCAGTCGCGATCAGATCCTGCCGCATGAGGACTCCGATGCCGCTGCGGTGCTCGAAGACGTGTTCGCCGAACGTGGTGTGACGCTGGTCAAGAACGCCCGTGCCGATTCGGTGGTGCGTACCGATTCCGGCGTGCGAGTGACGATGGCCGACGGCCGCACCGTCGAGGGCAGCCACGCCCTGATGACTGTCGGGGCGGTACCGAACACCGCGAGCCTCGGTCTGGAGCGGGTGGGCATCGAACTTTCGCCCAGCGGTCACATCCCGGTGGACCGGGTGTCGCGGACCGTAGCCTCGGGCATCTATGCCGCCGGGGACTGCACCGGATTGCTCCCGCTGGCCTCGGTCGCGGCGATGCAGGGCCGCATCGCGATGTACCACGCGCTGGGCGAAGGAGTGGCGCCGATTCGGCTGCGGACGGTGGCCTCGGCCACGTTCACCCGTCCCGAGATTGCCGCGGTCGGGGTGCCGCAGACCGCAATCGATGACGGCTCAGTGCCCGCCCGCACGATCATGCTCCCGCTCAACACCAATGCCCGGGCGAAGATGTCGCTGGTGCGCCGCGGCTTCGTCAAGATCTTCTGCCGGCCCGCCACCGGGGTGGTGATCGGCGGAGTCGTGGTGGCGCCGATCGCGTCGGAGTTGATCCTGCCGATCGCGCTGGCGGTGCAGAGTCGCATCTCGGTCACCGATCTGGCGCAGACACTGTCGGTGTACCCGTCGCTGTCGGGTTCGATCATCGAGGCCGCCCGCCGTCTGATGGCGCATGACGACCTCGACTAGCCTGTCGGCATGAGTCTTGGACCCGCTCAGCGCGCGGAAGCCTGGGAGCGCCTCGGCAGTGAACAGTTCGACGTGGTGGTCATCGGCGGCGGTGTGGTGGGTGCCGGTGCAGCATTGGACGCCGCCACTCGCGGCCTGCGCGTTGCACTGGTCGAAGCCCGTGACTTCGCGTCCGGCACCTCCAGCCGAAGTTCGAAAATGTTCCACGGCGGCCTGCGCTACCTGGAGCAGCTGGAGTTCGGCCTGGTGCGGGAGGCACTGCACGAGCGGGAACTCTCGCTGACCACGCTGGCCCCGCATCTGGTGAAGCCGCTGCCCTTCCTCTTCCCCCTCACCAACCGCATCTGGGAGCGGCCCTATATCGCCGCGGGCATCTTCCTCTACGACCAACTCGGTGGCGCGAAATCTGTTCCCGCCCAACGTCATCTGACCAAAGCCGGAGCACTGCGATTGGCACCCGGACTCAAGCGCAGCTCAATGATCGGCGGCATCCGCTACTACGACACCGTGGTCGATGACGCCCGGCACACCATGATGGTTGCCCGAACGGCGGCCCACTACGGCGCGGTGGTGCGGACTTCGACCCAGGTGGTGTCGCTGTTGAGCGAAGGCGACCGGGTGGTCGGCGTCACGGTGCGGGATTCGGAGAACGGCGCCGTCACCGACGTCCGCGGCCACGTCGTCATCAATGCCACCGGGGTGTGGACAGATGAGATCCAGGCACTGTCCCGTCAGCGGGGCCGGTTCCGGGTCCGGGCGTCCAAGGGTGTGCACATCGTGGTGCCGCGGGACCGCATCGTCAGCGAGGTGGCGATCATCCTGCGCACGGAGAAGTCGGTGCTGTTCGTGATCCCGTGGGGAACGCACTGGATCATCGGCACCACCGACACCGACTGGAACCTGGACCTGGCCCACCCGGCGGCCACCAAGGCCGACATCGACTACATCCTGGAAACCGTCAACACCGCCCTGGCCAACCCGCTCACCCACGACGATATTGACGGCGTATACGCCGGTCTGCGGCCGCTGCTGGCCGGCGAGGACGAGGAAACCTCGAAACTGTCCCGCGAGCACGCGGTGGCCTCGCCGACACCCGGCCTGGTCGCCATCGCAGGTGGCAAATACACCACCTACCGGGTGATGGGAGCCGATGCCGTCGATGCCGCGGCCGAGTTCATTCCGGTGCGGGTGGCGCCCTCGATCACCGAGAAGGTTCCGCTGTTGGGAGCCGATGGCTATTTCGCACTGATCAATCAGACCGAGCACGTGGGTGCGGAATACAACCTGCACCCCTACCGGGTGCGCCACCTGCTCGACCGGTACGGCTCGCTGATCGATGAGGTGCTTGCGCTGGCCGCCGAACGCCCGGATCTGCTGGAGCCGATCGCCGAGGCGCCGGTGTATCTGCGCGTCGAGGCCGCCTATGCCGCCGCCGCCGAAGGCGCCCTGCATCTGGAGGACATCCTGGCCCGGCGGATGCGGATCTCGATCGAGTACCCGCACCGTGGTGTGGATTGCGCCCGCGAGGTCGCCGAAGTCGTCGCACCGATCCTGGGTTGGAGCCCGGCCGATGTGGACCGTGAGGTCGCCACGTACATCGCCCGGGTCGAAGCCGAGGTGCTATCCCAGACCCAACCCGATGACGCCTCGGCCGATGCGTTGCGGATCGCCGCACCCGAGGCGCGGGCCGAGATCCTCGAACCGGTGCCCTTGACGTGATCCGCGACGTGCTCGGTCCGGCGCGGCTGCGGTTGCAGGGCGGCAACGTCGCTGACGAGTTCGGCCGGCGGTTCGGCCCGGCCGCGATGGCCAAGGTGGTTGCCGGTGAGGTTTTCAGTGCCGACGGTATGGTGCTGGATGCGCGCACCGAGATGCCGGCCGGCTCGTTCGTGTACCACTACCGTGACCTTCCCGACGAAGTCGACGTGCCATTCGATATGCCGGTGCTCTACCGCGACGAGAACCTAGTCGTGGTGGACAAGCCGCACTTCCTGGCGACCATGCCGCGTGGTTCGCATATCGCGCAGACCGCGCTGGTGCGGCTGCGCCGTGAACTGGATCTGCCCGAGCTCAGCCCGGCGCATCGACTGGACCGGCTGACCGCCGGGGTGCTGCTGTTCACGGTGCGCCGCGAGGTGCGCGGTGCCTATCAAACTCTGTTTGCCCGCGGTGAGGTGACGAAGACGTATCTGGCGGTGTCATCCGCCGAGCCGGGTCTGGTTGGGCCGCAGGTGATTTCGAACCGAATCATCAAACAGCGTGGTGTGTTGCAGGCCCGAATCGAGCCGGGCGAGCCGAACGCCGAGACCCTCGTCGAGCCGTTGGGGGAGGGTCGCTATCGGTTGACCCCGCGTACCGGGCGGACCCATCAGTTGCGCGTGCATATGGCTCACCTTGGGGTCCCGATCGACAATGACCCGCTGTATCCGGAGGTACTGCCGGTGCAGCCGGTGGATTTCACCGCACCGCTGCGGCTGATCGCCCAACGGTTGGAGTTCGACGACCCGCTGACCGGTGAGCATCGGTGCTTCGTAAGCTCGCGGACATGATCGAAACCCGGCGCCTCACCGTCGACGGCATCGCAACGTCGGTTCTGGTAGGCGGATCCGGCGAGCCCGGCGAGGCCGTGGTCTTCGTACACGGCAACCCCGACTCCGGTTCGGACTGGATGCCATTAATGACCCGGGT
>JBAXIA010000077.1:0-13817 GCA_037138615.1 Mycobacteriaceae bacterium | reverse complement strand
CTCGTCGACGGCACCTTCCTCGGCACGGTGACCGGTGGGGGCAAGACCAAGCTGTCGGGTGGATCCCTGGAGGCCGGCTACCAGATCGGCTGCGGAATCATCCAGGACGACATTGAATCGATCACCTCCGCGGGCATCGTGCCCGGTATCGGCATCCCGTTCATTTCCGGCACGATCTTCCCGGTGTTCCTCGGCCTGACCGCATCCGAGCAGATCAAGATCGACCTCAAGCCCGGCGTCGTCAATATCGTTCCGGTGGGCAAGAAGTCGTTCAAGGGCGCCAAGTCACGCGTCTCGATCACCGGCTTCCGGATCAAGATCGACGGGTGCGCCGGTCAGTCATTCATCCGGTCCTACGCAACATTCACCAGTTCCACCGATAACACCGACGATGTGGTGACCTACCTCGGCCCCACGAAGGCCGTGTGATGAAACCCCAGACCTCAGACGAAAGGCGCGGACGCTACATGTCGCATCGACTGGCCACCTTGGCTGCGAGTTGCTTGCTGGTCGCGGTCGTCCACCCGGCGGCGGCATTGGCTGACCCGGCTACCGATCCGGCAGTTCCACCGCCGCCGGGTGCCGCTGAGGTGGCTCCCCTCGCAGCAGCTGCCGCTCCCCCGCTGGATACCGGCGCTGTCGCGTCGGAGGTGCCGGGGATAGCCAAGACACCGGACGGTCGGATCCTGACGGTGCTCGGCAAGAATGAAACCCAGCTTCCGATCGCGCCGTTGACCACATCGTTGGCCGCACGCGACTGGTTGGTGGGCGGCACCTTCACCGGATCCACCACGGGCAAGGTGGAGGGTGGATCCCTGGAGGTCGGCTATCAGATCGGCTGCGGTGTCGAGATGGACAAGGTCAAGCTCAACGGCCAGATCGGCGGCACGTTCGGCAACAGCACGCTGGGCATCGGCGGCTTCAACGCCCCCGGGACCATTTCGGCCCCTATCACCGGGCAGGTCGAGGTCGAGCCGCGGCCGGGCACCGTCACCAACGTGACGGTCGACAAGAAGACGTTCAAGGGCACCTCCGCACGTGTCACGGTCCGAGACATCCATATCAAGGTGGACAACTGCGTCGGCGCGTCATCGCTGCGGTCGTACGCGATCCTGACCAGCTCCGGGACGGACGACGACGATATCGTCGCCTATTACGGCGTCACCAAGGTCTTCTGATGCCCGACGGCGCCCTCACGCGGGCGGCCGTGGCCGGCGGTCTGTGCGTCGCGGCGCTGATCGCGACGGCAGCCACCGCAGCGGCCGACCCAGCGCCGCCGCCACCAGACCCTGCGCTTCTCGCTGAAGTTCCGGTAGGTGACGCACCGGCGGTGGTGAACCCGTTCGTCACCACCTCCCAGGTCACCAGGCAGAGTCCTTTGGCCGTGTTCTCCGATGTACTGGGTCAGGCATCACCGGATGTCCTGCTGACGCCGTCCACGCAGATAGAGGGAGCCCCGGATCCGCTGGCGTCGGTCGGGATGCTGTTTCCCAAGAATTACCGGATGCCGACCGGCGAGCTGCCCTCGCCCTATCAGTTGGACACCGACGTCGAGCAGGGGCCGTTCGCCCGCGTCAACGGCTGGAAGGGTTTGCACGCGATGATCCACGGCTCCCTGGGCCGGATGCCCGGCGTCGAACTGGGTCAGCCGCTGCCCGGCACCGCGCCACCGCCGGGAACCGCGATTCCGCCCGGACTGGTGCAGTTCCTCCCGGATCCAGCCGAACTCATTCCGACCGATTTCGGCATGCTGGTTCCAGCCACTCCGGCACCCGCGGGCTGAGCGCTACGTATTACGGTGGGCGCATGGCACCGCAACGTTGGTGGGTCGGTCTCGCGCTGACCGCTTTCGTCGTCGTCACCGCAGCACCCGCGGTGGCCGCACCGGTAGATGATCAGCCGACCGATCCCAGCCCGGCACCGGCAGCGCCGACCGGGTTCATCCCGCCGGTCGCATCCTTCGGCAACATCCTCGGCCAGACTGGAAGCGATCCGGCCGGACCGTTGGGCATTCCCGACCTGTCCGCCTACGCGCCGAACCTGGTACTCGGCCAAAACCCGGTACCGGCGGCGCCCGGGACCGCCGATCCGGCGGTGATCCCCAATCTGAGCGCGTTCAACGCCGGCTATCTGCTTCCGCAGAATCTCAAACCGGCGGCACCCGGCCTGGGCACACTCGCCCCCGGTATCGGCCCCGACAAAGACAACCCGGGTTCCGGGCGGATCGCTTTCCTTCGTCGCCTGCACGAGATGTATCAGGAAGGCGAACTCACGGGTGCGTTCCTGGGTCAGCTACCCAAGGATCAACTCGGCGAACCGCTGCCAGGAACCGCACCCGGTCCGGAGATTTATATTCCACCGGGCCCGGGACAGCTACCCGATCCCGCTCAGCCGAGCGGCTGACGTCGTCACCTCGCTGGTGTGAGGGTCCGATAGGTTCACACGGTGCGAGTCGACGGACGCGAAGTCACCGTTGCGGGCAACCTTCTGCTTCCGCTGACCCGGCGCACCACCGACATCGTCCGATTGGCACTCGCCACCGCGTTCCTGGCGGTCGTCATCACCAGCTCGCTGATCACCCGCAGCGACTGGGTGGGACTGGAGAAGTCGGTCTCGCGCATCGTCGGAGTGCTGACTCCCACCCAGTCCAATGTGGTGTACCTGGCCTACGGCATTGCGATCGTGGCCCTACCGTTCGTGATCCTGGTCGGCCTGATCGCCGGCCGTCAATGGAAACTTCTCGGGGCGTATGCGGCCGCGGGATTCATCGCCGTGCTGGCACTATCAATCACCGGCGAGGGCATCGCGGCGCCGCGCTGGCATTTCGATGAGTCGCAACGGCTGTCGACGGTGCTGTCTCAGTTCCTCGACGATCCGCGGTGGATCGCCATGTTGGCGGCGATGCTCACAGTGTCAGGGCCGTGGCTGCCTGATCGCTGGCGACGTTGGTGGTGGGTGCTGCTGCTGGCGTTCGTCCCGATCCACCTGGTGGTCAGCGCGGTAGTCCCGGCCCGCACGCTGCTCGGACTGGCGGTGGGCTGGTTCGTCGGCGCGTTGATCGTCCTGTTCGTCGGCACACCGGCCCTTGAGGTGCCTCTCGACGGCGCCGTGCGGGCATTGTCGCGGCGAGGTTTCACCGCGGATGCGCTGACGGTGGTGCGGCCCGCCGGCCACGGTCCGCTGGAATTGTCGGCGGCCGACAAGCTCGGGCGTCTGGCAGTCATCGAACTGTACGGTCCCAACCAGCGCAGCGGCGGCGCGATCCGTCAGTTCTGGCGCTGGCTTATGTTGCGGGACTCTGAGACAGCTCCCCTGCAACCGTCTATGCACCGCTCGGTCGAACACCGCGCCCTGATGACCATCGCGGCCGGGGATCTCGACATCGCCAACACCACGACCCTCACGGTCGCCGGCCTGGAGCGCGGCTGGACGATGTACGCCCACACCACGCCCCGCGGCAAAGCACTCGATCACGCCGCCGATTGCGATGTGACCACGGTGTGGGAATCGCTGGCGGTCCTGCAGCGCCATCAGATATCCCACGGCGACCTTCGGGCCACCGAGATCACCGTCGATGACACCGGCACGGCACTGTTCGGTGGCTTCGGAAATTCCGAGTACGGCGCGTCCGACGAACAACTGCAATCCGATATCGCTCAACTGCTATTGACGACGACCGAGAAATTCGGCGCCGAGCCTGCGGTGCGGGCCGCCATCGCCGCACTCGGTGCCGACGCCGTGCTCGATGGATCCGGACGCCTGACGAAATCGGCGATCCCCGCACGGATCCGCAAAACAGTCACCGATCCCAAGGCAGTCATGACCGCGGCCCGCGACGAGGTGAAGAAGCAGACCGGCGCCGATCAGATCGAGACCGAGACCATCACCCGGTTCACCCGCAAGCAGGTGATCCAGCTTGTTCTGCTCGTCGCACTTGTCTACGTCGCCTATCCATTCATCAGCACGGTGCCGGCCTTCTTCCACGGACTACGCAGTGCCAACTGGTGGTGGGCGCTGTTGGGCCTGAGTGTCTCGGCGATGACCTATATCGGTGCGGCCGCCGGGCTGTGGGCCTGCGCATCGGGCTTGGTGCCGTTCCGGCATCTGGTGATCATGCAGTTCGCGAACACCTTCGCCGCCACCACCACCCCGGCCGGCGTGGGTGGCCTTGCACTGAGCACCCGGTTCCTGCAGAAGGCCGGCCTCGGGACGGTGCGTGCGACTGCAGCTGTGGCGGTGCAGCAGGCGGTACAGGTGATCACCCATATCGCCCTGCTGATCTTCTTTTCCGTCGTCGCCGGTGCTTCGGCCGATCTCTCGCACTTCGTGCCGAAGCTCACCCTGGTGTACCTGATCGCCGGGGTAGCACTCGGTGTGCTCGGGGCGTTCCTTTTCGTACCCAAATTGCGCGGCTGGCTCGACACCGCGATTCGGCCGAGACTTGTCGAAGTGGGCGGGGAACTGATCGACCTGGTGCGCGATCCCAAGCGGTTCGCAATCATCGTACTAGGTTGTGCGGGAACAACTCTCGGTGCAGCGCTGGCACTGTGGGCCAGCGTGGAGGCCTTCGGCGGTGGAACGACGTTCGTAACGGTCACGGTGGTCACCATGGTCGGCGGAACCTTGGCCTCCGCCGCACCGACGCCCGGCGGGGTGGGCGCGGTGGAGGCGGCACTGATCGGCGGACTGGCCGCGTTCGGGGTGCCCACCGCCGTCGCCGTACCGTCGGTGCTGTTGTACCGGGTACTGACCTGTTGGCTCCCGGTGTTCGCCGGCTGGCCGATCATGCGGTGGCTCACCGCACGAGACATGATCTAGCTGCGCGACTGACTCGAGAGGATTTTCGTGACGCCATGGCATGACCTCACCGGACACGTCGCGTTGGTGACCGGCGGTAACAGCGGTATCGGACTTGGCATGGCCCGCGGATTACACAGAGCCGGTGCGGCGGTGGCGATCTGGGGTACCAATTCCGACAACAACGCTGCGGCGGTCGCCTCGCTCGCAGCGGAATCCTCCGACGCACCCGTGGCCGCGTTCGCAGTCGATGTCAGCGACGAGGACGCCGTCGCAGCAGGCGTCGCCCAGACGCTGGAGACGTTCGGACAGATCGACTCCTGCTTTGCCAACGCCGGCGTGGCCGGACACCCCGCTCCCATCGACACCATGTCGACCGCAGAGTGGCGCCGGGTGATGGCAGTCAATCTCGACGGGCAGTTCTACACCGTGCGGGAGGTGGCCGGGCACATGAAATCCCGGGGTACCGGCTCGATCGTGTTCACCAGCAGCGTGTCGATGAGCGATGGTTTGGCTTTCGCCACCCACTACGCGGCGGCGAAAGCCGCACTGACCGCCATGGCGCGCGGACTCGCGGTTGAGTTGGCCCGCGATAAGATCCGGGTCAACGCGATCGTGCCCGGCTGGACCAGGGCGGCCATGACCGAGACACTGCTCGACTCCCCGGCTGCCCAAGCCAAAATCCTGCCGCGGGTGCCGTTGCGGCGCTGGGGAACACCCGAGGACTTCGAGGCCGTCGCCGTGTGGCTGGCCAGCACAGGCTCGAGCTATTTCACCGGACAGACACTGGTCATCGACGGTGGTTACACCGTCTTCTAAAAGTGCGGGCGGAGGGATTCGAACCCACACGCTCTTTCGAGCACCGGCACCTAAAGCCGGCATGTCTGCCATTTCATCACGCCCGCAGCGTGGGCTGATTCTATCGCGGCGGTACCGTCATAGGCGTGCCCACCACCCGCCGACGCCGCTTCGCGCTGATCCTCCTGGTGATCGCCGCCGCCGGTGGCTGCCTGGCGTTGGGCTGGTGGCAGTGGACCCGGTACGAGTCCACGTCGGGCAGTTTCCAGAACCTCGGATACGCGTTGCAGTGGCCGTTTTTCGCAGGTTTCTGCGTGTACGCCTACCGCAAGTTCGTCCGTTACGAAGAGGCTCCGCCGGAGCACAATGCAGGCGGTGACCTGACCGAGATACCGACCGGTCTTCTACCCGAGCGGCCATCGACTCCGGCACCATCTACCAACGACGACCCCGTATTGCGGGAGTACAACGCCTACCTTGCCGAGTTGGCCGAGGCAGACCGCGCCAACCAGCGGGCCGCCGAAACCAACCAGAACAGGACGACAGCATGACCGAAAGCCCCGAAACCCATCCGCTTGCGCCGATCGAGAAGATCCGCACCGCGTTGAACAGGTACCGGGCGTTGGCGTGGTTGACCGGCGTCTGGCTGATCGCGCTGTGCTACGAGATCATCCTCAAGTATGTGGTGAAGGTGGACCATCCGCCGAGCTGGATCGGTGTGGTGCACGGCTGGGTCTACTTCGTCTATCTGCTCTGCACTGCCAACCTCGCGGTCAAGGTGCGCTGGGGAATCGCCAAGACCATCGGTGTGCTGCTGGCCGGCACCATCCCACTGCTCGGAATCCTCGTCGAACAGGTGCAGACCCGCGAGATCAAGGAACGCTTCAACCTCTAGCCAGCGCGGACAACGCCGGCACCAACAGCGCCAGCGCGCGCCCGCGGTGCGACACCGCGTCTTTCTCCTCTGGGCTCAGCTGAGCCGCGCTACGACCCTCACCCTCGGGGATAAACACCGGGTCATAGCCGAAACCCCCCTGCCCCAGGGGTTCTCGGGCGATCACACCCGGCCAGGATCCGCGCACCACGGTGATATCGACGGGTCCGGACACCAGTGCGCAGGCCGAGACGAACGCCGCGCCGCGACGAAAGTCGGGAACATCGCGCATCTGGGCGAGCAGCAGAGCGTAGTTCGCCGCGTCATCGCCGTGACCCCCGGACCACCGCGCTGAGAGTACGCCGGGCATTCCCCGCAGCGCGTCCACCTCGAGGCCGGAATCATCGGCCAGGGTCGCCAATCCGGTCGCGGCGAACCCGTCGCGCGCCTTGGCGATCGCGTTCTCCTCGAATGTTGCCCCGGTTTCGGGCGCCTCATCAAAGGGCTCCACATCATCGAGTGATACCAGGTCCAACCCGGATATCCCCGCGGCGTCGAGAACCCGTCGCAGCTCGGCCAGCTTCTTGGCGTTGCGGCTGGCGACCAGCAGCTTCGTCATGTGAGCGCCCGCGTCAGCTTCCGAACGCCTTCTTCGGCGGCGGGCCTTCCGGCAGGACTCCGGGGTACGGCAGGGCCAGAGCCTCGCGCTGGATCGCGAACAGGGTTTCGCAGGCCCCGAACGCGACGTCGAGCATCTTGTCCAGGGTGGATCGCGGGAACGTCGCGCCCTCGCCGGTGCCCTGAATCTCCACCAGTGTTCCGGTGTCGGTGGCTACGACGTTCATATCCACCTCGGCGCGCGAATCCTCTTCATACGGGAGGTCGACGCGCACTCGGCCGTCGACCACGCCGACGCTGATCGCCGCGATCGCGCACGACAGCGGCTTCGGGTCGGTCAACCGACCGGCCGCGGCCAGGTAGGTGACGGCATCCGAGAGCGCCACATAGGCACCGGTGATCGCCGCAGTGCGGGTTCCGCCGTCGGCCTGCAGCACATCGCAATCGATGGCAATGGTGTTCTCCCCCAGCGCCGCCAGGTCGATACAGGCCCGCAGCGAGCGGCCGACTAACCGGCTGATCTCGTGGGTGCGCCCTCCGACGCGGCCCTTGACCGCCTCACGGTCCGAACGGGTGTGGGTGGCCGCCGGCAGCATCGCGTACTCGGCGGTCAGCCAGCCCAGCCCGGAGCCTTTGCGCCAGCGCGGCACGCCCTCGGTGACACTCGCGGCGCACATCACCCGCGTTCCGCCGAACTCGATGAGGACTGATCCAGCCGGGTGTGAGGTGAAGCCCCGGGTGATGACCACGGGCCGCAGCTCGTCGTCTTCCCTGCCATCCTGTCGCGCTGCCACGGACAAACCCTATCCCGCCACGATCCCGGGTCTCAGGACCGCCGGATCTCGATGGTCTCTCCGGCTACGACCGCGTGCACCGGGCCGTCAAACTCGGCCTTGGCCTCGCTGATCACATCTTCGCGTGACGTCCACGGCGGAATGTGGGTCAGCAGTAGCTGCCCGACACCGGCCCGGTTCGCGATCCGGCCGGCTTCGGCGCCGGACATGTGCAGATCCCGTGGCCGCTCGGGTGAGTCGGTCCAGGACGCCTCGCACATGAAAACGTCAGCGCCGGAGGCCAGTTCGACAAGCGATTCGCATACGCCGGTGTCGCCGCTGTAGACGAGCGTGGCGCCGTCTGCATCGGTGATCCTCATCCCGAAGGACTCGGTGGGATGAGTGACCAGTCGCGGCAGCACGCTGAGCCGGCCGAACTCAACCGCTTCGCTGTCGACCCAGGTTCGTACCTCGAAGATGTCGGAGAAGTCATCAAGCTCACCGCCCAGCGGCGAGGACGCCGCGGCCAGCCTGGTCCAGGTGTCGCTGGGGCCGTAAATGATTCCGCGCTGGGTGGCCGGCGACGGGTGGTAGCGACGCCACACGAACAGGCCGGGCAGGTCCAGGCAGTGATCGGCATGCAGGTGCGACAGCAGGATGTGCACATCGTTGGGATCGGCGTGACGCTGCAGCGCGCCGAGGACACCGCCACCGAAATCCATCACCAGCGGCGGGGTGTCCGGCGCCGTCAGTAGGTAGCCGGATGCCGGCGAGTCGGGCCCCACGACACTGCCGGAGCAGCCCAGAACCGTCATTCGCACGGTGTCAGCTTGCCACGTTGGGCAGGCGCCCGGCTCAATTCTGGACGCCGACGTGGCGCTGCACCCCGGTGACCACGGGACCGAGGAATCGGGTCGCCAATGTGGTGAACGCCTCCGGATCGCCGGTGGCCTCAAAAACCCGCGACGCGGGCGCGGACTCGTGCGGGCGCAACTCGTCGCGCTCGGTGAGCACCCGCAGCAGATCCTTGGCCGTTTCCTCCGCGCTGGAGACCAGCGTCACGGCATCGCCCATCGTCAGCTGAATGACACCGGATAACAGGGGGTAGTGCGTGCAGCCCAAGACCAGGGTATCGACCTCCGCCCGCCGAAGCGGCTCCAGATAGCCCTCGGCCAGGTCCATCACCTGCCGTCCGCTGGTGATGCCGCGCTCGACGAAGTCGACGAATTGCGGGCAGGCCACCGCGGTCACCTCGACATCGCGGGCTGCGGTGAACGCATCCTGGTAGGCGCCAGAGGCGATGGTGGCCTCGGTCCCGATGACCCCGATACGGCCGGTACGAGTGGTTGCCACCGCGTGGCGCACCGCGGGCAGGATCACCTCGATGACCGGTACTCCGTAGCGTTCCCGGGCGTCGCGCAGAAACGCCGCCGATGCGGTGTTACACGCGATGACAAGTGCCTTGACTCCGCGGTCCACCAGATCGTCACCGATGGCCAGCGCGTACGCACGCACCTCGGGCATGGTGAGCGGCCCATAGGGTCCGTGCGCAGAGTCGCCGACGTAGATGATGTTCTCATCGGGCAGCTGATCGATGATCGAGCGGGTCACCGTCAGCCCGCCGACGCCGGAGTCGAAGATTCCGATCGGTGAGGAGTTATCCGACATCACGCAACCTCAGGAAACGCACTGCCGTGCAAGCGTTTTCGGGTTCGTGCCGCACGCTCCGGGCCGGACAGCCAGTAGGCGGCCAGTACACCCGCGATAGCCCCGCACAGGTGGCCCTGCCAGGAGACGCCGCCACAGCGATCAAGCACCGGCACCGCGCCCAACAGGACTCCGCCATAGACGAAGAGCACCACCAGGCTGGTGACAATCTGCCAGATATGTCGGGTGAACCAGCCGAACACCAGTAGGAACGCCAGCCAGCCGAAGATCAGACCGGAGGCGCCGATGTGGTTGGTCGGTAGCCGGCAGCTGCCCAGACCGCCGATCAGCCAGGTGCCGAATCCGCCGATGATCCAGATGATCACGGTCGCCCACACGAACCGGGCCATGCCCGCCAGCGTCACCAGGAATCCGAGCACCAGGGCTGGCACCGTGTTGGCGATCAGGTGCGCCCAGTTGGCATGCAGGAGTGGCGCGAAGACGATGCCCCACAGCCCGTCGGTCTGGAGCGGACGGATGCCGTTGTCGTCCAATTTATGGCCGCTCAGCTGATCGACGAGCTCAACGATGTAGAGCAGCGCCACGAACGACACGATCGTCGCGCCACCGACCTTGGCGCCCGCCCACCTGGTGGGTGGCGGCGTCTGAGTCATGCCCATCAAACTACCGGCGCTCTATCCGAACGCCCCGGGCAACATGTCGCGGTAGGTGGGTATCGAGGCAACGGACTCGGCTGCCAGCACCCCGACGAGGACGGCCCGGGCCAGGCAGTCCGCTGCCGCAGCACCGATGGCGGTGGTGAGCGCTGTTTCCGGGCTCATCGCGGCCGGGGTGTCCGGCGAGGGTTCCACCTCGACCGCGCCGGTGGCCAGCGCGAAGACGGTATCGCCGTCGAGTGGAGTGTGCACCGGCCTGATCGCCCGGGCTAAGCCGTCGTGCGCCGCGACGGCAACCCGGTGGCACCCGGCCTTGCTCAACGCCGCATCGGTGGCGATCACCGCGATGGTGGTGTTCAACGGGCTGAGTTCATTTTTCCGTCCGGCGTACGCGGCGATCTGGTCGGCCGGTGGGGCGCTGAGCCCAAACTCGGCGGCGAATTCGGCCATCCACGGCAGGCCGGTCGCGGTGTCGAACACCTCACCGGCCGAATTGACCACCACGATGGCCCCGACTGTCACGCCGGACTCCAGCGTGACCGAGGCGGTTCCGACACCGCCTTTGAGCACACCCGCCCGGGCGCCCACTCCGGCACCGACACTGCCCAGCGCGAACTCCGCACCCGCGGCCTCAGCGGCAGCAGAACCGAAGTCGGCGGTCGGGCGATTGGACCATGCCCCGACCGGCAGGTCGAAGATCACCGCGGCAGGCACGATCGGCACCGTGCCGCCAGTCATCTGCACACCCCGGTCACGATCTTCGAGCCAGCCCATGACGCCGTCGGCGGCAGCCAGTCCGAACGCACTGCCACCGGACAGCACGATGGCGTCAACGTGGCGGACGCTATTGGACACCTCGAGCAACTCGGTCTCCCGACTGCCGGGCGCACCGCCGCGGACGTCCACCGCACCGACGGTTCCAGGCGGGGCGATGACGACGGTTGTTCCGCACGCCCATCCGGTGCCGACCGATGACTTGTCCCCCACCGTCGCGTCGGGATCGCAGCGGTGGTGGTGGCCAACCTCGATACCGGCCACATCGGTAATAGATCCGGGTTCGGCGCTCATAGGACCGACTTGCCCATCAGACCGAGGACCAGGTACTCCTGCAGCACGGTCAGCCACTGGTAGACCTCGAGATGGGTGGCCATCGGGTGACCCGTCGGTAGCCGGTCCGGCACGTCCGGACCGATCTCGAGCATGGTGCCCAACGCCAGCCGAATGTCATTGACCGCCGCGGTCCATGCTTCGGCGTCAGCCTCGGTGAGCTCGAGTGGACCGCCGCCGTCGGGCAGGGTGTCCAGAAGTCGTTGTGCCGCAGCAATTTTGACATCGATGATCTCGGGCTCGTGCAGGTTGCGCAGGACGCTGTTGGAGTCAGCCTGGTCTTCACGACCGGGCTGATCGTCCTTGACGAAATCAGGGAGCAGTCGGCGCATGGTCGCATCGTCAGGGGGCTGTGAATTGCCGGTGCGAATACCGGTGATCTGCTCCAGCGGGTCCGATGGCGAGGCCGACTGCCGGGCATCGAGCATCTCCTGCACCGAGGTGGCCATGTTTTTCAGCAACGCCGCCTCGTGAGGTTCCAGCGCGGAGACGAAGCGGGCACCATCAGCGGTCTGCACCCGCTTCCATTTACGCACGATCGGTATCCGACACCCGACTCAGCGGTCCTGCTGCATGGTGGCCCACAGGCCGGCGGCGTGCAGTTTGGACACATCGACCTCCATGGCCTCCCGGCTGCCCGCGCTCACCACCGCCTTGCCTTCATGGTGAACCTGCAGCATGAGTTTGGTGGCGTGCGGTTCGGAGTAGCCGAAGAGCTTCTGGAAGACGTATGTCACGTAGTTCATCAGGTTGACCGGGTCATCCCAGACCAGGGTGATCCATGGGGCATCGGTGGCCTCGAGCTCATCGGTCTCCCGGACCGCGGTAGTGCCCGGGCGGGTCGGTGCTGATGGGGCGCCCATGAGACAAGGATAGCCAGCCGTCGGCAAAACCCGCTCCCGCTCACCCGAGCCGTTACCGTTGCCGTGTGACGGCGGCGCTGTTGACCGATAAATACGAGCTGACCATGGTGGCGGCGGCGCTTCGCGACGGTACCGCCGGCCGGCGGACCACCTTCGAGTTGTTCGCTCGCCGCTTACCCGACGGCCGCCGCTACGGGGTGGTCGCCGGAACCGGTCGGCTCCTGGAAGCTTTGGGCGACTTCGTCTTCGACGATGAAGCCCTGGCTTCGGTGGCCGGATTCCTAGATCCGACGACGCTGGACTACCTGCGCGATTTTCGATTCCGCGGCGATATCGACGGCTACGCCGAAGGCGAGCTGTACTTTCCAGGATCCCCGGTGCTGTCGATCACCGGGACATTCGCCGAGTGCGTTCTCCTGGAGACGCTGGCGCTGTCAATCCTCAACCATGACTGTGCGGTGGCCTCAGCCGCTGCCAGAATGGTCAGCGCGGCCGACGGCCGACCGCTGATCGAGATGGGCTCGCGGCGAACCCACGAGCAGTCCGCCGTCGCCGCCGCCCGCGCGGCCTATATCGCCGGTTTCGCCGGAAGCTCCAACCTCGCGGCGCAGCAGCGCTACGGCGTTCCCGCACTGGGCACATCCGCGCACGCCTTCACCATGGTGCACACCGACCCCACACTGACCACAGACCAGTGGGAGCAGGCGGCGTTTCGCGCCCAGGTGGTCGCGCTCGGGGTCACCACGACCCTGCTCGTCGACACCTACGACGTGCACAACGGTGTGGCCAACGCGATCGCCGCGGCCGGCACCGGGCTGGGAGCGGTGCGTATCGACTCCGGCGACCTCGGGGTGCTGGCCCGCCAGGTCCGACACCAACTCGATGCACTCGGCGCACACCGAACCAAGATCGTGGTGTCCGGTGATATGGACGAATACACGATCGCTGCACTCCGCGCCGATCCGGTCGACAGCTTCGGGGTCGGTACCTCGGTGGTCACCGGGTCCGGAGCACCCACCGCCGGCATGGTCTACAAGCTGGTTGAAGTCGATCGCGTCCCAGTCGAAAAACGCAGTAGCCGCAAGCAGTCCCACGGCGGACGCAAAGCGGCGACGCGGCTGTCGCGACCATCCGGAACCGTCATCGAGGAAGTGGTGCATCCGGTCGGCGCACCGCCGGCCACCGCGCCGTCCCGGATCCTCACGGTTCCCCTGGTCCGCGGCGGTGAGGTGCTGGAGGCGCCGGACCTGGGTGCCGCGCGGGAACTCGTGGTCCGCGGTTTGGGCAGCCTGCCGTGGGAGGGCCTGGCCCTCTCGCATGGTGAGCCCGCCATCCCCACCCGGCAGGTTGCTCCGCGTTGAGTGCCGTTGAACTGCCGCCGGTGCCCGAACTGCTGGCCCGTGCCGTTGATGCACTCGATGGGACACCCCGTCCGGGTCAGGTCCAGATGGCCGAGGCAGTGGCGCACGCGTTCGCCACCGGAGAGCATCTGGCGGTCCAGGCCGGCACCGGCACCGGCAAGTCGCTGGCCTATCTGGTTCCGTCGATCGCCAGGGCGCTGGAAGAGGAGTCACCGGTGGTCGTATCCACCGCGACGATCGCGCTGCAGCGTCAGCTCGTCGACCGCGACCTGCCCCGGCTGGTCGATGCGATCGCTGACCAA
>JBAXIA010000076.1:0-13854 GCA_037138615.1 Mycobacteriaceae bacterium | reverse complement strand
CCCACCGGCGGCCACGCCGCCGTGGGGAATTCTCGCTCGCGTCTGCTCGACTGCGTCGGGTTGCCCCGGCTGTCCGGGTGGAATGGCGTGTTTCACGGATATGGCTGCCGCCCGCACAGCCGTGCCCCCGAACGCCCCCACGATCGCAGTGCTCTACTACCGCGCCCAGCAGTTGGCCGGCAACACCTCCTATGTCGAAGCACTGTGCTGTGCAGTTGAACGGGCGGGCGGACGTCCACTGCCGATCTACTGCACATCGCTGCGAACACCCGAGCCCGACCTGCTGGAAACACTGGCCGGCGTCGACGCCATGGTGGTGACCGTGCTCGCCGCCGGTGCGGCGGTACCGGCCGCTGTGACCGCGGGCGGCGATGACGACAGTTGGAACGTCAAACACCTTGCTGCTCTCGATATCCCGATCTTGCAGGGGCTGTGCCTGACCAGTTCACGGGCGCAGTGGGAGGCTAATGACAGCGGGATGAGTCCCCGCGATGTGGCGACCCAGGTCGCCGTTCCGGAGTTTGACGGACGCATTATCACCGTCCCGTTCTCCTTCAAGGAGATCGACGCAGAAGGTCTGATCTCGTACGTGCCCGATCCGGAACGGTGTGCCCGGGTCGCGGGCCTGGCGGTGAACTACGCCACCCTGCGCCGCGTCAGCGCACCCGAAAAACGTGTCGCGTTGATGTTCTCGGCGTACCCGACCAAATACTCTCGGATCGGCAATGCCGTCGGGCTCGACACGCCATCCAGCACCATCGCATTACTGAATACCCTGCGGGACAACGGCTATCGCATCGGCGAGGTGCCCGGCCTCGCCAGCGGTGACGGTGACGCGTTGATGCACGCGCTGATCGAGCGTGGGGGACTGGACCCCGATTGGCTGACTGATACCCAGATGGCCTCCCGGGCGATCCGGATTCCCGCGGCTCGCTACCGCGAGTGGTTCGCCACTCTGCCGCAGGAACTTCGCGAATCGATGGTGCAGCACTGGGGTGAGCCGCCGGGTGAATTGTTCGTCGACCGCAGCCGTGACCCGGAGGGCGAGATCGTCGTTTCTGCGATCGAATCCGACAATATCGTGATCCTCGTGCAGCCGCCGCGCGGATTCGGCGAGAACCCGATTGCCATCTACCACGACCCTGATATGCCGCCCAGCCACCACTATCTCGGAACCTACTTCTGGCTGCGTTACGAATTCGGCGCTCACGCCGTGGTGCATATGGGCAAACACGGCAACCTGGAATGGCTACCGGGCAAGAACGTCGGCTTGTCGGCGAACTGCGGTCCCGACGCCGCGCTCGGGGACCTACCACTGATCTACCCGTTCCTGGTCAACGACCCGGGCGAAGGCACCCAGGCCAAACGCCGGGCGCACGCCACCATCGTCGACCACCTCATCCCGCCGATGGCCCGGGCCGAGAGTTACGGCGACACCGCCCGACTGGAGCAGCTGCTCGACGAGCACGCCAATATCGCAGCACTCGACCCGGCCAAACTGCCCGCGATACGCCAGCAGATCTGGACCCTGATGAGCGCGGCCAAGATGGATCACGACCTCGGATTGGCCGAACGACCCGAGGACGACTCCTTCGACGACATGCTGCTGCATGTCGATGGCTGGCTCTGCGAGATCAAGGACGTCCAGATCCGCGACGGCCTACACATCCTCGGGCTGGCCCCGACCGGGGAGGCTGAACTGGACATGGTGCTGGCAATCCTGCGGGCCCGGCAGCTGTTCGGCGGTGAGCAGAGCATTCCCGGCCTGCGTCAGGCCCTTGGATTGGCCGAGGACGGCACCGACGACCGCGCCGCTGTGGATGAAGCCGAGGAGCAGGCCCGCGGGCTCCTGGCCGGACTGCAGGCCAGCGGCTGGCATGCCGGCCGGGTCGATTCACTCACGTCGGATCCGGGCGTGGCACGGATTTTGCGCTTCGCCGCCGACGAGGTGGTGCCGCGACTGGCCGGGACGGCGGGTGAGATCGCCCAGGTACTCCGCGCACTGGATGGCCGCTACATCGCGGCGGGACCCTCGGGCTCGCCGCTGCGTGGACTGGTCAACGTGCTGCCGACCGGACGTAACTTCTATTCGGTCGATCCCAAAGCCATGCCGTCGAAGCTGGCCTGGGAAACCGGCGTCTCGATGGCCGACTCGCTCCTTGAGCGCTACCGCACCGATCACGGCGAATGGCCAAGGTCGGTCGGGTTGTCGGTGTGGGGTACCTCCGCGATGCGCAACTCCGGCGATGACATAGCCGAAGTGCTGGCGTTGCTCGGCGCACGGCCGATCTGGGATGAGGCCTCCCGCCGGGTGGTCGACCTTGAGGTGATCCCACTGGCCGAACTGGAACGTCCCCGCATCGACGTCACAGTGCGCATTTCCGGATTCTTTCGCGACGCCTTTCCCCATGTGGTCACGATGCTCGACGACGCGGTGCAACTGGTGGCCGGGCTCGATGAACCCGCCGAGCAGAACTACGTCCGCGCCCATGTGCAGGCCGATCTGACTGAACACGGCGATGAACGCCGTTCCACCACAAGGATTTTCGGCTCCAAACCCGGGACCTACGGCGCCGGCCTTTTGCAGCTGATCGACAGCCGCAACTGGCGCGATGACGCCGACCTCGCCGAGGTGTATACGGCCTGGGGCGGATTCGCCTACGGCAGAGACCTCGATGGCCGACCGGCCGCCGAGGACATGTCGATGCAATACCGCCGGATCGTGGTTGCGGCTAAAAACATTGACTCCCGCGAGCACGATATCGCCGATTCCGATGACTACTTTCAGTACCACGGTGGCATGATCGCGACCGTGCGCGCGCTGACCGGGACCGCACCGACGGCCTATATCGGCGACAACACCCGCTTCGACGCGGTCCGCACCCGCACCCTCACCGAGGAAACCGCCCGGGTGTTCCGTGCCCGGGTCGTCAACCCGCGGTGGATGGCCGCCATGCGCCGCCATGGCTACAAGGGCGCCTTCGAGATGGCTGCCACTGTCGACTACCTCTTCGGCTACGACGCTACCGCGGGTGTGATGGCCGACTGGATGTACGAGAAGATCACCGAGGCCTATGTGCTGGATCCGGAGAACCGCAAGTTCCTGGGCGAGTCCAACCCGTGGGCTTTGCACGGGATGTCGGAGCGGCTTCTTGAGGCGGCGGGCCGCGGAATGTGGGCGAACCCCGAGCCCGCCACCATCGCCCAACTACGCCAGGTTCTGCTCGAGGCCGAGGGTGATCTCGAAGCCCGGTAGATTGTGTCCATGGCTGCTCTCACCTTCGCCGAAGTCTCCAAGGCCCAGTACGTCCTGCTGACGACGTTTACCAAGGACGGCCGGCCGAAGCCGACCCCGATCTGGATCGCCTACGACGGAGACCGGGCGGTGATGATCACCGAGAAGAATTCCTGGAAGGTCAAGCGGATCCGGAACACCCCGCGAGTGACCCTGGCGATCTGCGATATGCGCGGCAACGTCAAAAGCGAAACGGTAGAGGCGGTTGCCACGGTCCTCGATGATTCCCAGACCGAGGCCGTGTACCAGGCGATCAACAAGCGCTACGGAATTGTCGGGCGTCTCTTTAACTTCTTTTCCAAACTACGTGGCGGTGCCAAGCGCACCGTCGGACTGGAGATTCGGCCGGCTTGAGTATCTGGCCATGGTGATTGGGCTCAAGTACCTTCGGATTTTCGTCGACGCCGACGGCCGCTCGCACTTCGAGGACGGCGAGTTGCCGCTGGAAACCCGTGACTTTGCCCCGCCGGCCACACCGCTTGAGGTATCCGCCTTCATGCCGGCCGAAGGATTCGCGGTGGTTCGCTTTGCTCCCGACTGGTCTGGGCCGTGGCATCCGTCGCCGTACCGTCAGTGGTTTTTCATGATGTCCGGTTCGCTCACCGTGAGCGTCAGCGACGGAGCGGAGCGCATCGTGACTGCCGGTGACACCGTCCTGCTCGAGGACATGGGCACCAGGGGCCACCTGACCCGTGTCAACGGGGGACGGCAGGCCGTTGCCGTCGGCGTGCGCGTTCCCGACGCCGGATGATGCTGGCCGTTGCCACCCGGTCGAGACCGCCGCTAGGTCGCCGCGAGTGCCTCGCGCTGGATGGCCACCCAGGCGATGATCTTGCCGCCGTCTTTTAGCGGGAACATCCGCCAGTTCATGATGAACGGCGTCCCGTCTTTGCGGTAGTTCACCGCGCGGCCCTCGAACCGTCCGCCCGACTTGAGTGTCGCGCTGATCCGTTCGATCACCTTGCGGTCGGTGCCGGGGCCCTGAAGGATCCGCGGATCCTTGCCGATCACGGTCACTGGATCGTATCCGGTGAGTTTCTTGAAGGCTTTGTTCGCGTAGATGATCCGCCCCCTGGCGGAGGCATCCGTAACGAGGATCGAATCGAAACTGTTGTCGGCGAGCAACTTCAGCAGGGTCAGGCCACCCGACTGTGAACCGAGCGCGTCAATGAGTGACGAAGCCATGGTACTTCTCCCGACGTCGTGGTCGGCTGTGTGGCCGACGATCCCTTTGACCTTAGCCCTGATGCACTTCACGGGTGAAGTTGCGCGACCATTCTGCCGATCCACTTCGGCCCGCACGGCGAGTAAGCAAACGGGAAATAATCAATCCGTGACCCGGATCCAGGAACCAGGCTGGATCGCACGTCGTTTCCAGTCAGTGATGCGACGCCTGCTGCGCTACCCGGCTCGTCTTGCCGCCCTCTACCTGCTCGTGGAACTCGCGGCGGTGGTCCTGCTCATCTGGACCCTCGGTTGGAGTTGGGCGCTGCTGGTGCTGATCGGGACCTTCCTGGTGGGTGCGGTTCTGGCCAGCACGCAACTCAAAGTGCAGGTGGCCGCGCTGCGGCAGACCCGGCGTAACCCCCAGGGCGCGGTGGCTGACGGGATGCTGGTCGGTGTGGGTGCTTTTCTGGTATTCATCCCGGGTGTCGTGAGTACCGCGGCGGGTGCCCTGATGCTGGCGCCCCCGACGCGTGGGGCGATGCGGCCACTGGCTGAAACCCTGCTGACCCGCGGAATCGACCGGCGGTTGGGGTCGGTCAACCTCTCAGCGTTCCGCGGCCCGGGGACCGGCCGAGGCGACTATATCGACGGGCAGGTCATCGACGGCGAGGTGACCGGAGACGAGTCCGACGGCGGGGACAATCTGCCGATCGTTCGCTGAACCGTCACACTGGCCCGGTGACCACACTCCTGTTCAACGGGCTTGTCCACAGTCCGTCACACCCGGATGCCACCGCGATGGCGGTGCGCGATGGCATGGTGGTCTGGCTGGGGGATGACGCGGTAGGGCAGGGGCAGTTCCCGGACGCCGAGATCGTTGACCTCAATGGTGCGTTCGTCGCTCCGGCGTTCGTTGATTGCCATGTCCATCTGACCGCTACCGGGTTGCAGCTCACCGGACTGAATCTGGCGACCGCCGCAAGTCGCGATCACTGCCTGAAACTGATCGCCGAACACGTCGCGGCCAAACCGGGTGAGCCGGTGTGGGGTCACGGCTGGGATGACACCGCCTGGGCCGGGGGACAGGTGCTCACCACCGCCGATATTGACGCCGTCGTCGGTCGGCGTCCGGCTTACCTTTCCCGCATCGACGTGCACTCGGCGATTGCCTCAACTGCGTTGCGCGACATGGTCGCCGGACTGTCGACGATAGCCGGATTCGATCCGCAACTGCCGCTCTCGGCCCAAGCCCATCACCTGGTTCGCGCCGAAGCGCGCCGACTTCTCACCGTTGGACAACGTGCGGATGCCCGCCGCGCCGCTCTGGATGCGGCTGCCGCGGCCGGCATTGTGGCGGTTCACGAGTGCGCCGGTCCGCAGATCGGCGGTGCCGAGGACTTCAGTGAGTTACGCGCCCAGGACCACGGTGTCGAGGTCGTCGGCTACTGGGGTGAGGCGGTGTCCAGTGCATACCAGGCGCGTGCGCTCATCGAGGCCACCGGTGCGCGTGGTCTCGCCGGTGATCTGTTCGTCGACGGCGCACTCGGTTCGCACACGGCGTGGTTGTGCGCGACCTATGCCGACAAGCCGGGGAGCACCGGAAACACCTATCTGGATACTGACGCAATTGCGGCGCATCTGTTCGCCTGCACCGAGGCGGGGGTCACAGCGGGTTTCCACGTCATCGGCGACGGTGCCGTCACCGCGGTGGTCGACGCCCTGGAGCGGGCTGTTGAACGCTTCGGGATACCCGCGGTAGCCCGCTGCGGTCACCGACTGGAGCATCTGGAGATGGTGTCGGAGCAGCAGGCGGCCAAACTCGGCGCCTGGGGGATCACCGCCAGCGTGCAGCCGAGTTTCGATGCGCTGTGGGGCGGCGCTGACGGCATGTACGCACGCCGCCTCGGGGTCGATCGGGCTGGGATGCTCAACCCGTTGGCGCTGTTAGCGTCGAAGGGTGTGCGGTTGGCTTTGGGCTCGGATTCCCCGGTGACCGCCATGGACCCCTGGTCCTGGGTGCGGGCGGCCAGCCATCACCAGACACCAGGCAGCGCCATCTCAGTACGGGCCGCCTTTGCCGCCGCAACCCGCGGAGCCTGGCGGGCCGGCGGGGTGCGTGACGGTGTCACGGGCACACTCGTCCCCGGCGCTCCCGCTTCCTACGCAGTCTGGGATACCGGCGCCCTTGGCGTCAGCGCGCCGGCCGACACTGTGCAGCGGTGGTCCACCGACCCCAGATCCCGGGTTCCGGCGCTCCCGCGTCTGAACGCGGGCGGTCCACTGCCGCACTGCCTGCAGACCGTGCACCGAGGCGTGGTGCTGCATGGGTAACCGCATAGCGCGGCTCTCTTCGAGCCTGATACCGCGGCTGATGCGCCTTGGTGTTTCTGTTCTGGCCGGCCTGCTGATGTGTGTGAGCTTCCCGCCAGTCGGGTGGTGGTGGGCGGCCGTGCCGGCGCTGGCGTTCTTGACCTGGGTACTGGTGCATCCGCAGACCACGACGGCGGGCGGCTTCGGTTACGGATTCCTTTTCGGCCTGGCGTTCTACCTTCCGTTGTTGCCGTGGATCAGTGGACTGGTCGGACCGATGCCGTGGATTGCGCTGTCAGTCATGGAGGCCTGCTTTCCCGCAGTGTTCGGCATCTTCGCGGTCCTGGTTGCGCGTCTCCCGGGCTGGCCGCTGTGGTTAGCCACCGTCTGGTCGATGCAGGAGTGGCTTAAATCGAGTGTGCCATTCGGTGGATTCCCCTGGGGAATAACGGCTTTCAGCCAATCGGACGGGCCCTTTTTGGCGCTGGCGCATTGGGGCGGTGCGCCGTTGGTGTCGTTCGCAATCGTCCTGCTTGCCACCTCGCTGTCCGCGCTGGCGCTCGAGATCGCCCGGTGGATTCGCCGCGAAGGATCGCACGGGCACCCGCTGATCGTCCCCGCCGCGGCTATCTGCGCGGTGCTGCTCACCACTGCACTGGTCGCACCCGCGGTTCGGCGATCCGCCATGCCAGTGGATGACGAGCCGATGATCGCCGTCGCCGTGGTTCAGGGCAATGTGCCGCGGATGGGTCTGGACTTCAACAGTCAACGTCGCGCAGTCCTGGACAACCATGTCCGTCAGACTCTCCAACTCGCCGACGATGTCAGGGCAGGTGAGGCACCGCAGCCGAAGTTCGTGATCTGGCCGGAAAACTCCTCGGATATCGACCCGCTGACCAATCCCGATGCCGCCGCGCAGATTACCGTCGCTGCCCGTGCGATCGGAGTGCCGATCCTGGTCGGCGCGGTCGTCGAACGACCGGAGTCGACGCCGGACAACCCGGCCGCCTCCAACACCATGATCGTCTGGGACCCCACCGGCGGCCCCGGCGAACGCCACGACAAGCAGATTGTCCAACCGTTCGGCGAGTATCTGCCCTGGCGATCGTTCTTCAGGCATCTGTCCTCGTGGGCCGACCGCGCCGGATACTTCGTCCCGGGCAGCGGCAGCGGCGTCGTGGACCTCGCCGGGGTGCCGGTCGGTGTGGCCACCTGCTGGGAGGTCATCTTCGATCGTGCGCTGCGCGAGTCGGTCCGCAACGGCGCCGAATTGCTGACCGTGCCCACCAACAACGCCACCTTCGATCAACCCATGAGCGAACAACAGTTGGCGTTCGCCAGGCTCAGAGCCGTCGAACACGGCCGCTATCTCCTCGTCGCCGGAACCACCGGCATCAGTGCGGCAATCGCCCCCGATGGCCGTGAACTGGCCCGCACCACGTTCTTCAGCCCCGCCTACCTCGATGTGGAGGTCCGATTGCGGACCGCCCAGACCCCGGGCACCGGGTGGGCCGAGCCGCTGCAGTGGGCTCTGGTGGCGGTCGCGGTAGCGGCCATCGGCGCCGCGATACTGCAGAATGGTGGATTCGTGCGCCGGTGGCGCAGCCGCCGCCAGACCGAGGGTCACGACAGAGGAGTCGCATGAGCACCCAGGGCAAGGGTCGGGCCAAGAAGGCCGCTGAACCACCCAGCCAGCGCACCCTGGTGATCATCCCGACCTACAACGAGCTGGAAAACCTGCCCCTGATCGTGGGCCGTGTCCACAAGGCCCAGCCCGACACACACGTCCTGGTCGTGGATGACGCCAGCCCCGACGGCACCGGCGAACTCGCCGACGAATTGGCGCTGACCGATCCGGCTCGAATCCACGTCATGCACCGCACCGGCAAGGATGGTCTCGGTGCCGCCTACCTGGCCGGATTCGCCTGGGGACTGGCCCGCAAATACAGCGTGCTGGTGGAGATGGACGCCGACGGCAGCCATGCCCCCGAACAGCTCTACCGGCTGCTCGACGCCATCGACACCGGCGCCGACCTGGCGATCGGATCCCGCTATGTCGACGGCGGGACGGTGCGCAACTGGCCCTGGCGCCGGCTGGTGCTGTCCAAATCGGCCAATACCTACTCACGGCTTCTGCTGGGTGTCGGAATTCACGACATCACCGCCGGGTATCGGGCCTACCGGCGCGAGGCCTTGGAGAAGCTGGACCTGTCCACGGTCGACTCCAAGGGCTACTGCTTCCAGATCGACCTGACCTGGCGCACCATCAACAGCGGGTTCACCGTGGTTGAGGTGCCGATCACGTTCACCGAGCGCGAACTCGGCGTGTCGAAGATGAGTGGCTCCAATATTCGCGAGGCGATGACCAAGGTCGCCCAGTGGGGCATCAGCGGACGTTTGGACCGGGCCCGCGGCGTGGGGCGCTGAGGCCCCGTCAGCTAACCGCGGCGCTTGGTCTTGATCAGATCAAGACGCTCTTTGAGCAGTTCGTCCAGTTCCTCGATCGACCGGCGTTCCAGCAGCATGTCCCAGTGCGTGCGGGGCGGCTTGACCTTTTTCGGTTCCGGCAGATTGCCCTCGATCAGGGTTCCCTCAAGACCGTTGCGGCACAGCCAGTTACCGGGGATTTCGGCGTCGTCGGCGAATGGGACGTCGAACTCCTCACCATTCTCGGTGCGATACCGCGCAACCTGACGGGGTGCCAGGTCATGGTTGCGATCGGTCTCGTAGCTCACGGCCCCGAGCCGACTGCCTCTCAGGACACGATCAGCCATCGTCATTCTCCTTAGTTTTAGGTCGGGATCGAGACCGCGAAATGAATGCGGCGCGGCTCCCGACTCAACACTGATGATACCGGCCCGAGCGGGTGACCGGTTTAGTCTCAGCACGTGACGCGTCGCACCCGCCCACAGCCGTGCCGCTGGTGCGGTCGCGAGGTCCCCGATATCGGACTGGGCCGACGCCGACAATACTGCCGCCAATCCTGCCGTCAGCGGGCTTATGAGCAGCGATCCATGGTCAAGGACACCGCGGTACCGGCCGACGCGGTGGTGCTCTCTCCCGAGGAAGCCGCTGAGCTTTCCGATCGCGTGTACGAGGTGCGTTGCGCGGCGGAGGACGTCGCCACCGCCGTGGAGGAGGGCGCCCCGGCCGCTGAATTGAAGAAGCTGTGCGCCGCATTGATGCGGGCCGCCCGTGCCGCCGACGGCTGGCGCTGAATCAGCAGCGGTAAAAGATACCGATACCGGCCGGCGGAGTGGGCTCACGGGTGCAGCCGTAGGTGTCGATACCGTCGTCGCTGTAGTACACCGCAGTCTGGTGGGCGTAGTTCACGCACACCAGAACCGAAGTGTTTGTGCGGCAGCGGAAGTCACCGAAGGACAGGGACCTGTCGGCGGGCATGGGTGATCCCTGACCAACCCCGAATCGGCCCGGGTCGCCGTGGGCTGAGCCCACCTGAACCATGGCGCCGTCGAAATCCACCCAACCTCCCTTCCATGCGCCGTAGGAGTCGGCGGGCTGCGGTGGCGGGTCGGTCAGGTTCACCAAACAGGCCAGGGCCTTCGAGCCGTGCCGGATATCGGTCATACAACTGGTGCCGGATGGGGTGGTGAAGGCGACATCATCGCCGAGGGAGGTGGTGGTTCCGCCGCGCAGTGCCACGTGAAAATCCGCACTGTCGACCGGCCCTGCCGCCTCGACCCAGCGGATCGCCTCGGCGATCGATGCACCCGGTTGGGGCGCCGGCGACGAGGTTGGCGAAGTACTCGTCGGCGTAGAGGACGGGGATCCGGCGGTGCGAGACGGCGTGATCGGGGTGAGTTGGGTGGCGTGCGGCGGATTTCCCGACAGCTGGGAACAGCCCGCTACCAGCACTGACGCCGCGAATAACAGCGCGATCCGCATCACGCAAGGCTAGCCTCCTCCGGCGTTGTGCCACGTCAGGCGCGTCGGGCGCGGTGTCGTTCGCTACCGTCGGGGCATGCACGAACACCCGGTCCGAGTCACCACCGCCAGTGGCGTGGTCGAAGGCTTCACCCGAGATGGCGTGAACCGCTGGCGTTCGATTCCCTACGCCCGCCCGCCGGTGGGCCCACTGCGGTTCCGGGCCCCGGAGCCGGTGCAACCCTGGACCGGCGTGTTGCCCTGCCACAGCTTCGGCAACTGCTCGCATCAGGCCCGTCGCTACACCATGACTGGGCTCGGGAAGTACCAGCCGATGAGCGAGGACTGCCTCACGCTCAACGTCGTGACTCCCAAGTGGTCCGGTTCGGCTCCGGACAGCGGTCCGTTGCCGGTGATGTTCTTCATCCACGGTGGCGGATACATCCTGGGCAGCTCGGCCACGCCGCTCTACGACGGCGCTACGCTTGTCCGGCGCGGCTGCGTGTACGTGTCGGTGAACTACCGACTGGGCGCGTTGGGGTGTCTGGACCTGTCGTCGCTGTCCACCCGGGACACCACCATCGACAGCAACCTCTTCCTCCGCGATCTGGTGGCCGCACTGCGCTGGGTGCGGGAGAACATCGGGACGTTCGGCGGCGACCCAGACAATGTGACGATCTTTGGCGAGAGCGCCGGGGCGCATGCGGTGGCCACACTGCTAGCGGTCCCAGATGCGAAAGGCCTTTTTGCACAGGCTATTGCAGAGAGCCCCGCGTCTGGGATGGTCGGTGATGCTGATGTCGCGGCCGAATTCGCCAGCCGATTCATCGACGTACTCGGGATCGAGCGGGGTAACGCCGCGGCCGCTTTGTTGAGGGCACGCCCGGCCGATCTGGTAAGCGCCATGGACACCGTGATGACCACGAGCATTGATTCGATGATGGGCGCCGCGCCGGTCGGGCCCACCTGTGGCGACGAGTTCCTGCCGCTGGAACCGTTCGAGGCGATGAAACAGGGCACAGCGCACAAGATTCCGCTCATCGTCGGCACCAATGCCGACGAAGGCAAGCTGTTCACCCGGTTCATGAAACTGCTGCCGACTACAGAGCACGCCATCGAGAGGTTTTTGGCCCGTACTCCGCCCGAGGTGCGCGAACGCGTGCTGGCCGCCTACCCGCACTATCCGCACCCGCACGCCTGCGTGCAGTTCGGTGGCGACATGATCTTCAACACGGCGGCCTGGCAGATCGCCGAGGCGCATGCCAAGTTGGCGCCGACCTACGTCTACCGCTACGACTTCGCGCCGCGAACGCTGCACTGGACCGGTCTCGGCGCCACGCATGCGACCGAACTGCTGGCGGTCTTCGGCATCTATCGCTCCCGGGTGGGTGCAGTGCTGACCGCGGGGGTGGACCAGCGTGCCGCGGTCAAGGTCAGCCATCAGGTCCAGACCCGGTGGAACGAGTTCGCCCACACCGGGGTGCCCGGCGACGACTGGCCGGTCTATAACCCCGAGGAGCGTCCGGTCTTGGTGTTCGACCGGCACACGCACGTGGAATATGACCCACATCCGCACCGCCGCAAGGCCTGGGTGGGCTTCTCGTTGGCGGAACAGTAGATCTGGTAGCGCGATGATCGAACGCCCCGGTGATCTGACTGCCGACTGGTTGACCGAGGCCATCGGCTCGGGACAGGTGAGTGACTTCGTCATCGATCGCATCGGCACCGGGCAGATGAGCGAGTGCTACCGAATTGCGCTCACCTACTCCTCGGGAGAACAGGGCCCGGATTCGGTCGTTCTGAAGGTCGCCGCCACCGATCCGGTGAGCAGGCAAACCGGACATGCTCTCGGACTCTATGAGCGGGAAGTCCGGTTCTACTCCGAAGTTGCGCCGGGGCTGAGTGCGCGATCCGGCGGGCCGATCGCGCGCTGCTATCACTCCGATTACCAACCGGAGACAGGCTACTTCGCACTTCTGCTCGATGACGCGGCTCCGGCAGAGGTCGGCGATGAGATCCTCGGAACGACGATCGCCGACGCGAAACTTGCCCTGAGCCAACTGGGCCGTCTGCACGCGCCATTGATCGGCAGCGAGGCACTCGCCGATGCGGAATGGCTCAACCGGGAGACACCCGTGAAGCAGGACCTGATTACCGCGTTGTATGCCGGCTTCGCCGACCGCTACGGAGAGGCGATCACCAGTGAGCAGCGCGAGGTGTGTGAGCGCCTGGTCAACGGCTTCGACGCCTATGTCGCCGAGGAAGCCGACCGGGTGAAAGGACTCGTCCACGGCGATTACCGCTTGGACAATATGCTTTTCGGCCGGCCCGGCTCGCTACGCGATCTCACGGTGGTGGACTGGCAGACCGTCACCTGGGGACCCGCCATGACTGACGTCGCGTATTTCATCGGCTGTGCGCTTCTGGTGAAAGATCGCCGGGCTCATTACGACGAACTACTGCAGGCCTACCACGAAGGTCTGGGGTCCAGCCCGCCGCTGACGCTCGATGAAGTCCGCGAGGGCGTGCGACGCCAGAGTTTCTTCGGCGTGATGATGTCGATCGTCTCTTCGATGTTGGTGGTGCGCACCGAGCGCGGCGACGAGATGTTCCTGACGATGCTGGATCGGCACAGCAGCCATGTGCTTGACACCGGGGCGCTGGAGGCGTTGCCGGATCTCAGCTGACGAGGGTGGGGCGTCCGAACCGGGTGTGGACCCCTGGGGAGTACAGCGCACGCAACGGCTCTCCGGCCGGCCGCACACCGCTGGCGGCCAACAACTCGTCGTAAAGTTCGAAGATCGTCGCTGACCGCAGCGGCCACGGCTCGTGTTCGTTGGGCACCCACCAGGTTCGGCCGGCCTTGCGGGTGTGCGCTCCCCAGCGGGCGGTCAACCAGACCTCCAGGGGTGTCGGTTGCACCGGTCCGCCGGGGCTGATCGTCAGCTGGCTGAGCAGGCCGCGCTGAGGCCAACGCCGCAGGCTCTCGTAGCTGATCGCCTCTGCTGATCGGGTGATCCGCATCCACGCCCACGTGTAGGGGATGCCCATCGCGATACGCACCGCAGCAACCACTGCGAGACGTGTCGTTTCCAGCGACAGGAACAACACGCCGTGACGGCCGTGGTCGTCGATGGAGTAAAGCCGGATATTGGTTTCGGCAAAAGTGCCGAAATACGGAACCGGCGGGCTTGGCC
>JBAXIA010000075.1:0-13895 GCA_037138615.1 Mycobacteriaceae bacterium | reverse complement strand
ATGATCGTCATCACCCAGCCACCGGCATTGGGGCTGTGGTACCGCGGCCAGTTTAGTTGGAAGCTGACCACCCATGCCTGGCCGGTGCGGTCGATCGCATACCAGCTGAATGTCAGGTCACCCGGCAGGTTTCCGGCCTTGGCACCGATATAGGGCCACTCGGAGCGGTCCAGGTCGATGCCGGGGATCTCGGACATGATGGCGCGTACCGGCGCGGCCGGGCCAACGGCGTTGTGCTGTAGCCGCGCGTGCACGCGGCAGATGTCCTCCGCACTGCCGTACCACTCGGCGCCATAGGCCGAGCCGGGTGCGTGAGTCCGTTGCGGATCGGGTTCGTAGGGGCGGGAATTGGCTTCTTGCAGCAACGCCGCCCGATCGGCGGGAGTGGCCGCCTTCCACTGCTCTCGGACGTCCGGGTTGCCCCAGCCCACTGAGAAAAGTTCGCGCATGGTGGGAAAGGGCGTCATGCTGGCCGGGTCGTGGTGACCGGCACGGACCAGTGCCTGCTCGATGGCTGGAGTGCCGAGGCGCGCGATCAACAGGTCGGTGGCCATATTGTCACTGGTCGCGATCATCTTGCCTGCTGCCTGGCGGACCGTGATCTGCGTGCCGGCGGGGAGCTTGTCGAATCCCGAGGACCCGAGCTTTTTTGCCTCACTGGTGATGGTCACTGTGTCATTCCAACGCAGCGTTCCGGCCAGCACTGCGTCCTCAACCGCGAACAGTACGTACGTTTTGAAAATCGAAGCGAGGGGTAGGGATTCACCGGTGTTGGTGCCGGCGATCTTGTCGCAGTTTCCGTCGTTGACCTTGGAGACCTGATACGAGTAGCGAGCTCCGGTTTGTCTGAGGGCGGTGTCGATGTCCTGCCAGGAGTTGATCGCCGGCTTCTGGGGGGTGACCACCATGCGGCTCACCATGGTCTGGTCGTTGGTTCGCAGTTCGATGTCCTCGCGCGACCCGAACGAGGTGAGCAGATGCAGCCGGGCCGAGCCCGCGCCGATTTCCACCCCTGTCAGCGTGTAGGGGCGGTCCCACCACAATGACTCCATGGTTGCCTCGATTGGGTCCACCATATCGGGGGCGGCCAACGTCTTGACGCTGACCTGTCCGATCGGCCAGTCGGAGTTCAGCATGTCCATGACCTGCTTGGCCCGCACACCCTGCGGGGTATTCGTCTCGATCCTTACGTCGGGATTGGCTGCAGGTGCGCTCGGAGACGCACAACCGGTCATCAGGCCGGCCGCGGTTGTCAGCGTGGTGGCCAATACCACCGCGCGCCGGAAGGGTTGGCGCGCGCTAGCCCTGTGCGTTGGACCGGGCAACGTCCAGCACAACCTCGAACTCGAGCAGCGAAGAACCGGTGGATACCGGATTGGCTCGCTCGCCGGCGTGGGCGGCTATTGCCGGGCCCGCGGCCCAGGCCGCAAAGGCCTCCTCGGACTCCCACTGGGTCACGACGAAATAGCGGTCGTCGCCCTTGACCGGGCGAAGCAACTGGAACCCGAGGAAGCCCGGCTGGTTGTCGACCGCATGGGCGCGATTGGAGAATCGTTTCTCCAACTCGGGGCCTGCGCCCGGCGGCACCTCGATTGCGTTGATCTTCACCACGGTCATGTCGCCAAGGCTACCGCGCCCGCCAGACGGCCGACTCGGGCCAAGATGGAACGGTGAGCTCTGCCCTGACCCACCACGGCGGTACCGGTCGGCCGCTGGTGCTCGTCCACGGGTTGATGGGCCGGGGCAGCACATGGTCGCGTCAGCTGCCCTGGCTGACCCGGCTCGGTTCGGTCTACACCTACGACGCGCCCTGGCATCGCGGTCGTGATGTCGACGACGCCGAGCCGATCAGTACTGAGCGCTTTGTTGCCGAGCTGGCAGGGGCGGTCGGCGCCCTTGAGGTGCCTGCAATATTGATCGGCCACTCGATGGGCGGGCTGCATTCGTGGTGTTTGGCAGCTGCGCGTCCCGATCTGGTGAGCGCGTTGGTGGTCGAGGACATGGCGGCCGATTTCGTCGGCCGAACCGTTGGGCAATGGGAGCCGTGGCTGCATGCCCTGCCGGAGGAATTCGATTCTGCCGAAACGGTTTTAGCCGAATTCGGACCTGTCGCCGGTCGATACTTTCTCGAGGCCTTTGACCGCACGCCGACCGGCTGGCAGCTACACGGTAAGCCTCAGCACTGGATTGCGATTGCAGCGGAGTGGGGAACCCGGGATTACTGGTCGCAGTGGCGTGCTGTGCAGGCGCCGGTCCTGCTGATCGAGGCCGGGGACTCGGTTGTCCCACCCGGGCAGATGACCAGGATGGCCGAGTTGGCCGGCGATCGCGCCAGCTACGTGCGGGTGCACGGGGCGGGCCATCTGGTTCACGATGACGCACCGGTGGACTATCGCCGGGCGGTCGAGGCGTTCGTTGGGTCGTTGCCCAGGGACTGACGCTGTGGTTCTAGCCGAGAATGAGTAGTGCGGCGACTGCCGCCTCGATGACGAGGCCGATTATGTTCTCCTTCGACCGTGATCGGTCGATGACGACCGATGCAGCTCGCGCGATGAAGGCCCCGGCCCAGGCGGCGCCCAGCACCCTCGCCGCGTCGCTGGACCCGATGATCAACACTGCCAGGCCGGCACCCATAAACAGCCCGCCGTAGGTGGCGCGAAATTCCGAGATTGCCAGTTGCGACGGCAGACCGAGGCCGATGGCCTTGCTGACCTGTTGTGGCCATAAGAAGCCGAGCGCTCCCGCCGCGACCGAGATTCCGGCTCCGAATGTTGCGAATGTATTCATGTCCTTCTTTCCGCGCCCTAGGGGCGCGCATCGTCGCCTTCGGGTGTTGTCTGCTCGGCTCCTCCTCACGCCCTACGGGCGCGCATCGTCGCCTTCGCCTGCCAGGGCGAAACGGCCGTCCGCCGTCTGCTCGACCAACCCATCAATCAGCAGCGAATCAAGAGCTCGGTCGCGCTGCGCGGTGTCGGTCAGCCACACAACATCGAGGTGTGCTCGCGGCACCGGCACCGAACTCGCCCGAAGAACGTCGAGCAATTTCCCTCGAACCTGCCGATCGGTTCCGGCGAAGCGCTGTGCGGGCCGCGGCGGCCCGTCGCCCGCCGGATAGCCGGTGTCACGCCAAGCGCACGCCGTAAGTGGACATATCCCGCACTTGGGCGCGCGGGCGGTGCACACCGTCGCGCCCAACTCCATCAGCGCGGCCGAAAACTCAGCTGCCAGAGCATCGTTCGGCAACAGGGCAGCCACCTCCGCGTGATCACGCACAGTCGACGGATTTCCGGCGTCGGCCCGACCCTGTACTGCGCGTGCCACCACCCGACGCACATTGGTGTCGACGACGGGTACCCGCTTGCGGTAAGCGAAGCAGGCCACGGCACGTGCGGTGTAGGCACCGACCCCGGGTAGGCCCAGGAGAGTGTCCACGTCGTCGGGCACCACGTCGCCGTGATCGTTGGCGATCACGACGGCGCATTCATGAAGTCTTTTGGCCCGTCGCGGATAGCCGAGCTTGCCCCAGGCCCGCAGCACATCAGCGGCGCCGGCCGCCGCCGTCGCCGATGGGGTCGGCCATCGCGCGACCCAGTCAACCCAGATCGGCGATACCCGGGCCACCGGGGTCTGCTGCAGCATGAACTCGCTGACCAGAATCTGCCACGCGCTGACACCGGGAGCGCGCCACGGAAGCTCACGCTTGGCCTGTGCGTACCACTCGAGAAGATCCGCGGCGGGGATGCTCATCGGCCGGACGTTTCGGCGACCGTGCAAGATGGGGGGCATGGCGAATACCAGTCCTGCGGCAGCGTGGATGGCACTCAAGCAGGGTAACGAGCGGTTCGTCGCGGGCCGCCCCGAGCATCCCAGCCAGAGCATCGAGCATCGGGCCAGTCTCGCGGTCGCGCAGCGGCCGACTGTTGTGGTCTTCGGGTGTGCCGACAGTCGGGTGGCTGCCGAGATCATCTTCGATCAGGGCCTGGGCGACATGTTCGTGGTGCGCACCGCTGGCCACGTCGTCGACTCGGCGGTGCTCGGCTCGATCGAATATGCGGTGACGGTGCTCGACGTGCCACTGATTGCCGTACTCGGCCACGACAGCTGCGGTGCGGTGCAGGCGACCCTCGACGCCCTCGACGACGGGCGGGTACCCGGCGGGTTCGTCCGCGATGTCGTGGAGCGGGTGACTCCGTCGATAATGCTGGGCCGCCGTGAGGGATTGACGCGGGTCGACGAATTTGAGACCCGTCACGTCATCGAGACCGGCACCCAGTTACTGGCGCGGTCCACCGAGATCGCCGACCGGGTCGACCGTGGGGAGCTGGCGATCGTCGGGTTGACCTACCGCCTCGCCGACGGCCGGGTCACGCTGCGTGAGCATCTGGGCGAAATAGGCGAATAGCGGCAAAACCCCGGTGAACAAAGCGACACGCCGGGCGGGATCGGACGGCTCGTAGTGACCTGGCCCTACGGTGAGAACGTGCTGGATCTCGAACCGCAAGGCCCCCTTCCGCCCCAGGTCTACTGGCGGCGCAGAGGACTCGCACTCGGTATCGCTGCGCTTGCCATAGCCCTGGTCGCCGGAATCGCATTCGCCGTCTTCGGTGGTTCAGATTCGGCCAAGACCGCAAAAACGGAGACCACCCAAACCCCGCAGCCAGAAGACAAGACTCCTGTCGTCGCCCCAGCTGAGTCCAGTTCGGCCCCTACTCCGACGCCTACCGCGGCCGTTGAGCCCCCGCCGATACTGCAGGCCGGCGATGACTGCCCCGACTCGACGCTGGCGGTCAAGGGCATCACCAATGCTCCTCAGTACCTCATCGGTGACCAGCCGAAGTTCACCATGGTCGTCACCAACATTGGTTTGGTCGCCTGCAAGCGGGATGTCGGAGCCGCGGTGCTCGCCGCCTACGTCTACGCGCTTGACAACAACCGGCTGTGGTCCAACCTCGACTGCGCCCCCTCCAACGAGACCCTGGTTAAAACATTCAACCCGGGGGAGCAGGTGACCACTGAGGTCACCTGGACCGGGATGGGCTCGGCTCCGCAGTGCCCGCTGCCGCGTGAGCCGATCGGCGCGGGCACCTACAACCTGGTTGTCCAGTTGGGCAATCTGCGGTCGGCTTCGGTGCCGTTCATCCTCACCGACGTGCCGCCACCGGTGCCTGCCCAGCCCGGTCCGCCCGCCGGGGAGCAGGCACCCGCGCCGGACGGTGCGGCGCCCGCTCCCGGCGGCTGATCGGCGCTAACGAGTGGTCGGAGCGAACCGGACCTGAGGTTCACAGCCGATAGTTGCCCACCGGGTCTGCGATTACGGGGTGTGGCCGTCCCGGTTCACCGCCGTCGGCACGGCCCGCAGTCTCGTCTCGGTGAGTGACACCATGGCACGCAGTGCATCGCTGATCGTGGCGGACTCCAGAGTCCGCAACCCCTTCGGCGACGTTCCGCAGCCGGTCGGCACGAGTGCGGTGGTGAACCCCAGTCGGGCGGCCTCGGCTAACCGGCGATCCATACCCGTCACTCGGCGAAGGTCCCCCGCCAAACCGACCTCACCGATCACCACGGTCGTGGCCGGCAGTGGCCTGTCGGTGAACGCCGAGGCCATCGCCATTGCCACTGCAAGATCAGCAGACGGGTCGGTGATCCGCATACCGCCTACGGTGGATAGGTAGATATCCATCGCGCCGATTGGCACCATGGCTCGCTTCTCCAGTACGGCGATGATCATCGCGACCCGCGCCTGATCGATGCCGCTGACTGCAGCGCGCCGCGGCGCGCCCGGGTTTGCCGGCTTGGCCAACAGTGACTGGATCTCGCCAATCAGGGGACGCTTGCCGTCCAGCGTCACCGTTACCGCGGTGCCCGGTACTGGCTCCGGTCGCTGATCCAGGAATAAACCGGATGGATCGGCCACACACTGGATTCCGCTGTCCTGCAATAGAAAACAGCCGACCTCGTCAGCCGCACCATAGCGGTTCTTGACTCCGCGGACCATGCGGAGAGCGGTATTGCGGTCACCCTCGAAGTGCAGTACGACGTCAACCAGGTGCTCGAGAGAGCGGGGACCCGCGATCGCGCCGTCCTTGGTGACGTGCCCGACGAGAACCATGGCCACACCGCTGGATTTCGCGGCGGCGGTCAGTGCCGTTGTCACGGCGCGTACCTGGGTGACCCCGCCCACCACCCCGTCGGTGTCGCTGGAGTTCATGGTCTGCACCGAGTCGACGATAACCAGGCTCGGACTCACGGCCTCGATGTGACCGAGCACCGTGTTGATATCGGACTCGGCGGCCAGGAACACCTCGTCGTGGCTGCTGCCGGTGCGCTCGGCGCGCATTCGAATCTGGCCCGCCGACTCCTCGCCTGAGACATAGAGGGCGCGCCGCCCCGCCTGCGCCCAGCGATGAGCAACCTCGAGCAATAGGGTTGACTTGCCAACTCCGGGATCCCCGGCCAGCAGGCTGACCGAGCCGGGCACCACACCACCGCCGAGCACTCGGTCGAGTTCGCTTACGCCGGTGGGGAAGTGGCGGGTGCGATCAGGGTCTATGGAAGTGAGTGGCACGGCCGGTGTCGACGGCACTGTGCTGCGCTGCCCGGTGCCGCCCACGGTGGTCAGAGCAGCGACCTCGTCGAGGGTGCCCCACGTCTCGCACTCAGGACATCGTCCGAACCATTTCGCAGTCATGTGCCGACATTCCGAGCAGCGATACTGCGCGCGAGGTTTGGCCACAACGCTGACGCTAGCGGTCGAGGCCGACAGTTCTGCGGATGCGCGCGGGGGAGTGTCAGCCCCTCCCGTGCAGCTGACTACTGGCGGGGCGTTTCGCCTGCTGAGATCGGCACCGCCACGACGACCTGTCCGGCCTTATCGAAGGTGAAGGTGAAGTTGTACGTGAGCCCATTGGTGATCGGCTTGCTCAGCAGCACCTCGGCTGTAGGCGGTATCGCGCTGCCCATCGCCTCGGTTTGCCCCATGGGCGGACCAACGAGCAGGGCATCGCCGGCCGGGATTGCACCGTCACCGGTCACAACCACTGTGCCGATGTCGGAGGTGATACCCACAAGTTTGTCGTTGACATCGGGCGAGCCGTTGGCCGCCACGAACAGCAATGGCACCGTGATCCCCGGCTGCAGGAAGTCCCCGTTTTGCACCGCGAGCAGTTGGACATTGCGCAGTGCGATGTTCTTGGCGTTGGCAGAGGTGCCGTTAACGGCGGATTCCTGACCTGCGGTCTGCGAGATTTGCCCGGAGCCGCAGCCGGTGAGGATCAGGCCGGTGGCTGCCAGGCCCGCAGATGCGGCACAGAGGCGGTTCTTCAAGCGGTTCACAGCGGCCTCCTGCTCGGGAAGCGCGGCCGACACGATGTCAGCCGGCACGGTTCGACTATCGACAGTAGTAGGTAGCGGGGCCCGGCGGTAGCCGAGGAGTTCGAGTGTGCTGGCGCGCCCCGACGGGCGGCGCAAACCGCCCGCGTTGCACGAATTTTCCGACCTGTCAACCCCCACTGTTCACCTATGGTGCCCCTGACCTGCACAGTTGTTCAACGCACTGCCAGGTGCCGTGCTAACATTGGCATGTGAAAGGGGCTCGAATCTGATGATTTTCAAGGTCGGAGACACCGTTGTCTATCCACATCACGGTGCTGCATTGATCGAAGCGATCGAAACCAGGACCATCAAGGGCGAACAGAAGGAGTACCTCGTCCTGAAGGTGGCCCAGGGTGATCTGACCGTTCGGGTGCCCGCAGATAACGCCGAGTACGTCGGCGTGCGTGACGTGGTCGGCCAGGAGGGACTCGACAAGGTCTTCCAGGTGCTGCGTGCTCCTCACACCGAGGAGCCGACCAACTGGTCGCGCCGTTACAAGGCCAATCTGGAGAAGCTTGCCTCCGGTGATGTGAACAAGGTTGCCGAGGTGGTCCGTGACCTGTGGCGCCGCGATCAAGAACGCGGCCTGTCGGCCGGCGAGAAGCGGATGCTTGCCAAGGCGCGTCAGATCCTTGTCGGCGAGCTTGCCCTGGCCGAGAACACTGATGACGCGAAGGCTATGACCATCCTCGATGAGGTTCTGGCCGCCGCTTCCTGACTGACCTGAGGGCGTGGTGTCCGGTACGGTCGCGGTCGTTACAGCCGCCGGCTCTGGTGAACGACTCGGAGCCGGTGTGCCCAAAGCGTTCGTAGAACTTGGCGGCCGGATCATGCTTGAGCACGCCGTCGACGGTCTGCTGGCCTCGGGTGTGATCGATCGGGTGGTGGTTGCCACCCCCGCGGATCGCGTCGATGAGACCGCGGTGCTGCTCGGCGAACGTGCCACCGTCGTCGAGGGCGGCGGCGAACGCCATGAGAGCGTGCGGCGTGCTCTGGAGGTGATCGGAGATCCGGAGTTCGTCCTCGTTCACGATGCTGCCCGTCCGCTGACGCCGATCGAGTCGATACGGCGCGTGGTTGGCGCCCTGCGAGACGGCATGCAGGCCGTGATCCCGGTACTGCCGGTAGCCGACACCATCAAGGCTGTCGATGCCAACGGCGTCGTTCTGGGAACGCCTGAGCGGGCCGGGTTGCGTGCGGTGCAGACCCCGCAGGGATTCGAGACCGCTCTGCTACGGCGTGCCTACCAACACTCCGGAAGTTTCGTCGGCACCGATGATGCATCCCTGGTGGAGCGCCTGGGTACGCCCGTGCACACGGTGGCCGGTGATGCGTTGGCTTTCAAGATCACTACTGCGCTCGATCTGCGGTTGGCCAGGGTGGTGCTGAACTCATGAGTGCGCCACTGCCCAGGGTCGGCATCGGCACCGATGTGCACCCCATCGAACGCGGCCGGCCCTGCTGGCTACTGGGCCTGCTGTTCGACGGTGCCGACGGCTGCTCCGGTCATTCCGACGGCGACGTTGCGATCCACGCGTTGTGCGACGCACTGCTTTCGGCGGCTGGCCTCGGTGATCTCGGCAGCGTGTTCGGCGTCGACCAACCGCAGTGGCGCGGTGTCACCGGCGCCCAGATGCTCGCCCATGTCCGAGATCTGCTCATTGCGAGTGAATTCACAGCCTGCAATGCCGCCGTCCAGGTCATCGCCAACCGTCCGAAAGTCGGCCCGCGCCGAGCCCAGGCCCAAATACTGCTCAGCGATCTGCTCGGCGCGCCGGTGTCGGTCTCGGCCACCACCACCGACGGACTCGGGCTGACCGGACGCGGTGAAGGTATAGCTGCCATTGCGACCGCCCTGGTCATCACGGCCTCCCGGTAAGCTGCGACGTCGTGACCACCGGAGCCGTCGGTCTGCGCCTGCACGACACCTATACCGGTGCCGTGCGTGACTTCGTGCCGCTGCGGCCGGGGAAGGCGTCGATCTATCTGTGCGGGGCCACCGTGCAGGGTCTGCCGCACATCGGCCACGTCCGCAGCGGGGTGGCTTTCGATGTGCTGCGTCGGTGGCTGTTGGCCAAAGGTTTCGACGTGGCGTTCATCCGGAATGTCACCGATATCGACGACAAGATCCTCACCAAGGCCGCTGAGGCCGGCCGTCCCTGGTGGGAGTGGGCGGCCACCCATGAACGGGCGTTTGCGGCGGCCTACGACGCTCTCGGAGTACTCCCGCCGTCGGCAGAACCTCGCGCTACCGGACACATCACCCAGATCGTCGAACTCATCGAGCGATTGGTCGATACCGGGCATGCCTACACCGGCGACGGTGACGTTTACTTCGACGTGCAGAGCTTCGGCGACTACGGAAAACTTTCCGGCCACCGGATCGACGATGTCCACCAGGGCGAGGGTGTTGGAACCGGAAAGCGCGACCAGCGGGACTTCACCCTGTGGAAGGGCGCCAAACCAGGGGAGCCGTCCTGGCCGACACCCTGGGGCCGCGGCCGCCCGGGATGGCATTCCGAATGCGTGGCCATGGCGCATGAATATCTCGGTGCAGACTTCGACATCCACTGCGGCGGCATGGATCTGGTCTTCCCGCACCACGAGAACGAGATCGCTCAGGCTCGTGCTGCCGGCGACGGCTTCGCCAACTTCTGGCTGCATAACGGCTGGGTCACCATGGGCGGTGAAAAGATGAGCAAGTCGCTTGGCAATGTTCTGGCGATTCCTGCTGTGCTGCAACGGGTTAGGCCGGCCGAGCTGCGCTACTACCTGGGCAGCGCCCACTACCGCTCGATGCTTGAGTTCTCCGAGACGGCCCTGCAGGACGCGGCCAAGGCCTACGCCGGCATCGAAGAATTCCTGCACCGGGTTCGAACGCGGGTGGGTTCGGTGGTTCCGACCACCTGGACGGAGAAGTTCGGCACCGCACTCGACGACGATCTGGCAGTTCCTGCCGCGCTTGCCGAGGTGCATGCCGCCCGAGCCGACGGTAACCGCGCCTTGGAGGCCGGAGATCATGACACGGCGCTGGCCAAAGCCGGCGAAATACGCGCGATGACGGCAATTTTGGGCTGCGATCCGCTCGACCCGCTTTGGGAGACCCGGGATGAGACCGCAGCCGCACTGGCCGCCGTCGATGTCCTTGTTGCCGCCGAATTACGGCGCCGCGATGATGCGCGTCGTGATCGTGACTGGGCTGGCGCCGACGAGATTCGCGATCGGCTCAAAGCGGCCGGCATTGACGTAACCGACACCGCCGACGGTCCGCAGTGGGCGCTGGCCGATGGAGAGGCCACATCAAATGGCGGGTAATTCGAAGCGGCGCGGTGCAATCCGCAAGGAGGGCACCAAAAAGGGACCGACGGTGGGCTCCGGAGGTGTCCGCAGACGCGGTCTCGAAGGTCGTGGTGCCACCCCACCCGCTCGCATGCGGCCCCATCACCCCGCCGCAAAACGTGCCGCCCAACAGGCCCGTAAGACATACAACAAGCCCACCGACGAAACCGAGATGGTTCTGGGCCGCAATCCGGTGCTGGAATGCCTTCGGGCTAACGCGCCGGCCGGAGCGCTCTACGTCGCTCTCGGCGCCGAAGCCGACGAGCGGTTGACCGAGTCTGTCACCCTTGCTGCCGACCGTGGCATCCCGATCCTGGAGGTGCCGCGCCACGACCTCGACCGGATGAGTTCCAACGGTTTGCATCAGGGCATCGCCCTGCAGGTTCCGCCGTACGGGTACGCGCACCCCGACGATCTGTTGGCCTCTGCCACCAGTGATGTCAAACCCGCACTGCTGGTTGCGTTGGATAACATCTCCGATCCGCGCAACCTCGGGGCCATCATTCGCTCAGTTGCCGCCTTCGGCGGGCATGGTGTGCTGATCCCGCAACGGCGATCGGCGTCGGTGACCGCGGTGGCCTGGCGCACCAGCGCTGGCGCGGCGGCACGGGTGCCGGTGGCCCGTGCCACTAACCTCAACCGCACACTCATTCAGTGGGCCGAGGCCGGTGTTCGGGTCGTCGGACTCGATGCCGACGGGGACACCGCGATTGATGGGTTCGATGCCGGTGGTCCGATGGTGTTAGTCGTCGGCTCGGAGGGTAAAGGTCTTTCGCGGCTGGTGCGCCAGAACTGCGACGCGGTGGTGTCGATTCCAATGGCCGGTCCGACGGAATCACTCAACGCCTCGGTCGCCGCCGGTGTCGTTCTGGCCGAGATCGCACGTCAGCGCAGGCGGTAGTACCCCGTGTGGTTGTCATCTCCGAAACAGGTGAGTACCCAGGCATAGATCTCGGCCTCGTAATGGAGTTGGGAATAGCGCCCGACCGGTCCGGCATGGGCGCCCGAACCGGTCTCGGCGCGAAAGAGAACCGTGCGCCGGGATACCGGTGAGTTGGGAACCACACCTACACCGCGGTCAGGATCACTTGCTCGAAGCGTCGCGACCCACTTCGCGGGCTCTCGGACTAAGACCCTGGTGTCGTGCACGGCTCCGGTGACGAGTAGCGCCGGCCGCGCCTGGACCGCGGGCGGATTGTCAACCGGCGAATATGACATCAACACGGCGTAGTCATCGGGGTCGGCAGGGTTGCCCCATTCCTCCCATTCTGGAATGGTCAGCGGCAGTGAGGGATTCAGCATCGAAGTAACCACGTCGACGAAGGGCACTTCGGCGACCACACCGGCGAAACGTTCCGGCCGCCGGGAGTACAGCGCGCCCTGCAGCAAGCCGCCGGCGGACAACCCACGGGTCACGATCCGGGTGCCGTCGATGAGACCGCGGGCAAGGAAATCGGCAACGGCTGCCTGATCATCGAAGGTGTTGGGTTTGCCCCGCAGATGTCCGTCCAGCCACCAGCGTCGGCCCATCTCGCCACCACCGCGGGGTTGGCCGAATGCGCACACAGCGCCGCGGTCCAGCAGTGAGGGCAGCGAGCGCCACCAGTCGTAGCCGAAGTCGGGGTCGGTGCACACTTCGTAGGAGCCGTAGCCGTAGAGGAACAGTGGTGCGGCACCGTCGAGTTCGACATCGTGCCGTCGTACGACGACGACGGGTACCTGGGTGCCGTCGGGCGCCGGGGCGAGGTGGCGTTCCTGGGTGTAGGCGCCTGAGTCGAGACCAACGATCTGCTCTGTGTGACGAAGACCGCGGGAACCGGATGCAATGTCGATATCTTCGTGACGGGTGGGCTTGATGAACGACTGCTGGACAACGGTCACGAAGTCGGCATCGAATATCTCGTTGCGGCCCGGTGTCACCAGGCCGCCGGGAACATCCGGCCAAATGTCGTATGGTGCGCCAGCGTAAGGCCGCACCGTCATCATGCCGACTCCGTCGCGTCTGGCCGATATGACAACCGCCGAACCGAAGGCGTCCACACGGTGGACGCGTGTCGCCGGATCTTCGGCCACGTAGTCGCTCCACTCACCGGGCGTGTCGACCGGTGCGGTGGCGATACGGAACGATTCAGCATTGAGGTTGGTCACAATGAGGAGACGGTCGCCCTCTGGCCCGGGCGCATGTTCGACGCGGTACTCGACGAGATGTTCCCGCGGCCGGACCAAGACGGGTGCGCCAAAGGGGTTCGCGGTCGACAGCAAGTGAACCTCAGAGGTGGTTCGCGACCACGCGGTGATTACGAACCATGCCCCCGAGCGGGTGACGTCGACACAGACATCGAACCGCTCGTCGGGCTCGGTGAATACCAGTCTGTCCGTCGTGGGGTCGGTGCCCAGTAGGTGCGCCCATACCTGATGTGGCCGATTCACGGCGTCGGTGCGCAGATACAGATACGTTGACCCGTCGGCGCTCCAGCCGCCAGATGGAATGGTCGCCTCGATCACTGTGGAGAGGTCGGTTCCGGTCCGCAGATCCCGGAACCGCAGGCGATACCGTTCGTCGCCGACGACATCGCACGACCAGGCCAGCGTTGATCCGTCCGGACTCACCTGTAGCTCGCCGGGGTGGAACTCGGCGCCGGGATGGTTGTCGGCGATTGTTTGTAGGTCGATCACTGTTTCGTGTGGGCCGTCCCCGACCAGCCGAATCAGGGCGGGGAACTCGGCGCCGGCCTCGTGCACGTTTCGGTAGGTGAAAACCCCGTCCCGCCACGGCGCCGATTCGGAGCGGTCCGGCACCCGCGCGGTCATCTCCGCGGCGAGCACTGCGCGCAGTTCGGCCAGCGGTGCGGTCCGGGCTTCGTAGTAGGCACGCTCGGCATCGAGTAGGCCGATCAACTCCGCGGTCGGCTCGGCGATCCAGCCGTACGGGTCGCGCCGGTCGTGTCCGATGCGCGCCGTGGGTGGCTCGGGACTGGAGCCGATATCGGGTGCCACGTAACCTCCGCAGGGATTCGAAGGCGAGCCAGAGTTGCTGCAAACGATACTGCGGCGGACCTGAGCCACCCCACTCCAGTCGGCGGATTAGGCCAGATCGCCGGACTGGGTCCGAAATTGCTGCCATGGTGGTGTGATCCGTCAGTCAAGTGAATCGCTGAACCCGCCACCGAAGGGGGCCGTGATGG